>JAYQOT010000048.1:0-19990 GCA_038144955.1 Burkholderiales bacterium | reverse complement strand
GTTTTTGCGCGGACGCTGGATGACATCGCCCTGGTGGTTGAGCAACTGGTCGGGCACGATCCGGCGGACCCCGACACCCGTCCGCGTGCCCGTGTGCCGTTCGTCAAAACCGCACTGGAAGAGCCGCCGTTGCCGCCGCTGCTTGCGTTCGTCAAGGGCCCGGTCTGGGAACGTGTCACCGGAGAGACCCGGGAAGCGTTTGCGGAACTGGTCGCTGCGCTCGGCGATCGCGTGGTTGAAATCGATTTGCCGGACACCATTGCCAAGGCACAGGACTGGCACCGCATCATCATGGAATCCGAGATGGCCGCCAACCTCGATGCGGAATGGGAGCGGGGGCGCGAGCGGATTTCGGAGCCTCTGCGCAGCCAGCTTGCCCGCGGACGCGAAATCACGGCGCTGGACTATCAGCTGGCCAGGGCGCGCATCCCGCTGATAAACGAAGGCTTCTCTGAAATATTTGATCGCTGCGATGCGATCATCACGCCGGCGGTGCCCGCCACCGCACCTGTGGCAGAAACCACCGGCGATCCGTCCTGCTGTACCCTGTGGACATTTTGCGGCATGCCGGCGCTGAATCTGCCGCTGATGCAGGGAGCGAATGGCTTGCCGCTGGGCGTGCAACTGGTCGGACGGCGGGACAGCGATGCCCGCCTGCTGCGCACTGCCAGGTGGCTGGCGGCAGCGACTTCGTAACGGATTTGGAGGCTAGTCGATGAAATTCAGCATTTTCTCAGGCATCGTGGCGGCAGCATTGCTGGTGATATTTGTTGCGCCGGTAGTGTTCAAACTCAAGGAAGTGGCGCTGACCATCGTCGTGCTGATCGGGATCGTGATGGCCGTGGTCGATATCTGGCAATCAGTACGGTCGAAAAGCGAGTGATCGAAAAGACTGAATCCCCCGGCGCAGGGCTGCGCCGGGATGAACCTGCCGCCTTGCCCTCACGCCGCCGCTTTCTGCAGGGTGCAGCCGGTGTTGCCGCAGCCGGATTTCCGATGGTTGCCGTTGCGCAGCCGCCGCTGCGCCTGCGCCTCCACGGTGCGTGGGCGGCAAAAGATGTCTATCACGAATACGCACTCGATTTTGCCAAGAAAATAAACGACATGGCAGGCAGCCGCCTGCGTGTCGAGGTTCTGCCGGCAGGTGCGGTCGTCAAACCACAGGACCTGCTGGATGCCGTGCACCGCGGCACCATCGACGGCTGTCACGCTGTATCCGGCCTCTGGCATGCCCGCAACCACGCCTTCTCGCTGTTCGGATCCGCGCCCGCGTTGGGCGTTGACGCCAATGTTTTTCTGGCCTGGATGCGCTATGGCGGCGGCATGGAGCTCTACCAGAACCTGGTGCATCGCCAGCTCAACCTCAACGTGGTGCCGTTTTTCACCGGGCCGCTGCCGGCGCAGCCGCTGGGCTGGTTTCGCAAAACCATACGCTCATCCGATGATCTGAAAGGCCTGCGCATACAGGCGGCGGGCATAGTGGCCGAGTTGGTGCGTGAACTGGGCGCGTCCCCGGTGGCGGTTGCCGACGAGGATGTGCCCGCAGCCATGAAGCGCGGCGATATCGACATTGCCGCCTTCGACAATCCCAGCACCGGCCGTGTGCTCGGTATGCCGGATGTCGCAAAAATCGGCATGTTGCGCAGCTATCACCAGACCGCCGAAGTATTTGAAGTGCTGATCAATCGTGCCCGCTTCAATGCGCTGCCGGCCGAAGTGCAGGCCATGGTGCGACACGCTGCCGACGCGACCAGCGCCGACATTTCCTGGAAAGTGATGCAGCGTTATCCCGAGGACTTGGCTGCGATGCGCGAGATGAAGGGGGTACAGTTCCAGCGCACCCCTGCAGGAGTATTGCGGGCCCAGCTCAGGGCGTGGGAGATCGTGGTCAACCGTGCCGCCAATTCCAACCCGTTTTTCGAGAAGGTCTGGAAATCACAGCTGGCCTGGGCGCGACGCACGAGTGCCTGGCTGCGCGAGAACAATCCGGACGCAGCCATGGTGCAGGAATTCTGGTTCGGCAGCATGCGCCGCAAAAAAACCTGAGGCTGTAACCATGGCAAAACCGAAAATTCTGGTCACCCGCGAAGTATTCGATGAAACCCTGGAGTACCTGCGCGGATATTGTGACGTCCAGGACAATCAGGCCGATACCCCCCTGGCTCCCGAGGCACTGGCTGCCGCAGTTACGGGCAAGGATGGCTTGATGTGCTGCCTGACCGACCGGGTGGATGCTGCGCTGCTGCAGCGTGCGCCGCAGCTCAAGGTGGTTGCCAATATTGCCGTCGGTTACAACAATATTGACGTTCCTGCGTGTACTGGGCGCGGTGTGATGGCCACCAATACTCCGGGCGTGCTCGACGACAGCACCGCCGATCTGGCCTGGGCCCTGATCCTCGGTACCGCGCGGCGCATCACCGAGGTCGAGCGCCGGGTGCGCAATGGCGAATGGACCGGCTGGCGGCTCAAGCAGTGGCTGGGCGTCGACGTCCATCATGCCACGCTCGGCATCATCGGCATGGGCCGCATCGGCCAGGTGATTGCGCGGCGTGCTCTCGGCTTCGACATGAAGGTGCTGTACCACAACCGCAATCGCATCGCGCCGGAACTGGAGCGCAAGTGCAATGCCTCGTATGCCGCGCTCGATGAAGTGCTGGCGCAATCCGACTTCGTGGTGCTGCAGGTGCCTTATTCTCCGGCGACGCACCACCTGATCGGTGCTGCGCAACTGGCGAAAATGAAGCGCTCGGCGATCCTGATCAATTCGACCCGCGGCGGCGTGGTTGATGATGCAGCACTGGTCGAGGTGCTGAAGAAAGGCACCATCCGTGGTGCCGGACTCGATGTCTTCGAAAATGAACCGAAGCTGCATGCCGGTTTCCTCGCACTCGACAACGTGGTGCTCGCGCCGCATGTCGGCAGTTCCACCGAGGCCACGCGCAAGGCGATGGCGATGCTCGCGGCGAAGAATCTGGTGGCCGCATTGCGCGGCGAAGTGCCGCCCAATCTGCTCAACCCCGAAGCGCGCCAGCAGAAATAAAATAAGTATCTGTTTTAATTAATATTTTCGGCCATCTGGTCCTGGAAGGCCGCCCGCTGATGAGCTACTTCTCGCAACTGCTCGACCTGATGGTTCAGGTGATGCTGCCGCTGTCGCTGCTGGTGGCGGCAGGCGCGTTGTGGCCGCGCTTTTTCAGCGACACCGATGTCGACCAGATGCGTTCTTCGCTCAACCGTCTGGTGATGTATCTGCTGTTTCCCTGCAACCTGTTCGCAGCATCGGCGACCACGCCGATCACCATCAACCTGCTTTCGGTGCCGTTGCTGGTCGGTATCGGTTCGCTGTCAGCGGGCGGCATTCTCTATCTGATGTTCTACAAGCTGCGCCTGTGGCCGCATCTGAACGATGCGACACGGGCGTCGCTGGTACTGGCCGGCATGTTCGGCAATACCTTCAACATCGGGGTGCCGGTGCTGGTGTTCTTCTTCGGCGCTGCCGCGACCAGTTATGCCGCCTTCAACGACATGCTGATGACCATGCCGCTGGTATGGAGCCTCGGCGTGTGGATTTCGATCCGTCTGGGCGGTCAGGCCGGCGGGGTCAGCCAGCCCTCGGTGTTCAGGATCATGATGTCGATGCCGCCGATCTGGGCCTTCCTGCTCGGTACCGGCAGCCAGCAGCTCGGGCTGACCTATGAACCGCTGGTGAAGGCTTCGCTGTTCATCGGCCAGGCCAACATTCCGGTGATCCTGTTCGTGCTGGGCATGACCATTCCCTGGCGCAACCTCAAGCTGCGGCGTGAAATCCTGGCGGCGGCGGGCATCAAACTGCTCGCAACGCCGTTGATCGTGTGGCTGGCGGCACCGCTGATTTTCAGCCAGGTCGGTGAAGCACAGCATGCGGCGATCGCGCTGGCAACGACGCCGTCGATGATGACGGCGTTGCTGCTGGCTGACCGCTTCCGGCTCGATCACGGTGCTGCAGCCCTGTTGATCGGCTGGAGTACCATACTGTTCTGGATCACGCTGCCGCTGATCATGGCCTTCGGCTGGATTACCCCATAAGGAGAGTGCATTGAACGTCGGGTTTATAGGATTGGGAGTGATGGGGCGCCACATGGCGGGGCATCTGCTGCGCGGCGGTCATGCGCTGGGAGTCTATGCGCGTCGCGCTGCGAGCACCGAGCCGCTGGTTGCCGCGGGAGCCAAGGCTTACGCCACGCCGGCGGCACTGGCCGCCAGTTGCGACGTGGTGTTCACCATCGTTACCGCGTCCAGCGACTTCGAGCAGGTCACGCTCGGGCCTGACGGCCTGATCCACGGCCTGAAGCCGGGCAGCGTGGTCGTTGACATGGAAACCATTTCGCCGGCGGTTGCGCGCGAAGTGGCCAAGACTCTTGAAAAAAAGGGCGTCGACATGCTCGATGCGCCGGTATCGGGCGGGCCGATGGGTGCCGAGCAGGCCACCCTCTCGATCATGGTCGGCGGCAAGCCGGGGGTATTCGAGCGGGTAAAGCCGCTGTTCGCCTGCATGGGCAAATCCTTTCTCCACATGGGCGACAGCGGCGCCGGACAGGTTACCAAGGCCTGCAACCAGCTCGCACTGCTGATGAATGCGCAGGGTGTCGCCGAGGCATTGCACCTCGCGCAACGCCTGGGCGCTGATCCCGCCAAAGTGCGTGAAGTGATGCTCGGCGGCATTGCCGCCAGCCGCGTGCTGGAGGTATTCGGCAAGCGCATGGTCGAGCACAATTTCGACAACGGCATCGATACCCGGCTCTATCACAAGGATCTCGGCATCGTGCTCGATCTCGCGCACCAGATGAAACTGGCGTCGCCGGGAGCCGCGCTGGTGATGCAGCAGATCAACGCGCTGATGGGGCAGGACAAGGGCCGGCAGGACCTGGGTTCGCTGATCACCCTGCTCGAGGACATGTCCGGCACCCGGTCCGGGAAAAAGTAAGCGATCCGGTTCCGTGCCGGTCAAGATTAAGTTCTTGATTTCAGGGACGTAACTGACGGCTATCCGGGCGGGTTGCGGCGGGTGAGATTTTTTTGCATCCTGCTAAACTGGGTTCCTGGCCGAACACCATCGGCTTCTCCGGAGGAGGAGATCATGAAAACAGTGAAACAGCTGTTGCAGGCCAAAGGCGGCGGCGTGCTGTCGGTGACGCCTACAACCAGTGTCTACGACGCACTGAAACACATGGCAGAGAAAAACGTCGGCGCGCTGCTGGTGATGGAAGGTGACCAGCTGGCCGGCATCATGTCCGAGCGCGACTACGCGCGCAAAGTCATCCTGCTCGGCAAGTCCTCACACGAACTGGCGGTCCGCGACATCATGTCGGACAGGGTGGTTACCGTGACCCCGGCGCAGACGGTCGATGAATGCATGGCGCTGATGACCGGCCGCCGCATCCGCCATCTGCCGGTCATCGACGGCGGCCGGGTCACCGGGGTGCTGTCGATCGGCGACCTGGTTAAGGAAGTCATCGCGATGCAGCAGGAAACCATCAAGCAGCTCGAGAGCTATATCAACAGCTGACGCCGCGTCCGCGGCGTCTTCAAAGGGAGAAAGTGCATGGCATTCGGCGCCATTATCATCGGCGATGAGATTCTTTCGGGTAAACGCCAGGACAAGCACATGACCAAGGTCATTGCCACGCTGGGTGAGCGCGGGCTTGAACTGTCATGGGCGCAATACCTGGGTGATTCACCCGAACTGATCACGGAAACCCTGCGGCGCACCTTTGCCGGCAACGACGTGGTATTCAGCTTCGGCGGCATCGGCGCCACCCCGGATGACCATACCCGCCAGTGTGCCGCCCGCGCCGCCGGCGTTCCGCTCAGGCTGCATCCGGAAGCTGAAGCCGAGATCCGCGGACGCTTCGTCGACGACCCCAAGGGGGTGACACCGCAGCGGCTGATGATGGGGGAGTTTCCCGAGGGCGCGGACATCATTCCCAATCCGTACAACCGCATTCCCGGATTCACCTTCCGCAACATTCATTTCCTGCCCGGATTTCCGGAAATGTCCTGGCCGATGATGGCATGGGTGCTCGACAACTTGTATGCCGACGCGGTCGTCGCGCGTGCCGTGGAAGCGGCAATCATTGTGCGCGAGGCCGGCGAGAGCCAGCTGATTGAGCTGATGAATGAATGCCTGCGTGCTTATCCCACGCTCAAGGTGTTCAGTCTGCCGCGGGTTACACCCGAGCGCTACATCGAGCTCGGTGTGCGCGGCGAGGCCGTACAGGTGCAGTTGGCCATCACCATGCTTCAGACCGGCGTCAGCGGTCTCGGTTTTCCGTGGACGCCTGCGCAGGCCTGAATCACGCCGCACACCGCAGTACAGGAAAAAGCCCCCGTTACCGGGGGCTTTTGTTTTACAGCTGGCCGCTGAAGCTCAGGCGGCTTTCTTCGAGGCCTTCTTCACCGTGGCGGTCGCTTGCGTCGCGGCGGCTTCCAGGTTGGACTGGGTGGCTTGCGCGAACTGCTTGGCGATCTTCGACAGGTTGTCGTAGGCGGCGTTGACAGCGGCGATGCCCGATTTCAGCGCGGCGACACCGACTTCGGAACCGGCCGGAGCGTTTTTCACCAGCTTGTCGAGGCCGGTAACGATTTCCTTGTTGAACTCGGCGACTTGCACTTCAACCAGCTTGGTGAATTCAACCTGGGTTTCGTTGGCAACGTCGTAGACGCTCTTGGCGTAGGCGGTCGCTTTTTCCAGCGAAGGTTGCGCCAGGCTGTCTTTCAGCGCGGCCAGTTGCTGGAAGTCCTTGACCGAGGCGATGGCTTTCGCGCCTTCGAAGCTGTCGGCAAACGCGGACTTCGCGGCTTTCAGCTGCAGGTCGATCATGCGCTCGGCGCCTTCGATCGCCAGACCGGCATAACGCATCGCGGTCTCGAGGTTGGCTTTGTTCATTGCAATAATTTGTTCCGGGGTCTGATACATTTTAAATCTCCTTTAAAAACAATTAGTTATAAACTGACCTGAATTCCTTGAGCGCTTTATATATTGCGCTGCACAATTCAAATTATAAGGTCGAGAAAAGCCAAGTCAAGGGTTTGGGCAAAATATTTTTTGCAGCGCACCATAAAAAGTCAGTAAATACCGACTTTGACGCTGCAACGGCCAACCGCTAGCATCGAAAAAAGCCGTCTAATCAGTACCTTGCGGATGCTCGGTAGCTGCCGATTTCGAACAATAACTAACTGTTTTAATTGGATTTTATGGCCACTTTGTTCAGCAAAATCATCGCTCGCGAAATTCCGGCAGACATCGTCTACGAAGACGAACATTGCCTCGCCTTTCGAGATATCAATCCCCAGGCGCCGACCCATGTCTTGCTGGTGCCCAAGAAGGAAATCCCGAAGCTGTCCGATGCCGGCCGCGGCGACGCGGCGCTGATGGGGCACCTGCTGCTGGCGGCGGGCAAGGTGGCGCGACAGCTGGGCGTGGGCGACGCCTTCCGGCTGGTGGTCAACAACGGCGCCGATGCCGGGCAGACGGTGTTCCACCTGCACCTGCACATCATCGGCGGCCGCCATTTCAAGTGGCCGCCGGGATAAAACGTGTCAGTCGACGATCAGCGTCGGTATCGCCACGCTGAAACGCACGCCGCTGCCGTCGGCGAGGTTTTTGGCGCCAGCTTTGCCGTGATGGAACTCGGCAATCAGCCGCACGATGTAGAGACCGAGCCCCAGGTGTATGTCCGAACCCGGGGACTCGCGCGCAGACTGCATCGATTCAAACAGCCGCAGCTGTTCCGGCAATCGCGGCCCACGGTTGGTCACGGTGAGCGTCGCGGCGGTATCGTGCAGTGCAAGCTTGATTTCAATCACTGATCCGGTCTCGGCAAAATCCACCGCGTTGGCGGCGAGCTTGTCGAGCATCTGGGCATAGAGGTCCGGCGCGCCGCTGATCATTACATGCTGCCGCGGCAGCTGCGCCTCGAAGCGGCAGTGCGGATAGGCAGTGGTGTAACCGGCGATGCAGCCTGATACCACGGCGACGGCATCGAAACGCTCGCGTTCGGTGCTGCGCACCGCCTGCTCCAGGCGCGAGGCTTCCGCCATCCGCGTCAATGCGCTGTCCAGCCTGCGCAGTCCACCCTCGGCGCGTTCGAGGTAGATCGCGGCATCCTCCGGCAGTGATTTGAGGCGCAGGTTGTCGAGTGAGGAGCGCACCACCGCGATCGGCGTGCGCAGTTCATGCGCCAGTCGCCGCGCCAGCGCTTCTAGATAGGCGTTGTAGTCGGCGATGCGGTTGAGCGCCAGCGAAAAGCTGCGCGAGAGGTCGCCGATTTCGTCGCTGGCGTGCTCCGCGGTGACCAGCGCGCGCACGTGGCCGCGTGAATCAATCGCCTGTTCGGCTTCGTCGCGCAGTCGGCGCAGGCGGGTGGAAATGCGCGAGGCAAACGCCAGCAGCACCAGTGCCGCGGTGACAAAGACGATCAGCGTCATCGCGATCAGGCGTTCGATGGCGCGGTCGCGGAAGGATACCGTTGCCGCGGTGCTTTCCTCGACGATGGCGACGCCGACTATGGTCTCGCCGATCCACACCGGGTAGGTCACGCTGACGATGGGCGCACTGCCGCCGGGCCCGGGCCGGCGCTTCAGTCCCGGCGATCCATCAAGGGCACGCTCGACTTCGGGACCGCCGAACACCACGTTGTCGGGGATGAATTCCTCGGCGGGCAGCGTCGGAGCGTCGAGCCACTGCGCCAGCAGCGGCCGCAGCGCCGTGCGCACGCCGCGCTCGATGAAACCGAAGGTGGTGGTGTCGGATTCGGCAGGACTGCCGGCGATGTCGCCGGCAGTGGCGATAAGCCGCAGCCGGTTGTCGATGATCCAAATGCGCAGACCGGTGCGGGCGATGGCGGTGACCAGTGCCCGGACCTCGGCGCGCGCGGCCTCGCCGTCAGGAGATTCCTCTCGCAGCGTCGCCAGCCGTGGCCGGTCATGCAGGGCTGCCGCCACTGCGCGTGCGGCGCCCGTCAGCTGGCGTTCCTGCTGCTCGCGCAGCAGTTGCTCGGTGGCCTTGATGTAGGAATAGCCGGCCCACGGAATGACCAGCAGCAATAGCGCGACCAGCACCAGCTTGCCGCGCAGCCCGAACCACCGAGGTGCTGTGCCGCTCAGGCGTCCGCTTTCCACCGGTAGCCCATGCCGTACACCGTGTCGATGCCCTCGAATGCGGCATCCACCGCGACAAATTTGCGGCGCATGCGCTTGATGTGCGAGGTGATGGTGCTGTCGTCAACGACGATGTGGGCCTCCGCCATCAGCTGATCACGGTTTTTGACGTGGCCGGGGTGTTTCGCCAGTGCATGCACCAGCCAGAACTCGGTGAGCGTCAGGTCCACCGACCGGCCTTGCCAGGTTACGGTGAAACGCTTGAGGTCAATCGCCAGCGCACCGCGTTCCAGTGCATCTTCTGCGATGTCGGTGTCATTTGAAACACCGCTACGCCGGAACAGTGCGGCAATGCGCGCCAGCAGGTGGGGCAGGCTGACGCTCTTGGTGACATAGTCGTCGGCGCCGAGGCGCAGTCCCGACACCATGTCGAACTCGCTGTCGCGCGCGGTGAGGAAAATGATCGGCAGCGTTGCCGAACGGCTGCGCAGGTCGCGGCACAGCGCGAATCCGGCGTCCGGATCGCCGCCGAGACCGATGTCGAGCAGCACCAGATCAGGCAGTTTCGCTTCCAGGCCGGCCAGCGCCTTCGCGCGGTCAGGGTAGAGCTGTACCGCGTAGCCGTGCGCCTGCAGCGCATCGGCGTAATTGGCGCCGATGGCGGGGTCGTCCTCGATTATGGCGATGCGTTGCGGCATGGTCGTTCTCGCGTGGCCCGACTATACCGCAGCCCTGGGCGGCGGCAGCCGTTGCCACAGGTTTGCCACAATTCATCGGCGCTTTGCCAGCAACGGGCCGTGGGTTGCCATCCTGTCTTGCTGAAATGACCCTGCCCGATCGGGGCGCATTTCAGAGGAGAACACAGATGAACGCATCCCCCAACGCAACCGTGATCCGCACCGTGACCACCCGCCAGATCGTCCGTGATTTCTGCGGCTGGATTGCCCGGGCGGCGGTGGCCGGCTTGTTGATCGGCCTGGCGTGCGCGGCGGCGGTGGCGCTGCTGGCTTCCATCAGCGGTTGAAGGTGCAGGGCGCTGCGGGCCGGTGGCTGGAGCATAGCGTGACGCCTGTGCTGATTTCCTCCCCGGCATCATGAACATCACGACGTGGCAAGGCGCGAGCCGTGCCGGTCTCCAGTTTCTGGCCCACAGCGCCTTGAAAGCCATTCCGCATAACAACAACAGGACCTGACATGACCCGTCGCCTGATCGCCATCGGTTTCATTTACTGCTGCACCGCCATTGCCTGGATGATTCTTGCCGGAGTGACCAGCAGTCGCACCCACCAGGCCGACCACAACCTGCGCAGCCGCGTCGAGCAGTTATGGGGTGCGCAGCAGGTGCAGCAGCCGCCGCAGATTTCAGCGGTGCGTTACGACACCCGCCAAATCGAGACCGAACACAACGGCGTGAAGACGCGCAAGACCGTGACCCAGCGCGTGACCGAACCGGTGGCGCTGGATTCCGGCGACGTGCGTGCCGCATTGTCGCTGCAGCACCGGCAGAAGGGACTGCTCTGGTATTCCACCTACGCGGTGCGCTTCGACGGTGCCTGGACGCTGAGGAATCCCCATCGCGAGCACCGGGTGGTCGAAATCGCGCTGCCGTTCCCGGCGCAGAAGGCGGTGTTCGACGACCTGCGCTTCGAAGTTGACGGCCGGCCGTGGCTGCAGCCGCCGGCGGCGCGCAACGGGCGCATCACCGGCACCGTCGAACTGGCACCGGAAGAGCAGGTGACGCTGCGCGCCGGCTACCGCAGCCAGGGCCTGTCGCGCTGGACTTACCACTTCGGCGACGGCGTATCGGAAGTGCGCAATTTCCGGCTGGCGGTGACCACCGATTTCCGCGATGTCGATTTTCCGGAAGACGGCATGTCGCCGACGCGCAAGGAACTCACCGACAGCGGCTGGCACCTGGTGTGGGAATTCCGCCGCCTGGTTGCCGGCGTCAACATCGCGCTGCTGATGCCGGAAAAGCTGCAGCCGGGGCCGCTGGCTGCGGAGATCACGCAGTTCGCGCCGGTGTCGCTGTTCTTTTTCATCGTCGTGCTGCTTGCCATCGGCGTCGTGCGCGGCATCGACATCCACCCCATGCACTTCTTCTTCCTCGCCGCCGCGTTCTTCTCCTTCCACCTGCTGTTTGCGTACCTGGCCGACCAGGTCAGCATCCACCTCGCATTCGGCACGGCCGCGGCAACCTCGCTGTTCCTGACCCTCTCCTACCTGCGCGCGGCGATCGGCGGCCGCTACGCATTCCTTGCCGCAGGGGCAGCGCAGTTGCTCTACCTGGTGCTGTTTTCGTACGCGTTTTTCTTCAAGGGCCTCACCGGCCTGGCCGTCACTGTCGGCGCCATCGTCACGCTGTTCGCGCTGATGCAGCTCACCGCACCGGTGAACTGGCGCGAGGTGTTTGCGGCGAGAGCCGCGGACAAATCAGGAAATCGAGTGATGCAGACCTGAAAGGAGGTGATCTCCAGCAAGGGCACGGGGTCGCCAGGGCGCTGGCGGCCCCGTGTCTTTCAGGACTCCAGTGGCAGACGCACCGGCTTGCCGTCCTTCGCCGAGCGTTCGATCGCAATCGTGGTTTCGAGGTTGATGCGCGCCTGTTCCGGTGTGGTGTGCACCGTAGGGTTGCCGGTGACGAGGTGGTCGAGCCAGGCGCGGGTTTCGTTGCCCAGCGGCCCCCAGAAATCACCCACGGCCCAGTCGCCGGCGGTGTTGCTGCCGAGGAAGGCCATGTTCACCGCGTGATCCGGCACGTAGGCATGGGGGATACCCTTGTCCGAATAGAGGATGTGATCCATGTGATCGTCATCGACGATCATCGTGCCCTCGGTGCCCAGCAGTTCGAGCCGGTCGGACTGGCCCAGCGTCGGATAGCGCGCCGGCAGCGCGTAGCTGACGCCGAAATTGACCACTGCGCCGTCGGCAAAGGTGACGATGGCCCAGGTCACGTCATCCGCACCGTAGCCGGCGTCGCGGAAAATGCCTTTCTGGCCCCGCGCGACTACTTCTACCGGCGGATTGCCTTCGAGGAACCAGCACATCAGGTCGACGTAGTAGGTGAGTACGTCCAGTACCGGTGTGGCGTGCGGATCGCGCTTGAGGATGGCGAAGGCCTGTGCACGCGAGTTGTAGACGCGCGCGAGGCCGCCGGTGACGCGGCCCAACCGGCCCTGGATCATCTGTTCCTTGGCGCGCAGATAACAATCCTTGTAACGCCGGCTGTAGCCGACGCGCAGCTTGCCGTTGGTGGCCTTGAGCGTGGCGAGTATGTCTTCGGCATCGCCCAGAGACAGCGCGATGGGTTTTTCCACCAGCACCGGCTTGCCGAGTTCGAGAGCGCGCTTGATCGGTGCGGCGTGTTCGCCTTCCGGCGTGGACACGAACACCGCATTTACTTCGGGACGTTCGATGGCTTCGAAGTTGTTGTCGGTGTGGAAATCGGCCTTGGTTGTGTCGGCGAGGGTTTTCGCCTTCGCCGGATCGAGGTCCGCAATCGCAATAAATCCGACTGAAGGGTGCCTGGCCGACAGCCGCGCGCGCAAAGTGCCGATGCGGCCGGCGCCAATGACGGCGACGCCGAGTGGTTTTGTTGCCATGACGCTGCTCCTCTCTGAGTTCGGCGATGTTAGCTGACTTTGGAGGTAGCGGGGACGAAGATCGAATTCAGGATCATGCGGAAATCATCAAACAAAAAACCTGTTGAGGGTGGTCAGGATTAGTGCTGGCAATACCGGATTTCAATTCAGCGTTGCTCATCAATTGCTACGACTTGCCTTGCACACAATAACGTCAATGTGCACGAGTGATTTGATGCAGTAATACGAATTGATTTTTCAGATCATGAAATCACAATGAACTTATTGTGGAATCGCATGGTCACAATCTGATATATACAACAAGGATCACCTTAAGTGCTTCGTGATCCGATTCAACATGAAAGGAGTACTGCCCCGCTCGGGGATAAACGAAATCCAAATAACAACGTAGGAGGAGAAATGAAAACAAAGCCTGACCATTTGCGTCGCGGACTTCTCAGCGCCTTCGCTGGTGCTTTCCTGGCAATCACTGCCGGCGGCGTCAGCGCAGCGGGGTTCCCTGACAAACCCATCACGTTCATCGTTCCGTATTCCCCGGGCGGTGGATCCGACCAGCAGGCACGCCGTCTGCAGCCGGGCCTGGAAAAAGCGCTCGGTGTCCCGATCCAGATCGTCTACAAGACCGGCGGTGGCGGCGCAGTGGGCTTCAACGAGCTGTGGCGCTCGAAGCCCGACGGCTACACTATCAGCAACGTGGTCGTTCCGAACATCGTGATCAGCGCCAAAGGCAAGGATGTCGGCTTCAAGCCGGGCGAGTTTTCCTACATCGGGATGACCGCCAGGGCCGTGGGTGCCCTGATGGTGCCCAAGGGCAGCCAGTACAACACGCTGGACAAGTTCATCGCCGCAGCCAAGGCGAATCCGGGCAAATTGACGGTCGCAGGGGTCGGTGGCACCGGCGAAGTTAATTATTCCGAGCTCGCCGACATCCTGGGTATCAAGACGACCTATGTGCCGGTATCTGGAGGTGTCGGCAAGATGATGCCCATGCTGCAGGGCAAGCACGTGAGTGCCGGCATGACGGCGTCCTCGCATGCCGTCAAGCACAAGTCGACGGTCGATACCATCGTCATCGCCGGGCCGGAGAAATCGGAAGCACTGCCTGGCGTTCCAAATGAATCGAAATGGTCGTACATGACCACCTGGGGCGTCATGGCGCCTCCCGGCACTCCGGCTGACCGCATCGAGATCCTCAACGCTGCGCTCAACAAGGTCACCGCTGATCCGGCGCTCAAGGCTCTGGTGACGAAGAACGGTCTGTCGCAACTGCGCCAAACGCCTGAAGAAGCCAAGGCTTACGTCCTGGCAGCAGTAAAGAAATTCGCTAAATAGTGAATTTCTGCAGGGTGTTCCCGCATCGGAAGTCATGATGCGGGGACAGCCTGCGTGCGTGAGCGGGGAGACTGTTTCCGCGTAATTTTTTTACGCGCCGTCCGGGCGCGATGTCGAATGCAGCAGGATTGCCCGGATAACAAAAACGGCAACGCTATAGAGGGGAGAATTCTGTGATCGAAGGTCTGATGCTGGCTTTGACGCCATCGTACCTGATGTGGCTCACGGTGGGGGTCATGATAGGCATGCTGGTGGGCACGCTCCCGGGCCTTACGGCCACGATGGGCACGGCGTTGCTCGTGCCATTCACATTTGCCCTGCCACCCGGCGCCGGCATGGCCATGCTGGGCGGTCTCTATGTGTGTGCGATGTTCTCTGACGCGATACCGGCGGTGCTGGTCAACACGCCGGGAACCCCGAGCGCGATGGCGACGGCCTTCGACGGTCATCCCATGACCCTGCAGGGGCGCGGACAGGAGGCGATCATCGCCTCCTGTTTCAGTTCTGCAATCGGGACCCTGTTTGGCGCAGGTTGTTACCTGCTGCTGGCGTGGCCAATGATCACGATTGCGCTCAAATTCGGCCCCCCCGAGTTTTTCTGGCTTGGAGTTTTTGCACTGACCATCATCGGCAGCCTGGCCGGTGACTCCATTCTGAAAGGGTTGGCCGGCGGTGCGATCGGCCTGCTGATCAGTTCCATCGGCATCAGTCACGGCACCGAACTGTCGCGCTTTACCTTTGGCGTTCCGGAACTGCGTGGCGGCGTGTCCCTGGTTGCGGGGCTGATCGGCGTTTTTGCCGTGCCGCAGGTGCTGTCGATGGTTGCCGAGTTGCGCAGAAAGGATTTCATCGCCGAGTACCAGCCCAAGGGCGGTGAGACCCTGAAGACGATCAAGAAAGTGCTTGCGCACCCACTGCATGCGCTCCGCTCGGCGGTGATCGGCACTTTCATCGGGATACTGCCGGGCGCCGGCAGTCCCATAGCAGCACTGGTCTCCTACAACGAGGCGGTGCGCTGGAGCAAGGACAAGAGTCGTTATGGCAAAGGCGACCTGCGCGGGGTGACGGCATCGGAAATCGCGAACAACGCTGCGGCTCCGGCGGCGATGATCCCGCTGGTCACACTGGGGGTTCCGGGATCGTCGCCCGCGGCGGTCATCGCCGGCGCACTGATGCTGCGCGGATTGAATCCCGGACCCGAGCTTTTCCAGAGTGACGGCACGCTGGTGTATTCCTTCGGCTGGTCGCTGTTCATTGCCGGCATAGTGACCTTCATACTGGGCAGCCTGTTCTCACCGTTGCTGGTTCGCATCATCCGCATCCCGTTGCGGCTGCTGGCACCGCTGATCATGCTGCTGGCGGTGATCGGTGCCTATGCGATCCGCAACAACATTTTCGACGTCTACCTCATGCTCGGGATCGGTGTGTTCGTCTACTTTGTGCGGCGACTGGGCTTCCATCCCGGCCCCATCGGCCTGGGCCTGATCCTGGGACCCATTATCGAACCCTCGCTGGTTCAGGCCATGTATATCTCCGATGCCACTTCCATCTGGGATGTATTTTTTACCGGCACCGTCAACATCATCCTCATCACGATCACGGTGCTTTCAATTTCGCTGGTTGCCTGGACGCGCTGGAAGCATCGCGGGCAGCAACAAACCAGTGATTAGGCCGGGCAGAGGTTTTCTCATGTCGCAGCTGATACGAGGTGAAACATCATGCGAAGACTGATTGATCGGGATCTGCTGACCGCGCTGCTGCTGTTCTGCATCGGTGCGGTGTTCTGGGTTTCCCCCAGTGCGGATTCAAAGGACTGGGCGTTTCCCCGTCTGGCCACTTACCTGATACTGGGATTTGGCGTGGCGCTGGTCGTGCGCGTTGCGCTTGCGGCCATGGTGAAGCGTCTCCCCGACATCATGCGCTGGACCGCGGCAGACCGGGTGGCGTTGATCGATGTTTTCGTATTCCTGGCGATCGTGGTTGTTTATCTGCTGGTGATGCACGGCCTCGGATTCTGGCCGGCCAGCGTGATCATGCTGTCACTGCTGTCGATTTATCTGACGCTGGAGAAAACCCGCCGCAACCTGATGCTCGCCGTGGTCGTGCCGATCGGGACCTGCATTGCGGCGTATTTAATCTTCACCCACGTGTTCTATGTGCCGTTCCCTAAAGGGAGTTGGTGGGAGGTGAGCTGAACGGTAATCAGGGCAGTGTAATGCCCGCGGCCTGTCCACCTAGTTCGAAGCTCAGACGCGAGGCGGCCTTGCGCACGGCCGGGATGTGCTTTTTCGCGACTTTTGCGGTCACGCGTGCAATCGGCCCGGTGATCGCGACGCAGCCGGCCAGTCGCCGGTTGATGCCGAACACCGGGCAGGCGATGCTGGACACTTGAGGATCGCGTTCCCCCTCGGTGAAATGGTGGCCGGCGGCCCGGATGCTGTCGTAGAGGCTGCCGGACTCGCCGGAGAATGCCAGCAGCACGCGCCCGATGGCACCGCGGTTTATCGGCAGCAGTTCCCCGACCCGGACATGGTGGCGGATGGTCTGCGGCCCGTCGACACGCACGACGCAGACCCGCGCATCGCCTTCGCGCACGTAGAAGGCGGCGCTTTCACCCGTGGCAGCGGAGAGGTCGCGCAGTACCGGTTCGATGCTGGCGGTCTGATCATAGGTGGTCTGGTAGCGCGTACCCAGCCATGCGGCGCCGGCGCCCAGCCGCCAGGCGCCGTCCTGCAACTGCACCATGTATCCGGTGCCGGCGATGGTGCGCGCGATGCGCAGGACGGTGGTCTTGTGCAGTCCCGTGCGTCGCGACAATTCGCCGAGGGACAGTGCGTTTTCGCCGGCCTTGAAGGCATCGAGTATTGCAAACGCGCGGGCGACGGCAATGACGCCGATGCCGGCTTCGTTGTCGTTACGGCTTTTCTTCACTGTTTCATTCTACGAAACAGTGTTGCATCTGTCAAACCGGCGGCCTAGAGTCCGGGCTCCGCATAACCACCCGGGCCTGCAGGGTCCGGGCGCAAATCCAGAGGAGCCTTGCCAGATGGCCGCAAATACGAATCCCAATCCGGACTTTCGTCGTGACTTTGAGCGCGTAGCGCCGGATGTTGTGAAGCGCGCAGCGGAATTCCAGGCGGCGATACTGGCCGACGTCGCCGGTCGCCGCGGCACGTTGAACGGGCGCATCACGCCTGTGGCGCCCGACATGAAATGCGCGGGCCCTGCGCTGACTGTCGAAGTGCGACCCGGCGACAACCTGATGATCCACGCTGCGATGGCCATTGCCAAACCCGGCGACGTGCTGGTGATCGACGGCAAGGGTGACCAGACCTGTGCCCTGATGGGGGCGATCATGATCAATCAGTGCAAGGCCATCGGTATAGCTGGCGTGGTGATGGATGCCGCGGCCCGCGACCTCGAGGAATTGCGCCAGCTTGGACTTCCCGTGTTCTCGGTGGGCGGCAATCCCAATGGACCGACCAAGTTTGTTCCGGGACGCGTGAACTGGCCGATCTCGATTGCCGGCACCGCGGTCCATCCCGGTGACCTGATTGTGGCTGACGCCGATGGCGTGGTGGTCATCGAACGTGATCGTGCAGCAGGATTGCTGGAACCGGCTGCGCAGAAAGTGCGCGACGAGACCAAGCGCATCGAGGGTATCCGCAGGCGCGAGCAACTGACGCCGCCATGGCTGGAAGCGTCATTGCGTGCCGCCGGCGTGTTGAAGGCGGGCGAGACGCTGTGAAACCCGTAGTCATCGTTACCGGTGCCGACCTCGCCCCACAGGCCGTAGAACTGCTAAAGGACTTCGACGTGGTGTATGCCGGCAAGACTCCCGACGAGGAGAGCCTTGCGGGATTGTGCCGCCAGCACGAGCCGGTTGCGCTGATCGTGCGCTACGGGAAAGTGGGCGCGCGCATCATGGATGCAGCGCCGGGACTGAAAGTAATCGCCAAGCATGGCGTCGGCATCGATACCATTGATGTCAAAGCTGCGGCGGAGCGCGGCATTGCGGTGAAGCCGGCGACCGGGGCCAATGCGGCCGCCGTGGCTGAACATACCTGGGCATTGATCCTGGCCTGCGCCAAATCGGTTCCTTATCTGAACCGCCGCATGCAGGAAGGTCACTGGGACAAGCCCACGCACAAGAGCATGGAACTTGCAGGCAGAACGCTGGGCCTTGTCGGTCTGGGCTCTATCGGCGAGCGGGTGGCGCAGGCGGGAAATGTCTTCGGCATGAACGTGCTGGCGTATGATCCGTTCCGCAAGGTGGCTCCTGCCGGCGTCACACTGTGCGGGCTGGATGAACTGGTGGCTGCGGCAGACGTGGTATCGCTGCATTGCCCGCTGACCCCGGAAAACCGCAACCTTTTCGGTCGCGAAATGTTTGCCCGCATGCGCCCGGGCGCCATTCTTGTGAACACGGCGCGCGGCGGATTGATCGATGAGCACGCGCTGCTGGAAGCTCTGCGCGCCGGAAAGATACGCGCCGCGGGTCTCGACTGTTTTGCGCAGGAACCGGTAACGACCCCGGGGCCGCTGAACGCTCTGGAAAACGTGATCTGTTCGCCGCACATCGGCGGCGTGACCGCGGATGCCTACGTCAACATGGGAACCGCTGCGGCACGCAACATACTGAATGAACTGTGTGGCGAGCCTCAACACTGAATGTGCGCATCCGTCACCCAATTTCATGTCGCAGATTGTTTTGAACATTAAAACAGGAGGGAAACAAATGAAAAATTTACTACTCAGCCTGATTCAGGCTGCCTTGATCATCAGTGCCGGATTGGCCGGCACGGCACTGGCCCAGGAAGCCTATCCCGGAAAACCGATCCGTTTCGTTGTTCCGTATCCGCCGGGCGGCGGCACTGACATCGTGTCGCGTTTGATCACGACCAGGCTGTCCGAGCGTCTCGGAGTGCAGGTGATTGTCGACAACCGCGGAGGTGCCGGCGGTACCATCGGTATCGGCATTGCGGCTAAAGGATCCGCCGACGGTTACACGCTGGTGATGGGGCAGACCAGCAACCTGTCGATTGGACCGGCGCTGTACAAGAAACTCCCGTACGACGCCCTGAAGGATTTTGCGCCGATCAGCCTGGTCGACATCGCGCCGCTCGCGGTGAGCGTGTCCAGCAAATCCACGGTCAAATCTGTCAGCGAACTCATTGCTACATCGAAAACCAAACAAGGCGGCCTGACGTTTGCATCTCCGGGCAATGGCACTGTGGCGCACCTGACCGGCGAGTTGTTGAAAGGCGCCACGAAAATGAATTTTGTGCACGTTCCGTACAAAGGGGCGGCACAGGCTATTCCGGATCTGATCGCCGGTCGCGCCGATTTCTACATCTCCTCGCTTGAAAGTGCCAAGCCGCATATGCAGGCCGGCACGATCCGCGTGATTGCCATCACCTCGCAGAAACGGGTGCCCGATGCACCCGAAATCCAGACCATTGCCGAAGCCGGCTTCAAGGGGTTCGAGGCTGTGACCTGGTGGGGCGTTCTGGCGCCTGCGGGCACCCCGAAAGCCATCATCAAGAAGCTGAGCGATGAAATCACCGCCATTCTCGCGCTGCCCGATGTCAAAAAACGCCTCGGCGGCGACAGCGTGCCCACCGGGCCCGCGGAATTCGACAAGCTGCTGAAGAGCGACCATGCCAAATGGGCGAAGATCGTCAAGGAATCCGGCGTCAAAGTGAACTGATGTAAGTGCATCCGCGGGATGCACGAACGAACACGGGGTCGGTTCCGGTATCCAGCCGGATCCCGGCCCCGTTTTATTTCGGCAGCGAGATCCGGGTCAGTAGACCCGATAGTGCGGTGCAGCCCCGTTCATCACGTTCTGGACGTTTTCCCACGACGCCTTGAACAGGAAAGCCGCTGACTGGCGGGTGACGCCGGCCACATGCGGC
>JAYQOT010000047.1:4183-20125 GCA_038144955.1 Burkholderiales bacterium | reverse complement strand
CCACATGCCAATGCACCGCCGGGCGCGGCTGGGGTTGAGCTATCTGCCGCAGGAAGCATCCATTTTCAGACGCCTCTCGGTCGCCGACAACGTTCGCGCCATCCTCGAGCTCTATCACTCGGACGAAGCCACGATCGCAGCCAGGCTGGATACCCTGCTTCAGGATCTGCACGTCGGACACCTGCGCAACAACCCGGCCATCAGCCTGTCGGGGGGCGAGCGCAGGCGTGTCGAGATCGCACGCGCCCTGGCCACCGAACCCCGTTTCATCCTGCTCGACGAGCCCTTTGCCGGCGTGGATCCGATCGCGGTCATCGAAATCCAGAAAATCATCGGTTTCCTGAGAGGCAGGGGCATCGGGGTCCTGATCACCGACCACAATGTACGCGAGACCCTGGGCATCTGCGACCGCGCCTACATCATCAATGACGGCACCGTTCTGGCCTACGGCAAGCCCGACGAGATCGTCTATAATGAAAGCGTCCGGAAAGTTTATCTCGGTGAGCATTTCCGTCTATGAAATACCGCGCCGCCCATAGCGACGCGAAGCTCCCCCGGTATGCGATTCCCGGTATCCGGCCCTGAATGAAACATTCGCTACAACTCAGACTCTCGCAGCATCTCACGCTGACACCGCAGCTGCAGCAGTTCAATCAAAATGCTGAAGCTGTCTACGCTCGAACTCAATCAGGAAATCGAGAGGCTGCTGCATGAAACCCTTTACTGGAACGCGAGGATGCGAGCACCGAGCCGCCGGCTCCGCCTAATCGCGAAGGCGAAACGCATAACCAGGTCAATGGCGGCGCCGCATCCGAGACTGCAGCATCGTCGACTTCCATTGACGATTCGCCGCTCGAACTCATGGACAATATCTCCTACGGCAACTCTCCTGCCGAATCGGATGATGATGATTACCCCCCGGTCGCGGAACGGCCGGCGAGCTTGCGCGAGCACCTGTGCAGCCAGATTTCCCTGATCCACCTGTCTCCCCGTGACAAACAACTTCTCGGGTTGCTGGTGGACTCGCTGAATGATGACGGCTATCTTCCACAGTCGCTGGAGGAAATCGGCGCCATGCTCCCGCCGGAACTGGGGGTCGAGCATGAGGAACTATCCATAGCGCTGCAGCACCTGCAGCACATGGACCCGCCGGGCGTGGGTGCGAGAAACCTCTCCGAGTGCCTGTCCCTGCAACTGAAGGGACTTCCTGAAGACACACCATACCGGGATGCTGCTCTTGATATCGTGAAAAACCATCTCGACATGCTGGCCGCCAAGGACTTCAGCAAGCTCAAGCGAACGCTGAAGTGCGACGAATCATGCCTGCGCGAGGTCCAGAAACTGATTACGAGTCTCAACCCCAAACCAGGCCGGGATTTTTTCTCGGAAGAACCCCGCTACGTAGTCGCAGACGTGATCGTACGCAAGGTCAAGGGGGTATGGGTGGCATCCCTCAATGCCGACGCATTGCCAAAGCTGAGGGTCAACCGGCTTTATGCCGACATCATGCAGCGTAACCGCGGAGGCAATTCGCAGCAGCTCACGACACAGCTTCAGGAAGCCAAGTGGCTGATCAAGAACGTGCAGCAGCGGTTCGAGACCATACTGCGGGTTTCCCAGGCCATCGTCGACAGGCAGCGCAATTTCCTGGAACACGGTGAGGTCGCGATGCGACCGCTGGTATTGCGCGAAATTGCCGAGACGCTGGACCTGCACGAATCGACCATATCCCGGGTAACCACCCAGAAATTCATGCATACCCCGCGCGGGATTTTCGAACTGAAATACTTTTTCGGCAGCCACGTTTCCACCGAAACCGGCGGCGCGGCATCAAGCACGGCGATACGGGCACTGATCAAGCAGCTGGTCGGCGCGGAGAATACCCGCTCCCCGCTGAGCGACGGACAGATTTCGGAACTGCTGGGCCAACAGGGTATAGTCGTCGCAAGAAGAACCATAGCAAAGTACCGGGAATCCCTGCAGATACTCCCGGTGAGTCTGAGAAAAACCCTTTAACAGAGGAGACATCATGAACCTGCACCTGACCGGACACCACCTGCAGATTACCCCGGCGATCCGTGAACACGTCGCCCACAAGCTTGAGAAAATCACTTCCCATTTCGACCACGTCATAGACGTCAACGTCATCATGACCGTCGAGAAACTGATGCACAAGGTTGAGGCCAGGGTTCACCTGAGCGGCAAGGAAATTTTCTGCGAAGCACACGGCGAAGACATGTATGTGGCGATTGACCAGCTCGTCGGCAAGCTTGACCGGGCCATTCTCAAGCACAAGGGCAAGACCATCGCACACCGCCACGATTCGGCGCCGCTGAAACACCAGCCCACCAACTGACCCGCATCCGTGCTGACGGATTTATTCCACCCAACACCATGAACCTGATATCGAAACTGCTGCCGGCGGGCAACATCCTGCTCGACGCGGACCTGACCAGCAAAAAACGCGTGTTCGAACAAGCCGGGCTGCTGTTTGAGAACAACGAGCAAATATCACGAAACATGGTGTTCGACAGTCTGTTTGCCCGTGAAAAACTCGGATCGACCGGGCTGGGCCAGGGTGTGGCCATTCCGCACGGCAGGATCAAGAACCTGAAATCGGCGACCGGCGCCCTGATCCGCGTTCTAAATCCGGTCCCTTTCGATGCGCCCGACGGCCAGAACGTCAAGCTGATCTTCGTGCTGCTGGTGCCGGAGCGCGCTACCGACGTGCATCTGCAAATACTTTCCGAACTGGCACAGATGTTCAGTGACCGCAACACCCGGGAAAAACTGATGGGGGCCGCGGGCACAGACGATCTGTTGAAACTGATCACCGAGTGGGAACCCAATGCCACAGGTCAGCATAGCCCGGCTGTTTGAGGAAACGAGCGAAAAACTCCGCCTGACCTGGATCGCCGGCCAGGCCGGGGCGGACAAGGGCATTGACAGCGAGCTGACCAAGGACTCCTCCAAGGGGCTGGTCGGACACCTCAACTTCATCCATCCCAACCTGATCCAGGTACTGGGTGATTCCGAAATCGAATACCTGAACGGGCTCAGCGCCAGTGAATGCCGCGAGACGCTGCAGCGTGTCGCCATCCGCGAACTGGCCTGCTTCATCGTTGCCGGCGCCCAGTCCGGGGCCATTCCGGCACCGCTCAAGGAAGTTTCCGAAAGGACGGGAACCCCGCTTTTTTCCTCTCCGATACCCAGTGTCGAACTGATGTGGATACTGCGCCCGCATCTGGCACGTTCACTGGCGGACTCCACCACCGTGCACGGTGTTTTCCTGGACGTGCTGAGTGTCGGGGTGCTGATCACCGGCGATTCAGGAGTCGGCAAAAGCGAACTCGCGCTCGAACTCATCAGCCGTGGCAGCGGCCTGATCGCCGACGACGTCGTTGAACTCTACCGCGTGGGGCCGGAAAGCGTCGAAGGGCGTTGCCCGCCCCTGCTGCGAGATTTTCTCGAGGTGCGCGGTCTGGGCGTGCTCAATATCCGCACCATTTTCGGCGAAGCCGCGCTGCGTCCGCGCAAAAACGTCAAACTGATCGTCCACCTGGAGCGACCCTCGGGCACGGATCTGACTTACCTCGAACGCCTGCCTCTGAAGCCCGGGACCGAACTGCTGATGGATGTTGAAATCCGCAAGGTTACCGTCCCGGTCGCCGCGGGCCGCAATCTGGCCGTGTTGACAGAGGCCGCGGTACGCAGCCATGTACTGCAGATGCGCGGCATCGACAGCACCCGCGAATTCATCGAGCGGCAGGCGCGCGCGATGACCGACGGAAACAACTGACGCGCGGCGCCGGTTCATGCAGCTGATCCTGATCACCGGGCTGTCCGGATCCGGCAAGAGTGTCGCCCTCGCGGTTCTCGAGGATGCGGGGTTTTACTGCGTCGACAACCTGCCGCTGGACCTGGTCGGACGCCTGGTGGAAACATTGCAGAAAACCGGGCATCAGCGCGCGGCCCTGACCGTCGATTCGCGAACCGGCAAGGCCATCAGCGGATTGCCGGCTCTGGTAGAGAAGCTGCGAGCCGGCGGCATTGATACGCGGGTTATTTTTCTCGAATCAAAGCCTGACACCCTGATCAAGCGCTTCTCGGAAACCCGCCGCCGTCACCCGCTATCCCGCGAAGGATTGACCCTGCCGGAATGCATCGCGCAAGAACGCGAGATGGTGGCCGGCATTGCCGGTATCGCCCACCAGATCGACACCAGCGACCTGTCACCGAACACGCTGCGCAACTGGGTGCGTGATTTTGCTTCGCTGCCGCATGCGGGAATCACGCTGATGTTCGAATCCTTCGGCTTCAAGCACGGCATACCGCTGGACGCCGATTTCGTATTCGACGTACGCTGCCTGCCCAATCCCCACTACGACCAGAAACTGCGGCCGCTGACGGGATGTGATACCCCTGTTGCCGAATTTCTGCGCTCTGTTCCCGAGGTGATGCGCATGCACGAGGACATCCGGCGCTTCATTGCCGACTGGCTGCCTGCGTTCGAACGCGACAACCGCAGCTACCTGACCGTAGCCATCGGCTGTACCGGCGGACGCCACCGGTCGGTATTTTTCGCTGAAACACTGGCTGCGGATTTCCGTGACCGCATCCGGGTGATGGTGCGTCATCGCGAACTGGGCGCGTGACCGCCGAAACGCAGTCCCTGCCGCTGTTCCCCCTCGGCACGGTGCTCTTTCCGGGCGGATTGCTGCCGCTGAAAATCTTCGAGCAGCGTTATGTCGAAATGACCAAGGCCTGTCTGCGCGATGCCACACCCTTCGGGGTATGCCTGATCCGCGAGGGCCATGAGGTCGGCAGTCCGGCATCGCCTTACGCGGTGGGCTGCATCGCCCGCATCGAACAATGGGACGTACTCCACCCCAACCTGTTTGCCGTGCTGGCCAGGGGCGAAGGCCGTTTCCGCATACTCGACACCACAGTCGACGAGAGGGGCCTGTTGACCGGCCGTTGCACGATCCTGCCAGATCCCACGCGCCCTGAAAGCGTGGACAAGACCTGCCAGGAAGTGTTGCGACTGGCCATTGATCGTGCAGGGCCCGCTGCCGTCCCCGGACCGCTGCGCCTGGATGATCCGGTCTGGGTCAGCTACCGGCTGGCGGAAATCCTGCCGATCACTCCCGCCGAAAAGCAGGCCTTGCTCGAAGAAACCGACACCGTACTCCGAATGTCACAATTGCGCGAACTGATGCTCGCTCACGGCATCATAGAAAATATCAATAAAAACAATTAGTTATGTAAAGCCCGCGGCAGCCGGCGCTGGGTCATCAGCTGCTGCAGCTGATTCGCGGCGTCCGCGGATTCAAGCCTGAGCAATGAGTCACCACCGGCCGCATGCACACCGGCTTCGGTGACCACGAAATTCATGGGCAAATCGTACGGCTGAGGTGCGATGCTGGCCTCGCGGCACTGATCGTAAGTCACTCCGATCGCGATCACACGCCGCTCCAACGCTGCCAGCGTGCGGTCGAAAAACCCTCCGCCGTAGCCGAGTCGGTAACCGTGCGCATCGTACGCGTTCATCGGCACGATCGCCACATCAGGCAGAACCTCGGGCGTGCCATCCGGCAGGGGAATGTCGTAGACACCGCTGGTCATCGGTGCACCGGGCCACCATTTGCGGAAACGCAGCGGCTGATTCTTGCCGATGACTTCGGGCAGCGCCGCAATAGCACCCTGCTCCCGCCAGTGTCGTACCGCAAACCGCGCATCGAATTCAGCCCGGTAGGGCCAGCAGAAACCGACGACCGCATCCTGCGGTTTTGTCAGCAGCGCGCTCAGCAAAGTGGTGATTTGCCGGCCCCAGGTCTCACGCCGAGCCGCCGGCAACGCTTCCCGCCAGGTGACCCAGTGCTCGCGCCGCGCCTTGCGCCACGCCTTGAGTTCGCGTTCATCCATCGCCAGCGGATCTCTCATCGGCGAACACCCCGTCGTTTTTTTCCTGCCGCATGGTTTTCCCTCTTCTCAATCAACTGGCTGATGATAACCCGCACTGGCGCGGGTACGGCCGCATGCATTGCATCCTCGGGGGTGATCCACAGCCGTCCCGGCTCTTCCGCACCCTTCGGCCATGACAACACGGTCACCTGCTGCGGCAGGATATCCAGCCTGAAATGGGTGAAACCATGCGCAATCACCGGCAGTGGCGCATTGAGTGCAACTGTCGCACCGTAGCGGCTGACGCAGGCCGCCGCCACATCCGCATCAGCCTCCTCTTCCGGAAACGACCACAGGCCGCCCCAGATGCCGCTGGGCGGACGCTTTTCCATCAATATCTCGCCGGCGCGCCGGAGTATCAGCATCTGGATGCGCCGCTGCGGCAACGCCTTGCGCGGCCGTGGACCCGGCAAGGTCGCAATACGGCCGGTTTTCCTGGCCACGCACAGCGCATGCACCGGGCATTCGTTACAACGGGGATTGCGCCGCAGGCAAACCGTGGCACCGAGGTCCATCAGGCCCTGGGTGTAGGTACGCAAACCGGTTCGCGGCAGCAGGATTTCAGCCTCGCGCCACAGTCGCGCGGCCACCGCG
Source organism: Burkholderiales bacterium (assembly GCA_038144955.1). Taxonomy (GTDB): domain Bacteria; phylum Pseudomonadota; class Gammaproteobacteria; order Burkholderiales; family SG8-41. The sequence goes on along the minus strand of JAYQOT010000047.1, from coordinate 13,567 downwards.
GTCTCGCCGGGATATCCGTCAATGCCGCGCACCCGCGCCAGCACGCGCTTGACGTTGCCGTCGAGAATCGCGCTGCGCTTGCTGTATGCGAACACCAGGATCGCCGCCGCCGTCGAACGTCCGATTCCCGGCAGCGCCATGATCGTCTCCTGCGTCTGCGGGAATTTGCCGCCGTGATCCGACATCACGATCTGAGCTGCACGATGCAGGTTGCGCGCCCGCGAGTAATAACCGAGGCCGCTCCACAGCGCGAGAACATCATCCAGAGTTGCTGCTGCAAGTTCCGCGAGCGTCGGAAAACGGGCAAGAAAACGCTGATAGTAGGGAATCACTGCCGCGACTTGCGTCTGCTGCAACATGATTTCCGAGAGCCATACTGCATAGGGCTCACGCCTGCCTTGCCATGGCAGATCATGGCGACCATGCCGTTTCTGCCAGGCGCTCAATGCGGCAGAAAATTTCCCTGCCGCAGCATCGGACTTATCCCTGGCCGCCAAAACCCTGTTCCTGCGCAACGGAATCCCCGGCGCCGGGCAACGTCACAACAATGGGCGTCATCGATCAGGGATCATTTCAATTGTGGAGCGGGTGAAGGGAATCGAACCCTCGTATGCAGCTTGGGAAGCTGCCGTTCTGCCATTGAACTACACCCGCGGAACCCCGGATTCTACGCCACCCCGCCAGCGGCACGCGACACCCGGCACAGCAGGACCTTGAGATTGGTCTGGTCCGACACCGGGTCGCGCTGGGTCTTGTCGGTAAGGAAATTCACCGAGCGCCAGGGATGGTAAGGCTGGCGCTCGCCCCAGCCGATGGGGATGAACACCGCGGTCGGGCGGATGCCGGCGTGCACCCAGGCCATGGCCTCGATGCTGCCATGGGCAGATTCGACCTTCACGCGCTCACCGTCGCGGATGCCGAGCTGCGCCGCCTTCTCGGGATGAATCTGGCAATAGAGGTCGGGCCACATTTCCTGCGACTGCCAGAAATAATGCGTCCAGCTGTGGAAATGCGCCGCCGGCGGACGCCCGGTGACCAGTTCGGTGTCGTAGCCCTGGGCGCGCAGTTTCGCACCGGGATGATCGGGACCTGCAGCAATGATCTTGCCGCGCGGACTGCCGGTCGCGGGCGAGCAGAACGGGGAGATCACGCCCTCTTCATCGTCGCCCTCCTGCAGTTCCATGTACGGCAGATCGACCAGTTGTTCGCGCTCGGAATAGAACTCGGGCAGCGCCGACATTCCCAGCGTGTTGAACTTGGCTTCGAGTTCCGCAGTCCAGAATTCGAGCTTGCCCGATTTCGTCGGGAACCGCCGACCCGGCGCGCCGGTCGGCAGCGTGGTGCCTTTGAGATACAGCGTTTCGATTTCCGGCGCATCTTCGGTCGCCACCGGAAAGCGCACCCAGCGGTACGGCACCGAATGCAGGCGTTTCTGCGTGCAGCCCCTGAGGCCGTGGCTGTCGATGCAGACCTCATCCCAGAACACCGCGGGATCCTTGTATTCCTCCTTCAGCACATCACCGAAACCGAGCCGTTTGCCGAGTTCGATCCAGATCCAGGCGTCGGATTTTGCCTCGCCCGGCGGATCGATCAGCTTGTCGATCCACACCACCCGGCGGTCGTCGTTCGAACGCCCGATCTCGCCCTTCTCGATGCCGCTGGCAGCCGGCAACAGGTAATCGGCAAAAGCCGAGGTCTCGTTGGCGAAGAGTTCGATGTGCACCATCAGCTCGAGCGCGGAAAACGCTGCGCGCGCGCGGTCCTGGCCCGGCCACTGCGCCAGCGGATTGTTGCAGGTGATCAGTGCCTTGATCGGATAAGGCTTGCCGTGCAGCATGGCCTCGGTCCAGCCGGCGGGACTGCGGCGCACCCGCGGCCTGCTGATTTTCGGCGCGCGGTGTTCCGGCACCTTGGCGGCGATCGGCGTGCCGGCGCTCATGTTGAAGTAGGCCCCGCCGCGCCGGCCCCAGTTGCCGGTGATCGCAGCCACGAACATCAGCACGCGATTGGTCTGGGTGCTGTTGGTATGCTGGTTGATGCCGCGGCTGGCAAAAATCACGCAACCATCCGCGGCGGCGATTTCCTCGGCGAGCCCGCGGATGTCGTCCGCGGCAAGCCCGGTCACCGGCGCCGCCCATTCCGGGGTGTAACCCTGGCGCAAGATGAAGTCGCGCCACTCCGCGAAACCAAGCACCCAGTCGGCACAGAACTGCGCATCATGCAGATTGTTGGCAAGGATGTGCTGGGCCAGCGCGAGGCCCAGCGCCATGTCGGTTCCGGGGCGGATCGGCAGCCAACGGTCGGCCTTGGATGCGGTGGCTGTCAGCCGCGGATCAACCGCGACCATCTTCGCGTCGTTCTTCAGGCGCCAGTCATTGATCATGCCGAAATACACCGGCCGCGTTTCGGCCTGGTTGTCGCCGATATAGACGTAAAGTCCGGCGGAACCGAGATCGTTTTCGGTATAGCTGTTGCCGCTGCCGATGCTGCCCAGCGTGATCTCGAAAGCGACGTTCTTGCCGCTGGCGCAGAAGGGATCTGTGCCGTCCTTGTTCGGCGTGCCGAACAACTGCGCGAACATCTTGGTCGTCGCGCGGTAATCGAGGATGCCGGTACGGGTGCCGATGAACATCGCCAGCGCTTCGGCCCCATATTCATCACGAATCTTTTTCAGCTTGTCGGCAATTTCATCGAGGGCCTGCTCCCAGGAAATGCGTTCGAAACGGCCTTCGCCGCGCGCACCGATGCGCTTCTGCGGATACAGCAGCCGGTGTTCGCTGTGATACATCTGCAGCGTCAGCTGCGATTTGGGACACACCCGCCCCTGCAGCAAGGGATCGGCGTCGTTGCCGGTGATTTTCACCAACTTGTTGTTTTTAAAGTGAAAATTAACCGTGCAGCAATTGAAGCAGATATTGCAGCCGCCGGGTATCACGCGATCGGCCGCGGCCTCGCTGCGTTCCTCGCGATACGGAAACGCCGGTTGCTGCGCCTGGACCGCAGCCTGCGCGGCAAGGCCGTCCATGAACGAAGGCCGGCGTGCATGATCGGGATGCGCGCGCGCCGGTGTCACCGCCGTAATGTCACCAACCGTTTGCGGCGACGTGCGCTCGAGATAGATCGTCGCCGGTCCGAGCAGGAAGTGATCGGTGTCGCGCGGCGCGCGGCCTGACTGGCGTGCTGCGGCGAGCAGTTCTTCGCGTTTGCCGAAACGGATGGCCTGCGTCGGACAGACACTGGCACAGGCCGTGGTCTTCGCACCTTCGGCACGTCGATCGACGCAAAGGTCGCATTTCACCGCGTGATGGTCCTGCGCGTCATAGCCCATCGCGCTGTAGGGACAGGCGATCACGCATTCACCGCAACCGGTGCAGCGCGACTCGTCGACACTGACGATGCCGGTCAGCGGGTCCTTGTTGATCGCTTTCGGATTGACCGGGCAGGCGCGCAAACACGCCGGCCTTTCGCAGTGCTGGCAGGTCAGCGTCAGGAATGCCAGTCCCGCCTGTTCCAGTTCGCTCGCCCACACCACCTTGTTGCGGTATTCGCCGGGACCGAGACGGTGCTCGGTCTTGCACGCTGCCTCGCAAGACTTGCAGCCGGTGCAGCGCTCCAGATCGATCAGCAGTGCAAGGCGTTCGGAGGGTCCGGAGTTCACGCCATCCATTTCAGCCTCCCCAGGCCGTGAGATGCCACCACGTAATCGGGCCGCCGTCAGCAACGTAGCCGGCGAAAAAAGTCACGGTTATGACATGAATTACCACGCCGAGCACAAAAATCCACGCCAACGCCATGTGCAAAGGCCGCCACCACGCCTGCTCAGGGGTTACGGCGCGCCGCGTTCCCAGCAGCATTGCCTCTTCCCGCGCCAGCCTGCGGTAGGCCAGCGCAAGCGCCGGGTTACGGAAAAAATGCGGCAGGTTGACCGAGAAGGTGCCCTCGTTCGCCTGCGGCTCCAGTTGCAGCAGCAAGGCGCGCTTTTCGGTGATCAGCGCCTGCAGGCGGTCGCGGGTCGCGGCATCCGGAATACTGAATGCCGGGGCTTTCGAAGCGAAGGTGGAGGCCATGCGCCGCGAACCGCGCACCCGTGCCCACACGCCCAGCACCGCGAGTGCCAGCAGCGCGAGCAGCAACAGCGCCGGTGGCCGGCGCAGGAATCCGCCGGAATGAATCGCGATCAGCACCATGCCGGCGAGCGAACATGCAACGTGGGCATTGAACCAGTTCACCGGGTTGGCCCCGCTGCCGCCACGCTTGGCAACGAAAAAAGCCACCGGAACCAGCAGCAGGATCACTCCGGCGACGCCGGTCAGGTAGAGCTGCGGGCTGCCCGGTGAACGCCACGCCTGCGGAAACATCCCGCGCACGGCAAACCAGATGACCATGGCCGCCACCGCAGCGGCAGCGAGCCGGAGCAGCTTTGCATCGGAAAGATCGCGTCTGGTCACTCGGGAAAACCGGGCAGGAAAAGTGCAAAGATTGTAGCACCCGCAAAACATGATCCCGCCGGCGTGAACCGGTAAAATGCAGTCCTGATCATCATCTGAACAGCTGCATCGTGATTTCACTGAGCATCAACGGCAAGTCGCGGACATTTCCCCGGGAACTCACCTGCGCCGAGCTCGTGACTGAACTCGAACTTTCAGGCAAGCGTGTCGCCATCGAGCGCAATGGCGACATCGTGCCGCGCAGCCGTTTCGGCGACAGCCTGCTGCACGATGGTGACCGGCTCGAGATCGTGGTGGCCGTGGGCGGAGGCTGAAATTCCGGCGCTTGATCACGGTCATTGCGGCGGTTAGCCGCAACATGCACACTTGGCAGAACAGAACCTATTGATTGAAAGCTTTCGATGAAACCCCATGAAAATCTCGACCCGCTGGTCATCGGCGGCACCGCCTACCAGTCCCGGCTGCTGATCGGCACCGGCAAATACAAGGACTTCGCCGAAACCCGCGCCGCCGTTGAAGCCAGCGGAGCGCAGATCGTCACTGTCGCGATCCGCCGCACCAACATCGGCCAGAATCCAAACGAACCGAACCTGCTCGACGCGATTCCGCCCTCGAAGTACACCCTGCTGCCCAATACCGCCGGCTGCTACACCGCCGACGACGCCGTACGCACGCTGCGGCTGGCGCGGGAACTGCTCGACGGGCATCAACTGGTGAAACTCGAAGTACTGGGTGATCCCAAAACCCTCTATCCCAATGTCGTTGAAACCATCGCCGCGGCAAAAACACTGGTGAAAGAAGGCTTCAAGGTGATGGTCTATACCTCTGACGATCCCATCATCGCCAGACAACTGGAAGAAATCGGCTGCGTCGCGGTGATGCCGCTCGCTTCGCTGATCGGCTCCGGCATGGGCATCCTCAATCCGTGGAACCTGCAGATCATCATTGAAAACGCCAAGGTGCCGGTTGTCGTCGATGCCGGCGTCGGCACCGCGTCTGACGCGACCATCGCGATGGAACTCGGCTGCGATGCTGTGCTGATGAACACCGCCGTCGCCGCCGCGAAGGATCCGGTGCTGATGGCATCGGCGATGAACAAGGCGGTTGCCGCGGGCCGCGAAGCGTTCCGCGCCGGACGCATGCCGAAAAAACTCTATTCCGCTGCACCGAGTTCACCCACCACCGGGATGATCGGCAAGTCCTGAGCGACGCCGGGGCGCCGTGGATTCACAAAAACCGCACGCGCCGATCCGCAGCTACGTGCTGCGCCAGGGCCGCGTCTCCAACGCCCAGCGCCGCGCCTGTGAAACCCTGCTGCCCAAGTACGGCATTCCCTTTCAGGAAAATCCCCGCGACCTCGATGCCGTGTTCGGCCGCAGCGCGCCCCGCGTTCTCGAAATCGGCTGCGGCATGGGGGAAACCACTGCAGCCATTGCCGCGGCGAATCCCGGCACCGATTACATCGGCATCGAAGTGCACACTCCCGGCGTGGGCAGCCTGCTCAAACAGATCGGGGAACTCGAGCTCGCCAACGTCCGGGTGATCCAGCACGATGCGGTTGAAGTGCTGAACCGGATGATTCAACCTGAGAGCCTGTCCGGCATCCACATATTCTTTCCCGACCCGTGGCCGAAGAAACGCCATCACAAGCGGCGGCTGATCCAGCCCGCGTTCATCGCGCTCGCCGCCTCACGGCTGCAGCCCGGCGGTTACCTCCATGCCGCGACCGACTGGAAGGAATACGCCGAACAGGTACTCGAAGTATTTTCCGCGGAATCTGCGCTCGAAAATACCGCCGATGGCTACGCCACACGGCCAGCCTACCGACCGCAGACCAAGTTCGAAACCCGCGGCCTGCGCCTGGGCCACGGCGTCTGGGACATCGTGTTTCGCCGCCGCAAATAAAAACGGCGGCCTGCAGGCCGCCGTTCAGTTGCGCCAAAAAGCGCGTTACTGGATACCGCTGATCTTTGCCGCGCTGATCACTTCGCCCCACGCTTTGCGCTCGGACTGGATGAACGCGGCAAATTCCTCGGGCGATTTGTAGACCGCCTCGATCGCCATGACGCCGAGATTTTTCTTCACTTCGGCGTCGGTCAGCGCAATCTTCAGGTCGCTCGACACCTTGTCGATCATCGACTTCTGCACGCCCGCCGGGAACATGATGCCCCACCAGTTGGCGGCATCAAAACCCTTGAGCCCGGATTCCGCCAGCGTCGGCAGTTCCGGCGTGAACGGCGTGCGCTGTCCGCTGGTGACCGCCAGCGCCTTGAGTTTGCCGGCCTTGAGGTTGCCCATCACCGGCGGCGCATCCGAGAACATCATCATGATGTGTCCACCCTGCACCGCGGCGATGGAATACACACCACCCTGATACGGCACCGTGGTGATGTCCACCTTGGCTGCGCGGCGGAACATCTCGCCAATCAGGTGCGACATGCTGCCGGGACCGCTGGTGGCGTAGGTCATGCCGGGATTCTTTTTCGCCAGCGCAACCAGTTCCTGCACATTCTTCACCGGCAATGTGTTCGGCGTCACCAGGATGTTGGCGGCACGGGTGATCTGCGATACCGGCACGAAATCCTTGTCGACGTTGTACTTCACCTTGGTCAGCAGCGGATTGGCAAGCACCGGGCCGAAATTGCCGAGCAGGAAGGTGTAGCCGTCAGGCGCCTGCTTGGAAGCGTATTCCATGCCCACCGCGCCGGCCGCGCCGGGACGCGATTCGACCAGCACCTGCTGGCCCCAGAGCTCGGTGAGTTTCTTGCCGATGATGCGCGCCATCACGTCGGAGCTGCCGCCCGCGGGATAGGTCACTACGAAACGTACGGGCTTGGCGGGATAGGCCTGGGCCTGGACTGCGGTTCCGGCCAGCAAAGAAACTGCTGCGACGGACGCAACAAGACTGCACTTGATGCTGTTCATGAATCTCCTCCGATCACGAATAGGCGGGTTGAAGCCGGTTGTTGTGCGCCCTTTGCGGCACGCGGGCGCGAAGCAACGGGTTTGCAGCTATTCTAAACCGGCAATGACCAAACGCAATGGGCTGCTGCGTTGCCGTCAGCCCAGAAAAATCCCGATCAGATCATTCAGGAAACGCCGCCCCAGTTCGGTCGGGACCACATGCTGGTGGTCGCGCGCAATCAGTCCGCGTGATTCTGCCCGGTCCAGTCGCGACAGTACCGCCGTCAGCGGCAAACCGGTGCGCGCGGTGAACAATGCCAGGTCGAAGCCCTGGTTCAGGCGCAGCGCATTCATCATGAATTCGCCGGGCAGATCCGCGTGCGGCACTTCGCTGCTGGTCGCCGCGCCGGCCCGTTCCAGGTAAGCCTTGGGCTGGCGCGGGCGGGTTTCTCGTAAGATATTGTTTTTTAATGATATTTTACCGTGTGCGCCGGCGCCGATGCCGACATAGTCGCCGAACATCCAGTAATTCAGGTTATGCCGGCTGCGCCTGCCCTGCTGCGCGAAAGCCGAAGTTTCGTAATGCTGATAGCCAGCGCCAGCCAGTTGTGACTCGATCGCCTGCTGCATCTGCGCCGCGGTATCGTCATCGGGCAGCGCCGGCGGATAGCGATGAAAATACGTGTTGGGTTCCAGCGTCAGGTGATAGGCGCTGATGTGCGCGGGGCTCAACGCGATCGCGGCAGCGATGTCGGTTTCCGCGGCAGCGATGTCCTGCGCAGGCAGGCCATACATCAGATCGAAATTGACGTTGTCGAAAGTGGCCAGCGCCAGTTCTGCCGCACGGCGCGCCTCGCCGCCGTCGTGGATGCGTCCCAGCGCCTGCAGATGCCTGTCATTGAAACTCTGGATGCCCAGCGACAGGCGGTTGACACCGGCAGCGCGGAATCCCGCGAATTTTTCCGCTTCGGCAGTGCCGGGATTGGCTTCGAGCGTAACCTCGGCGTCAGCAGCCACCGGTAGCAGCGCGCGCACCCCGGAGAGCAGGGCATCCAGCGCCTTCACCGACAGCAGGCTGGGCGTGCCGCCGCCGATGAATATCGTCAGCACCGGACGCCCCCACACCTGCGGCAGCGCGGATTCGAGATCGCGCAGCAGTGCGGCGACGTAGGTGTCCTCCGGAATGTCACCGCGGACTTCATGCGAATTGAAATCGCAGTACGGACACTTGCGCACGCACCACGGCACGTGGATGTACAGCGACAGCGGAGGCAGTACGTCGAAACGGGGCGCTGCGGTCGCGGCTGGATCAGCGATGCGGGTGGTCACGGCAGCATCGCCCCGCGACAGTTCATGCGCCCTGCATCCCGCGCAGCCGTTCAGCCAGCAGCGCCAGGGCCCTGCCGCGATGGCTGACGCGGTTTTTTTCTTCCGCGGTCAATTCAGCACCGGTCTTGCCCAGTTCCGGAATAAGGAACAGCGGGTCATAGCCGAACCCGCCGTTGCCGCGCGGCGATTCAAGAATTTTGCCATGCCATTCCGCCTCGGCAATCAGCGGCTGCGGATCGGCGGCATGGCGCACCATGACAATGACGCAGCAGTAATGCGCGCGGCGGTCAGCATTGCCGCGCAGCGCATGGAGAAGCTTGTCGTTGTTGCGAGCGTCCTGCTCTTCGCGGTGCGCGGCATCGGGCGCATCCGCATAGCGCGCCGAGCGCACACCGGGTTCGCCGTCGAGTGCGGACACACAGACGCCTGAATCATCGGCCAGTGCCGGCAGTCCCGTTACCCGGCTGGCGTGCCGCGCCTTGGCCAGCGCGTTCTCGACAAAGGTGTCGTGCGGCTCCTCGGCTTCGCTGACACCGAGTTCGCCCTGGGCAATGATTTCGATACCCAGCGGCACCAGTATCGCGCGTATCTCGCGCAGCTTGCCCGGATTGTTCGAAGCGATGACCAGTTTCTTCATTTGCCGCAAGGGTCAGCGCAGCGCGCTGTGCTGGGCGGCGACGAGTTGCGCGATCCCCTGCTGCGC
>JAYQOT010000047.1:0-3390 GCA_038144955.1 Burkholderiales bacterium | reverse complement strand
GTCAATCACCGTTACCTCGATGTCTCGTTCCGCATGCCCGACGAATTGCGGCCCGCGGAATCCGCGCTGCGCGAAGCGATCGCGGCAGTGGCAACCCGCGGCAAGGTCGAATGCCGGGTGGCCTACGCGCTGCGCAACGGCGGCGGCGATGCCGCGGAACTCGACGGCGAACTGCTCACGCAATTGCTGGCGCTCAACACCAAGGTGCGCAGTGCGCTGCCTGCCGCCCGCGAACTCAGCGTGGCCGACATCCTGCGCTGGCCGGGCATGCTCGGCAGCGAGGAATTGCCGGTCGAGGAACTGCGCGCGGTTGCCATCGAGCTGCTGCGCGATGCGCTGCGCGATTTCACCGCGGCCCGCGCGCGCGAAGGTGAAAAACTGGCCGCGGTGATACTGGAACGCGCCGCCGAGGTGCGCGAACGCGTTGCACTGGTCAAACCGCGGATGCCGGAAGCCATTGCGGCGTTCCAGGAAAAACTTAACGCTCGCCTCAAGGAGGCACTGGTTTCTGCAGACGATGAACGCGTGCGCCAGGAAATCGCTTTGTTCGTCAACAAGATCGACGTCGACGAGGAACTGTCGCGGCTGTCCGCACACATCGACGAGCTTCAGCGCATACTCGGCAAAGGCGGCGCCGCAGGCAAGCGCCTGGACTTCCTTATGCAGGAACTGAACCGCGAAGCCAATACGCTGGGATCGAAATCGGCGGACATGACCGTGACCCAGGTATCGATGGACCTCAAGCTGCTAATCGAACAGATGCGCGAACAGATCCAGAATATCGAATAATCATGCCCGGCAATCTTTACATCGTCAGCGCACCCTCCGGGGCCGGCAAAACCAGCCTGGTCGCCGCGCTGCTGGAAGCGGACAACGGTATCCGCAAGTCGGTGTCGTACACCACCCGCCCGCCGCGGCCGGGGGAGACCGACGGCGTCCATTACCACTTCGTCAAGCCTGAAGCCTTCGAGCAGATGGCGAAGGCCGGAGACTTTCTCGAGTCGGCACTGGTGCACGACAACCGCTACGGCACCTCGCGCAAGTGGGTCGAGGAACAACTGGCCGCCAACACCGACATCGTGCTCGAAATCGACTGGCAGGGTGCCGCCCAGGTCAGGCGCCTGATGCCCGGCGTCATCAGCATCTTCATCCTGCCCCCCTCCTTCGAAGCGCTGATGGAACGCCTCAATTCCAGGGCCCAGGACCCCCCTGACGTGATCGCCCGGCGGCTGGCCAATGCGCGCGAAGAAATCGCGCAGGTCCATGATTTTGATTATGTTATTATTAACAGCAATTTCCGCGTCGCAGCCGGGGAATTGCAGGACATCATCCGCGCCGAGCGCCTGCGCGCAGCACGGCAGCTCGACCGGCACGCCGCATTGATCAACCGACTCAAATAGCAAGGCATCCATGGCACGCATCACCGTAGACGACTGCATGAAAATCATGCCCAACCGTTTTGAAATGTCGCTCGCCGCGACCTATCGCGCCCGTCAGCTGGCCAATGGCGCCCAGCCGATGATCGACGCGACCCGCGACAAGCCGACCGTCATTGCGCTGCGCGAACTCGCAGCGTCCAAATTCGGACCCGAAATTCTCAACAAGAGCCCGACGTAACAGGCGGCGGCGCCCTGCCGCCTCTCCTGCTTGCGGACGGCATCTACCACCGGACGCATGAATACGCCTGTTCCTGCCATGCCCGCCGCCCAACCGGCCGCGCCGGGCGCTTTCAGGGATTGGGCCGGCTACCTCAAGCCTGAAGATCTTTCACAGCTGGAGGCGGCCTACCATTTCAGCGAAACCGCCCATCAGGGACAGTTCCGCAAATCCGGCGAGCCTTACATCGCGCACCCGCTGGCGGTCGCCGGCATACTTGCGCAGTGGCACCTCGACCCCCAGGCGCTGACCGCGGCGCTGCTGCACGACGTCGTCGAGGACACCGAAGTCACCAAAAACGAAATCGCCGATCTCTTCGGCAAGCCGGTAGCTGAACTGGTCGATGGCGTATCCAAGCTCGACCGCATCGAGTTCGACACCCAGGAAAAGGCGCAGGCGGAAAATTTCCGCAAAATGCTGCTGGCCATGGCGCGCGATGTGCGCGTGATGCTGATCAAGCTTGCCGACCGCCTGCATAACATGCGTACGCTGCAGGCGGTTGACCCCGCTCGCCGCCAGCGCATCGCCCGTGAAACGCTGGAAATCTACGCACCGATCGCCAACCGCCTCGGCCTGAACAGCCTCTACCAGGAAATGGCCGATCTGGCGTTCCAGCACCTGTATCCGGACCGCTTCCGCGTGCTGGCGAAAGCGGTCAAAACAGCACGCGGCAACCGCCGCGAAGTCGTGGGCAAGGTTCTGGAATCCATTGAGCGCAGGCTTAGCGATTTCCGCATCGAAGCGCAGGTGCACGGCCGCGAGAAGCATCTGCACTCGGTATACCGAAAGATGCGCGACAAGCATCTGTCATTCGCCCAAGTGCACGATGTGTTCGGATTCCGCATCATCGTCAAGGACCTGCCTTCCTGTTACGTCGCCCTTGGCGCACTGCACAGCCTCTACAAACCCATACCCGGCAAGTTCAAGGACTACATCGCGATCCCCAAGGCCAACGGCTACCAGTCGCTGCACACCACGCTGTTCGGTCCGTTCGGCAGCCCGATCGAGATCCAGATCCGCACCGCCGACATGCACCGCATCGCCGAAGCCGGGGTCGCCTCGCACTGGCTCTACAAAAGCTCTGACTCCTCGCTGTCGGACTTGCAGCAGAAAACCCACCAGTGGCTGCAGAGCCTGCTGGAAATGCAGTCCGAATCGGGGGATTCCGTCGAATTCCTCGAACACCTCAAGGTCGACCTGTTCCCCGACGAGGTCTACGTGTTCACGCCGAAAGGCAAGATCATGTCGCTGCCGCGTGGCGCCACCGCGGTGGATTTCGCCTATGCCGTGCATACCGACATCGGCAACCGCTGCATCGCGGTCAAGATCAACCAGGAACTGATGCCGCTGCGCACCGAGCTGCGCAACGGCGACCGCGTGGAAATCATCACCGCCTCGCACGCCAAGCCCAATCCGCTGTGGCTGAATTTCGTCGCCACCGCGAAGGCCCGCTCGCATATCCGCCACTTCCTCAAAACCATGCACTTCGCGGAATCGGTGCAGCTCGGGGAGCGTCTGTTGCAGCAGGCGCTGGCCAACTTCAAGGCCAGCCTGCCCGATATCAGCGATGCGCAATGGGACCAGCTGGTCCGCGATTCCAGCGCGAAATCGCGGGAAGAAATCTTCTCCGACCTCGGCCTCGGCAAACGCCTCGCGGTCATAGTCGCGCACCAGCTGCTGGCCCTGGGCGAGCCGCTGCCGCCTGACTCGCGCCCCGCCGGCGCCGTGGTGGTG
>JAYQOT010000046.1:0-20467 GCA_038144955.1 Burkholderiales bacterium | reverse complement strand
CCCGAGAAAGCCATCCGTTTCATCGTGCCGTTCAGCACCGGTGGCGGCACCGACCTGCAGGGCCGGCTGCTGGCTGACAAACTGCGCCAGGGTCTGAACCAGCCCGTGCTGGTGGACAATCGCACCGGCAACGGCGGACTGATCGGCGCCGAAGCTGTGGTGAAATCACCAAACGATGGTTACACAGTGTTGATGACATCGGCTTCGATTTCCCTCAATGCCGTGCTGCAGAAAAAATCCATCCGCTTCGAACTGTTGAAAGACCTTGATCCGGTGACCTGGGTCAGCAACACCGCGCTGGTACTTGCCGTGCATCCCAGCGTGCCTGCAAAATCGGTCAAGGAACTCGTCGCCATCTCGCAGCGTGCGCCGAATGGTCTGAACATTGGCGCCAATGGCGTGGGCACAACCAGCCACCTGTCGGCCGAGATGTTCAAGCAGTTCACCAAGGCCAAAAGCGTAATCGTCCAATACAAGGGCGGTGGCCCGTCGGGACTGGCGCTGGCCACCGGCGAGACCGACATGCTGTTCAATACGCCGACTGCGCTGATGCCGCACTTCAATGCCAAGCGCCTGCGCGCACTTGCCGTCTCCACCGAGAAACCGACAGCGTGGGATCCGAGCCTGCCGACGATGAATTCGGTTTATCCGGGTTTCGTGACCGATCAGTGGTATGCCGTGTTCGTGCCGACCGGCTCTCCGAAAAACGTGGTGACGACGCTGCACGCGCAAATCAAGAAAGCGCTGGATACCAAGGAAGTGCGCGAATTCTACAAGCAGCAGGCGCTCGACCCGGTGGGCAGCACACCTGCGGAACTGACCAAGCTGCTCAAGGAAGAGATCTCGAAATACACCGACGTGGTATCCAAGGCGGGCATACCGATCCGCTGATCAATCAAACCGGGATCACGGCCTTTCAGTTGGCCTTGATCCCGGTTTTTTTCACGAAAGCCGCCCACCGTTCCAGGTCGGCAATCAGCAATTTGTTGAATGCTTCCGGGGTGCCGGAACCGACATCAACCCCCTGCCCTGCCAGCCGCTGCCGCACATCCGCCAGCTGCAGCGCTGCCGCAATTTCCGCATTGAGGCGTTTTACGACATCCGGCGGCAAGCCTGCCGGACCGATGAATCCGTACCAGAGATCAACCTCGTAACCGGGGACAGTTTCGGCCACCGTCGGCAGATCAGGCAATGCGGGGGAACGCTTGCTGCCGGTGGTGGCGAGCGCGCGCAGCCGTTTGGCCTGCACATGCGGAACGACGGAGAGGCTGGTGGCGAATGCCATCGTGACCTGTCCGGCGATGAGATCGGTCAGCGCCAGCGCCATGCCCTTGTACGGCACGTGCAGCATCTTCACACCGGTCATCAATTCGAACAGCGCCCCGCCCTGGTGGCCGGATGCGCCGATGCCTGCCGAAACGTAGGTGAGTTCGCCGGGACGGGACTTGGCGAAGGCGGCGAGCTGCGCCACGTTTTTTACCGGCAGCGAAGGATGCACGGCGAGCACCAGCGGGCTGGAGCCTACCAGTGAAATCGTCGTGAAATCCCGCACCGGGTCAAACGGCAGGTTGGTTCGAATCGCCGCATTCACGGCATGCCCGCTGGGTATCAGGCCGATGGTGTAGCCGTCGGGAGCTGCTCGGGATACGGCTTCGGTACCGATCACGCCGTTGGCACCGGCACGGTTCTCGACGATGACCTGCTGCTTCAGGCTGAGCGTGAGTTTTGCTGCAATGGTCCGGCACAGCGTGTCGTTGCCGCCGCCGGGAGCGAAAGGCGAAATGATGCGTATCGTCTTCGACGGATAGGCTTGCTGCGCCTGTGCCGTCATCATCCATCCGGCAGTCATCGCCGCGAACAAGGCAATCAGCGTGTTTGTTTTCATTGCATCCCCTGTCATCAAGTTTCAGGATCGGGTCAGGTGCCGCGCTCCGGCCACACCGGGTCGTGATATCCCGGCGGCACCATGGTGCGCGCCCAGCGCGGCGGCGTCTCGGACATGCGCAACGTCGGTGCCAGGTGCTGCAATACTCCGGCGGGGGTACGGCTGATCATCGACCAGCGTTCGATTTCCGCCGGGGTGAAATCCTTCGCCTGCGCGCCCAGCGCGGCGGCGTCTCGGACATGCGCAACGTCGGCGCCAGGTGCTGCAATACTCCGGCGGGGGTACGGCTGATCATCGACCAGCGTTCGATTTCCGCCGGAGTGAAATCCTTCGCCACGTCGCGCAAGGCATCCTCGGGCACCTGCCCCTGTTGCACCAGCCAGCGTCCGACCTGCGCCAGTGATATCCGCACATGCCAGCTTCCGCCTTCGATGGCGCGGCGGCGCAGCGCCACCATCGTTCCGAATGCCATCAGGTAACCAGCCAGGAAGTCGATGGCGGAGACCGGATAGAACTGCGGGCCGGGTGCTGCACCGGGAAAAACTTCTCCCTGCCGGTGGGTGATGCCGCTGACGGTCTGGATCACGGTGTCAAAACCGCGGCGCGACGCCCAGGGCCCGGCGTGACTGAATGCCGACAGCGATACCACGACGATACCGGGTCGCAGTGCTGCTAGCGCCTCCGGCGAAAAACCTCGACCGGCCAGGGTGCCCGGCCGATAGCCCTGCGAAAAGACATCGGCTTCGCGCACCAGGCCGCGCATGATTTCCTTCTGTTTTTCGTCGCGCAGGTCGAGATACGCGGACAGCTTGCCGTGGCCGGTATCGAATTCCTGGCGACCGAGTCCGGGCAGGTGTTCCGCACTGATCTTGAGCACGTCGGCACCGTGCTCTGCCAGCGTGCGTGCGCAGCTCGGGCCTGCAATGACGCGGGTGATGTCGAGCACCCGTACGCCCGAGAGCGGGCGGGTGCCCGCCGGCAGTGCTTCAGGCGGCGCATCGCCGAGGCGGATGATTTCCATCAAAGGCAACTTCGCCACCGCCTGTCCCTGCGGATGCTGCGCCCATTCCTCCATGGTGCGCACCATGCCGCCTGCGCCCTTGGCCGCGATGATCGCCTCTTCGAGTTCCAGCGCATCCCATTGCGCCACCGCCTTGCGCACCGCCTCGCGATCCTCGGCAACACCGAGCACCTTCAGTGCAGCGGCGCGGTGGTTCGGAAAATTGCAGTGCAAGTAGCTCCAGCGTCCGTGCTTCGCCGGGTAATTGCCCATCACCGCATTGGGTGCGGGTGAAACATAGGCCCCGTCGATGGTCAGGTAGTGGCCGCTGCGCAGCGACGCGGTCGCGAGACGGGTCTCGATCGAGATGCGCTGCCGCCTGCCCGTCCGCATCTCCCACAGATCAGATGCCGCAATCCCGACTGCCGCCAGCGCGGCCACCGCAGTTTCGCTGATGCGGAACGGCGTGGGCAATATCGGATCGTAATCGCCGATGACATCGACTGCGTCAGCGTGCGTTTCGGTCCAGCCGGCAATCGGCAACAGGGTTGGTAGCGCGGCATTCTTCATCTAAGTGGCGGGACCGGATTGTTGGTGCCGCCATGCTACACGTTCCCCGGGTTGCGCTGCGGATATCCCAGATAAAAAAACGGGGCTCTGCGGCCCCGTTTTGCTTGCTGCCCACTTCTGACTGCCTCCTCCTTCAATCCATCAACGATGCCCTTCAGGCCAGCGCCGGTTCCGGCACGAAACCGTACGACGGTTTTTCCTCGACCGCGGGCCTGCTGCGGTTTTTCTCAAGCCGGGCATCGACCAGGCCGTTGATTTCCTCGAGCACGCCGCATTCGGTGCCCTTCTGCCAGGCGATGCGCTGCACCAGGCTGTCGACGCGTTCGATGTGCTTGGCGCCACCGAACAGCGCACGCGCTGCCGATGAAGGCTTGCCCAGGCTTTCGGCGGCCTTCGCATACTTGTCGAACGGCACCAGGTCAGCGGCGTCCGCGCCCAGCGCCATGCACAGGTTGGCCGTCCATTCGTAGATGCGGCGCGAGCGCTCGACGTCGGTATGGACCGCATCGCGAATCGCGATCATGTCGTGGCGGCGCACGCAGCGATAGTTGCCGGTGATCAGCATCGGCCACTTGGCCAGCGGCACGAACAGCGAATCGTGCACTTTCAGCTTGACCGGGATTTCCATGGCTTCGTCATAATCCTGGTAGCGCGCCGCTTCGATGTCGGCCTCGAGTTGGCGCAGGATGACGTTGTGCTCTTCGTGCTCGAAGCGGGCAGCCTTGAAATTGGTCGGCAGGCCCACCTGCAGCACGTTCTTGCCCGCCTCCGGCGGACGGAAAGCCTGCGGGTCTGGACTCGCCAGCGTAACCAGCGCCGGGTCGAAGCCGTCCCACAGCGCGGGATCGGTGTAGCAGACCTCGAGCGCATCGACGAACAGCTCCGGCAGCCGCCGCAGGTAGGGCAGCGGCGGCATGTTCATGATCGCAAGGCAGGGCTTGCGTGAGCGGGCGATGCGGCGCACCAGGTTGCGCACACCATCAGTGCCGTACTGAGCCTCCTGCATGCCGAGCACGATCAGGTCGTAGCTGCGGGGATCGGCCTCGGCGGGTGTCATCGCAGTCAGCTCGCCCGGCAGTTCGCGCGAAGAAATTTCCACGGGATTGTTACGCCCGCGCAACGGGAAACGCACGCGGGTGCCTTCGCGGTTGATCAGTCTGGCGGTAGGGGCGGTGCAGACCAGGGATACGCGATGGCCTGCCATCAGCAGTTTGGTGCCCAGCAACGAACCGTAGGAAGCGCCCAGGATCAGAATGTTGTATTGCATGCGATTTCCCCTTTGTGCCTTGTGGATGACAGCCTCTGTAGCGCCGTCTTGCAATGCATCATAGGTGAAATTTTTGAGAAATTTGACAAAGGAAATTTCACAATGTTAATTTCACAAAAAAAGCGGGGCTGGGGGCATTTTTCACAGCCCGCTTTTCACAGGCACACCACCAGACGGGGCACGCCATGAAACAGCACATACGCCAAAGCCACTTTCTCGGCACCAAGCTGCGCGCCCTGCGCAAAAGAAACGGCCTTACCCTGGAAGAACTCTCGGCGCGCTGTCTCCAGCACGACGCGGAAAAAGCACCCTCGGTGTCGTACCTGAGCATGATTGAAAGCGGCAAGCGGGTACCTTCGACGGAGGTGCTGGAACTGCTCTCGAAACTGTTCCAGCGCGACCCTAAATGGTTTCTCGACAACAACCCCGAGACCGAAGCCGCGGTCGCTCCGCAGCGCAACAGCGGTGCCGCAGCCGTGCCACTGGAACCGGCATTCCTGTTTTCCAAGGAACTGCTGCAGGCCGCGATCCCCGAACTGCTGGCGCAGACCGGCACCACCGGCCGCCAGTTCGCGCATTTGCTGATCCGCTCGCACCAGGAAATGTCGCGCAACGATTTTCCGGATCTGGAACGGGCCGCGGAGAACGTCGGCGGCCGCAAGTTTCCGCTCGATGTCGATGACCTGTTCGCACTGTGCCGGCGCCATGGCCTGAAAATTCACTGGTTCGAGCGCAAACCGGTGCTTGCACGCGACAACGACCGCGAGCTGCGCAGCATGGTGCGCTCTTTTTACGAAGCACCGAACACGATCTACCTCAACCGCTCACTGGAATCCGATCCGGCAAGGCTGAAGTTCGACATCGCTTCGCACCTGGGGCACAAGATCCTCCATGACGGCGACGGCCTCAAGGCGGCACATGCCACCGGGGGTGAAATGGGCGGCAGCCCCGGCGGCAGCAGTCCGGTCAGCGGCATGAGCCCGCAGGACGTGCTGCACGCGTGGCGCGATTTCGAATGCAGCTTCTTTGCCGGCGCACTGCTCTGTCCGAAAGCACCCTTCCGGCGCTTCCTGACGCGCGAATCACACCGCGTTGAAGCAGGCGAAAAAATCGATCTGACGCCGGCGGCGGTGATGCGGCGCATGACCAAGGTGTCACCGTATCCCTACTGGCATTTTTTCGACGCCTATCCGCCGGGATTTCTGCGCGCAGTCTATCGCGGCAACGGCATACCGCTGCCCTGGGGCAACATGGCACAGGTCAGCGACCCCTGCCCCAACTGGGCGGTGTTCCGCATGCTCGATGCCCGCAGCGGTTCCGATCGCGGCTCACAGATTTCAGTCCTGCGCGACGGCGACCAATCCCTGCTTTATTGCTGCCACTCGCGGCGTACGGAGGACATGGCAGGCAACCTGCATGTGCTGTCGGTGGGCATAGACCTGGTACCGGCGCTGCGTTCCCACACCACCGACGCGGAGAGCCTGGTAGCCGAAATTACCGAAGAGTGCGTACGCCATCGCGGCCAGGGAAAAATTCCGTCCGCCGCAGCCGAGGCCATCCGCGCGGTGGCGCGGGTGCTCAACATCGCCTGGGTGGAGGATGCGCTGCAGCGTCCGGCGCGGGTGATCTGCCCACGCAGCAGCCATTGCCCACGTACCGACCACTGCAATGGAGTACAGACCTCGCGCGCGCGGGAAATCACCGACGTGCGCCAGGAAATCATGGCCGGCATGAAAAAGAAACGTTGAAACCGGCTGGGAACCAGTAGAGGGATACAGCACTCAAATACATCTCAGATGTGAATTTGACAACCATTTGTTTTTATTGAGTTTTATATTTACCCTTACCTCAGAACCGGCTTCACATACAAACTGATCCGGATTATGCTGCGCCACCTCAAATTCTGAGCCTTGGCCGCCGCACAGTCCCTGAAGCCCGCGCGCGGCAGCCTGATCCCCGTTAATGAAATTCTCGCTGATCCCCCGCGACGGACTTCCGTCCAACATGCTGATACTGGCAGTCGTCGGATTCATCGTGCTGTTCGGCAATACCACGTTCGTTGCCGGCATCCTGAAGACTTATCCTCCGGGCACCGGTAATCCCGCCGCGATGCTGTCCCTCGCAGCGGTTTTCGGCGGGATCAGCGTGATGCTGCTCGCGCCGCTGTGCCTGCGGGCCGCAACCCGACCGGTGCTGATCACCGTGCTGCTGCTGTCCGCCGCTGCCGCGTACTTCATGGATACCTACGGCGTGATCATCAGCGACGACATGCTGCGCAAC
The DNA here is from genome assembly GCA_038144955.1 of Burkholderiales bacterium. Taxonomy (GTDB): domain Bacteria; phylum Pseudomonadota; class Gammaproteobacteria; order Burkholderiales; family SG8-41. The sequence continues at coordinate 13,465 of JAYQOT010000046.1, read as the reverse complement.
GTCGCGCATACCAATGCCGCGGAAACGCTGGAACTGTTGACGCCGAAACTGTTTGCCTACTTGCTGCTGCTGGGCGCGCTGCCGGCTCTGGTCGTGGCGAGGGTGCGGCTGCGCAGTCAGCCGCCGGCCGCGGAAATCCTGTCGCGCCTCAAACTTGTCGGGGCAGCACTGGTGCTGGTGCTTGCACCGATCCTGGCTTTCGGCAGTTTTTACGCATCTTTTTTCCGCGAGCACAAGGAATTGCGTCAGCACGCCAATCCGGTCTACCCGCTTTACTCCACGGTGAAATTCGCCGCCCAGCAGCTCCACACCACCAAGTCCGGGCCCATCGAGGTCATCGGCGCCGATGCCGCGATACCGGCCAGCGACGTGTCACGCGAGCTGGTGATCCTGGTTGTCGGTGAGACTGCGCGCGCCGACCGCTTTTCGCTGAACGGCTACGCGCGCGACACCAACCCGCGGTTGCGCGAAAAAAATGTTTTCAGTCTCACGAACTTCCGCGCCTGCGGCACCTCCACCGCGGTCTCGGTACCGTGCATGTTCCTGCTGGACGGAGAGACCAAGGGCGCAGCAGCCATCAAACAACAGGAGAATCTGCTTGATGTCCTGCAGCGCAGCGGCGTGAACGTACTGTGGCGCGACAACAACTCAGATTCGAAAGGCGTGGCCAGCCGGGTCGAGTACCAGGATTACAAATCACCCGCCAACAACACGGTCTGCGATACCGAATGTCGTGACGAGGGCATGCTGGTCGGCCTGCAGCAGTACATCGATGCGCATCCATCAGGCGACATCCTGATCGTGCTGCACCAGATGGGCAATCACGGGCCGGCCTATTACCGCCGATACCCGCCTGCTTTCGAAAAGTTCAAGCCGGTTTGCCGGGAAAGTGACCTCAACCGCTGCAGCCGCGAGGAAATCGGCAACGCCTACGACAACGCGATACTTTACACCGATCACTTCCTGGCGAAAGCCATCGAACTGCTGCAGGCAAACGACAGCAGGTTCGAGACTGCGATGTTCTATGTCAGCGATCACGGCGAATCGCTGGGTGAAAACGGGCTCTATCTGCACGGGCTGCCCAAGGCCATTGCGCCGGATACCCAGCTTCGTGTGCCCGCGGTGATGTGGTTCGGCTCAAACTTCCATGCCGTAACCCCGCAATCCCTGCGCCACAAGGTGGCACGGCAATACTCCCACAACAACATGTTCCACACACTGCTCGGCTTCTTCGAAATACAGACCGCGACCTACAGCGCGGAACTGGATATCCTTCATTAATCAAAACCACCGCTGAAAAAATGATGCGTCCTCTGCCTTTGCGCATTGCATTGATTTGGCTGACCTTAATCCTGCTTTGGGAATCGCTGGGCGCCGACCTCTGGGTAATGACCCGGTTTGCAGATTTCCATGGATTCGCGCTGCGCCATGACTGGTGGCTCAGCATTTTGCTCCACGATGGATTGCGTTACGCATCGGCCCTGGCCTACGTTGCAATCGGGATTGCCGTTTGGAAACCGTTCCAATTTTTTCGTGCGTGGACGCCACTGCAACGCCTCGAGACTTTCACCGGAGTAACGGCGTCACTGCTCGCGGTCAGCGCGCTCAAATCAGTCAGCCTTACGAGCTGCCCATGAGATCTCGGCCAGTTCGGAGGCATGGCACAGTACGTCTCCCATTGGACATGGGGGCTGGGCGATGGCGGCCCCGGGCATTGTTTCCCCAGTGGCCCTGCATCGGCCGGGTATGCTTTTTTAGCGCTGGCGATACCCGGATTGATGACGCACACGCAGGCTGAAAGACGGCGCGGATGGAAGCTGTTCTGGCTGTTCTTCCTGTTCGGTCTGCTTTGCGGCGCAATACAGGTATTGCGCGGAGCACACTACCCCAGCCATGTCCTATGGACCGGCATTATCTGCTGGGGGATGGCAATTCTGAACCATCGCTTGTTCCGTCACATGACGCCGTCACTCGCTGCCCACTGAGTGGACGGTCGCCGCAGGAGCCGTTCGACCTGACGGTCATGGATGATTACCGGCCGTATTCCTCGTGCTTCGGTAGCTCCGTGGTTTCGACAAACCAGTCTGCTTTTGATCCCCAGAAAATGCTGGCGTCAGGCTTGAGATCCGGTGCAGTGTCGAGCACGCCGGCGGGAATCAGCATGTTTTCGGTGGTAGTCACCTTGTGCGGCATGCGTGAACCGCATTGCGTGCAGAAGTTCACCGCGAAACGCTTGGCGCCGGGGAGGTCGAATTTTTTCAGCAGTGATTCCCCGGCCAGCCACTTGAACTGCGCTGCCGGCACGAAAACGTTGGCTGCGTGCGCGGTGCCAGTGGCCTTGCGGCAGCGCGTGCAATGACAGTACTTGAACAATGCAGAAGGCGGCGCGATTTCGAATCGCACCGCACCGCACAGGCAGCTTCCGGTAACGGGTCCATGCTGAGTCATGAGGTCTCCTTGAGGTTTAATGGTGTTTCAGGTTGCGGTCCCAGAGGTCGAAAATCTTCGTCCATGTGTGTTCGGCAGCAACCGGGTTGTAGACCATGCGCTCGGCGAAGCAGAAGCCGTGCTGGGTGCCGGGCAGGGTTTCCAGCACATGCTTCGTGCCGGCCTTTTTCAGCGCTGCGGCGAGGTCTGCCACTTCCTTCTCGGGTACCGAAGCATCCTTTTCGGCAAATGCAAAGTAAAGCTCGCCCTTGATCTGGTCGAGCAGCAGGTGGGGCGAATCTTCCTTGTCGGTGACTATGCCCACGCCATAGAGTGAAGCTGCCGCCTTCATGCGTGGAAAGCGCGCCGCCGCGGTGGTGATGTAACGTCCGCTCATGCAGTGGCCGACGCAACCCACCGCGCCTTCGCTCACCTTGTCCTGGGCATCCAGCCAGGAGATGAAAGCAGCCGTGTCATCAGCGACATCGGCGTTGGTCAGGCTGTTCATTGCGGCCTTGATCACCGCCGACATCGCGTCGTTGCGGCGTGGCACGTCGAAGCGGCAGGTACCGAGCCGGTAATACATGTCGGGCAAAAGACAGAAGTAACCGTGCTTGGCGATGCGCCGCGCCATGTTGCACAACTCTTCGCGGAATCCCGGGGCATCCATGTAGAAAATGATGCCGGGGAAAGTGCCCGGCGCATCGGGGCAGGCAGCGAATGCGGGACATTTGCCGTACTTGGTCGTGACAGTGACATGCTGCTCGAGTAATGCCATGGGTATTTTTCCTGTTGCTGGGCGGGTTGATACGGGAACGGGCGATAACCTTACAGCATCGCCCGCGGATTTCACAGTTCTTCCTCTGTCAGTGTTTGTGCCGTTGATGATGCTGGCGCAGCAGGTCCATGCCGTAGTCATTGCCGTTGGGCGTGCGCACCACGGTATGGACATGATTCCGCGTCGGCTTGTCCGACCGGGCCAGGGCAATCGGGCGCTGGTGGTCGAACTCGATCAGGATTACCGGGCTGTGGATGCGGTAATAGAACACACCATCTGCTTCGGTGCTGCCGATCCAGCCGAAATAAGTCTCATCGAGATGCCTGCGCACTTCCGACATCTTCACCCTGGCGTGGCCTTCCCTCATGTTGTTGACATATTCGGCAATGACTTCCAGCAGCCGCTCCTTCTGCGTCGCATCGAGCAGGCCGGCGCGAATACCGGCGTAATCGAGCACCAGATTGTCCTTGTAGGCCGCGCTGAGCAGATCTTCGCGTGCCTTGTCCTTGCGGATTCGGGCCTCAGCCTGCTGGGAGGCATTCAATGATTTCATCAGGGCAAGCCCCCGGTCCTGTTCCGGCTGCAGCACCACTGTGCCCTTGAATTTTCCGCTCTCGGCCCGTATCGGCTCGGAACCCATGAACACCGGCGTCATCACCACTTGGTCGCCGAGCACAAAATAATTGATGACCACGTGATGTCCGTCGAGCTGCCAGCCCCAGGGTTTGTCTGCCGAGGGCTCACCCATGATGCTGATCCAGTAGAACCACTCACTGTATTCCTCGAAGTTGCCGGTCAGTTCCCCTAGCGTGCCGTTGAGTTTCATGATGTCCTGCGTCTGCCCTAACCCCTTCGCGCTGAGACTCGCGCGCATCAGACCGACGGCCAACGCGCGCTGCGCCGCGCTCATCTCGAAAAAGCCCATGCCCTGCCGCGTCGGAAAATGGCGATTGTCCCAGCGCCGCCATTCATCATCTCCGACCGTGAACAGGGTTTTTTTGCGCTGGCCTTCGTCAAGGCCGGCAATAAATGCCGCGGCGGCCTGCTGCACCGGCGCTGTGGTCACCCCGGTCTGCGCCAGCCTGAACAGTCCGGGAGTTACCCGGCCGTTGGCGGTAACACCGACGTAGGGTTCTTCCCAGTTGCTTGCCGGCACGTCGCGCAAGCGCGTCGGGGCGCGAAATTCGTTGTAGGTTGCCGCTGCCACTGCACCCGCCAGCAAAACAGAAACCGCAGCTCCGAACCATGTGACTTTCATTGTGTACTCCATCCAGGAAATGCGATGCGCGATGACCGCGCCGGGTTGGCAGCATTGGGCGTACGGGCAGCGGAGTCAACGCACGCTTTGGTGACGCCGGCTCGTTAAGCCAGTCCACGATGTCCGGGCTCAGCCTGCATTTGTGCATAACTTGTTGTTTTAATTCATATTTCATGAAATCTCCTGCGATCCGGACTCCTCTTCCCCAAACCGCATGACTCATTCGCGCCCGGCTTGGTGCAGAATGCGCTGACGAGGAATCGGCCTGCCGGGTTTCACAGGGACAAGGTCGCAGGCTGTCGCTCAGCCCAACAGCAATCCGGACGTCGCGGTCAGAAAAACGCCGGTGCGCAAAAATTTTCCCGGGGAGGGGAACATGCATCACGCAAAATCCATCGCACTCGCGTTACTCGCCGCTGCCACTGCAACAACAACGGGCAGCATCCATGCCCAGACCGGCAACCAGTACCCGAACAAGCCGATACAGTTCGTCATCCCTTTCGCTGCCGGCGGCGATTCCGACCTTTCGGGCCGCAACGTTGCTCAGGTCGCGCCGAAGTATCTGGCCAACAAGGTGCCTATCGTTTCGGTGAATCGCGTCGGCGCCTCCGGTGCGATCGGCGCCAACGTGGTGAAAAACGCCACCGCTGACGGCTACACCCTGCTGGTCGCGCGCATCGCCACCCACGCGATTCTGCCGGCAGTGGACTCGAAACTGAATTACAAATGGAACGAGTTCACGATGCTTTCGCTGATTGAACTCAATCCATTTATCTGCTTCGTGAAATCCGATTCGCCTTACCGCACAGCAAACGACCTGATGGAGGGGATGCGCAAACAGCCGGGCAAGCTCAACTTCTCAACCTCGGGCCCGGCTACCAGTCAGAACATGGCAGCACAGTACTGGTTGACGCTCGGCAAACTGACCAAGGATCACGCAGTAGGCATCCATTACAAGGGCGGCGGCGAAGTGACCGTTGCCGTACTCGGCGGCCAGGTCGATTTCGCCTGCAACAACGCGCCGACGGTGATTCCGCAGGTGAAGGCGAACCGGTTGCGTGCACTGCTGGTAACGCCTACGCGTCTTGCCGAGCTGCCCGGCGTGCCGAGCGCGGCCGAAGCGGGGTTCCCGGAGATGGAAAAAATCGTCGGCTGGACCGCGCTGATGGGGCCCGCCGGATTACCCAAGCCGGTGGTCGATGCCTGGGTCAAAGTGTTCGAACAACTGGCCAAGGATCCCGACTGGCAGGCCGGCAACGCACGGATAGGAGGCATCCCCGCTATCCGCCCGCCGAAGGAAAGCTACCAGTTCGTGCGCGAGCAGTTCGAACTCTACAACGGGCTGGCAACCGCCCTGGGCGTGCGCCAGTAACTCGGCGTTTTACTGCGTCGTGCGCCGCTCGTGCGCGCGCATGGCGCTGGCAGCCTGCACAGCACCCGGCGCGTCGATACGCTCAATGACGCGCTGGTTGTTTGCGGCCCAGAAACGCGCGGTCTCCTCGGTCATCAGCGTCCTGACCAGGCGCCAGCGCAAACGCCCCCGCTTGTCCTTTTCCTGCACCCGCCAGCGGTAAAGGGTTTCCACGTGCGTCCTCCTATCTGTCGCAACCTGCAACGCACTCGCCGCCACCGTTGAATTCCATGGTGCGGCCGCTGATGGCGAGATGCGCGCTGGCCTTCACCTCCTTGATCACTGCTGCCGTGCGCGATTTCGGCAACAGCTTGCCGTCAATGGTGGCCGGCTCGTTGACGTGCGTGAAGATCACCGACTCGGGTTTGACCAGTTCGTTCAACACATGCGCGGCGGAAATGTAGATCCCCGGATTCACGCCCAGGTTGAGCACCGCGAGATTGGCTTTGTGAAAATCGCGAACGACGGTTTTCATCTCGGAATGAATGCCGGTGTCTCCCGAGAGGTAGGCAGTGAGGCCGTTGCTGAACTTGACGACGTAGCCGGTGGCCGGACCGTATTCCTCAATACCGCCATCCGCCTTGAGCCGCTGCTGCGCTTCTTTCGACATCAGCGCAGCAGGGGCGTCGTTGACGTGTGACGCGTAGACAATCGTGATCTCGACGCCCTTCGCAGCGCCCCCCGCCTTCGCTTCAAATACACCACCCAGATCGATGCGCGAGGTGCAGGCTTCCTTGACCGGGAAAGTGGTGGTCGCGCCGGGCCGCGGCGGGCATACCGGAAGCGGCTTGCCGCGTATGTCGCTGACTTTTTTCGACACGAAACCGGCCATGGCGCGGGTAGTCACCAGCGCTGCGTTCTTCGCGGCTACAACCTCGGCGGTAGTCGAGTTCGGCGCCGGCACACGTTCCGAGTTCGGACACGATCCCGCCCCCGGCGCTTTCAGCTTGACGTTGCCAAGGTGATCGCCGTGCATGTGGGTCAGCAGCACGCTGTCGATGGAACCAAGCCGCGGATCATCGCCACCGGTCACGGTAGGGCCCGCGTCGTAGAGGATGCGGATGCCGGTCGGATCTTCGAAGACGATCGCGCGGTCCTGCGCGCACAATTCCCCGGGGTGGGAACCCACTGGCGTTATTTTGACGTTCTGCCCCCAGGCTGCCGATCCGGCCAGCGCGAAAGCGAAAAACAGTGCGGTGCTGCACAGTGAGCGGGTCATCTTGCATCCTCCATTGACTGTAACGGCGGCTTGTCCGCGTGCTGCGGGAGGGCTGTTGGGCGCCCCTGAATTTGCCGTTCCCAAAGACTATCGTCAGGCCGGCGGAGCGTCAATCCGGGTCAGCGCCCCGCCCCGGCCGGCCACTCACAGATAACGTGATTCGAGGTGGTTGCGGAAATACCGGGAATTGAGTGCCTCGCCACTGGCGCGGCGCACCAATTCCGGCGTTGTCCATAAACTGGCCTGCGACCAGATCCGCGCTTTCAACCAGTCAAATACCGTTGTGAGCCCTCCCTCGGCGATACGCGTGTCCAGATCGGCATTGCTGCGCCGCATTGCCGCAAACCACTGTGCCGCATACATCGCGCCCAGCGTGTAGCTGGGAAAATAGCCGAAGGCGCCTTCGGTCCAGTGCACGTCCTGCAGGCAGCCGTCCCTGAAATTGCCGCGGGTATCGAGACCCAGCAGCGATTGCATTTTTTCATCCCACAGTACCGGGATGTCGTCGGGCTCGATGTCGCCTTCGACCAGCGCGCGTTCGATTTCGTAGCGCAGGATCACATGTGCGGGGTAGGTTACTTCGTCGGCATCGACGCGGATGAAACCGGGTTTGACGCGCGTCCACAGCCGATACAGGTTGTCGGGATCGAACGCTGCCTGATCGCCAAAATGTTTCTTCAGCAGCGGTGCGAGCAGGCCGACGAACGGCCGGCTGCGCGCCAGCTGCATTTCGAATGACAGGCTCTGGCTTTCGTGGATGCCGAAGGAGCGCGCGCAGGCCACCGGCTGGCCGAGCAGCTCGCGCGGCAGGTTCTGCTCATAGCGCGCGTGCCCCGTTTCGTGGATGGTGCCAAGCAGGCTGCGGGTGAAATCATTCTCGCTGTAGCGTGTAGTCAGGCGCACGTCCTCGGGTACGCCGCCGCTGAACGGATGCGCGCTTTCATCGAGGCGGCCCGCGGCAAAATCGAAACCGAGCAGTGTCATCACTTCGCGATTGAGCGCGCGCTGCGCCGCCACCGGGAACGGGCCCTGCGGCTGCAGGACTTTTTCCTTCGCTTGTTTCGCCTGCGCTTTTGCGATCAGCTCCGGCAGCCATACCCTGACATCGCCGAAAATACGGTCGATGTCGGCCGTGCGCACTCCGGGCTCGTAGCGATCCATCAGCGCGTCATACTTCGACAGGCCGCTGTCGTCTGCCAGAAGCCGCGCCTCCTCACGCGACAGCTTCACCACTTCGCGGAAATTGCCGAGAAAGCCTTGCCAGTCGTTGGCCTGCCGCTGACTGCGCCAGGCGTGTTCGCAGCGTGCGCCGGCCAGCGTTTTCGCCTCGACCAGCGATTCGGGCAGCGCGTTGGCATCGCGCCAGTCGCGGCGGATTTCGCGCAGGTTGGCGCGGGCGGTGTCGTCCAGCGCTTCCCGCTCGGCGGCATCCAGCCACGGTTTCAGCCGCGAATCGGTGCGCGTGCGGTGAATCAGCGCCGAGAGTTCGGCTTCGGCCGCGGCACGCGCCTCGTTGCCTGCGGGCGGCATCATCGCGTTGCGATCCCAGCCGACGATGGACGACAGGTGCTGGTAGCGATAGAGCCGGGTGTAAGCGCGGGTCAGCTCGGCGTAGTTGGGGGCAACCCCTGATTCCGGCATCGCAGTTGATCCCATTGAAGTTCAGCAGCCGGACACGGCGCGTTCGAGCAGCGCCCTGATCTTCGGCTCGGGTTTCCAGTAGTTCGGGCCTTTGAGGAACTTGCCGTTGGCGTCGTAGATCGGCTTGCCGTCGGCGCCGAGCTTGCTTTCATTGCTGTCCATGATCACGTCCAGCACTTCCTCCAGCGGCAGCCCGTACTTCAGCGCTTCCGAGCGGCAATAGACGATGACGTCGCCGAGCAGGTCGGCCATTGCGGTGAGGACCTCCGCAGGCGCGGCACCGTTCTTCGCCATCGCGACGATCTCGTCGATCTCGTGCACTTCGTCCATCAGCGTGGCCTTGAATCCGGTCAGGCGGCCGACAAGATCTACGGGCAGCACCGGGTAGTCGCTGGCAGGCAGTTTGTACATCGCGTTCATCGCAGCGATGCGCCGGGCAAAGGTTCGGGTCATGGTGTCTCGCATGAAAAGTTGGATGTGATGGAGCAGCATCGCATTTTACAGCGGCGAGGCGGTCCTGCCGCCGGCGCTTTATGTCAGAATCTGCGGATGAAAGTGCAACGCATCGCCGGAGCGCTCGGCGCGGAACTCGACGGCATTGATCTGGCGCAGCCCCTGACCGCTGAAACCGCCAGCGCCATCCGCGCCGCCCTGCTCGAACATCAGGTCATCTTTTTCCGCGACCAGCCGCTGACGCCGGCGCAGTTCATGCGCTTCGCCGAATCCATGGGCCAGCCGATCGAATACCCTTTCGTCAGAGGCATAGACGGATTTCCGTGCATCATCGAAGTCAAGAAACTGGAACACGAACGCGTCAACTTCGGGGGCATCTGGCATTCCGACACCACGTATCTCGAAAAACCGCCGATGGGTTCGATGCTGCTCGCACGCGAAGTGCCGCCCTATGGCGGCGACACCCTGTTCGCCAGCCAGTACCTGGCGTGGGAAGCACTTTCCGACACCATGAAGAGCATGCTCGATGGACTGGTCGCGATCAACAGCTCGGCCAAGGCGGATGTAAGCCTGACCCGTGAGGACCGCCGCAAGACCGACGGCAAGGACGCGGCGCCACAGGAAATCCACGCTGAGCATCCGGTGGTGCGCACCCACCCTGAAACCGGGCGCAAAGCGCTCTATGTCAATGTCGCGCACACTGCCGGCATCAAGGGCATGACGGCACCGGAAAACACCGCACTGCTGAATTTCCTCTTCGAACACCAGATCCGCCCCGAATTCACCTGCCGCTTCTCCTGGAAACCCGGGTCGCTGGCGTTCTGGGACAACCGCTGCGTGCAGCACAATCCGGTCAACGATTACCACGGCCACCGCCGCATCATGCACCGCATCACCCTCGCCGGCGACCGCCCCACCTGATTGCGCACAACCGGCCTTTAACTGAACCGCAAGAAACCGACCATGCCGAAAAATCCCAACATTGTCCTGTTCAGCGTCCACAAGGACGCAATGGAAGCCGCAGTCCGCGCCTTTGCCGCCGACTGGCCCGAGGCGCGCATCAGCAACCTGCTCGACGACGGCCTGTTCAACTGGGTGCGCGAAGCCGGCGGCGTGGTGCCGGAAATGTACGACGTATTCCGCACGCTGACCCGCTATATCGAATCGCGCGGCGCCGACGGCATACTCTTCACCTGCTCGGCGTTCCGGGAAGTCATCGACACCTGCATCGCCGAGTTCGACCTCCCCATCCTCAAGCCCAACGATGCGATGATCGAACAGGCGCTGGCAGCGGGTTCACGCATTGCGGTGATGGCCACGGTCGGCCCGACCATTCCATCAATCTCCGCTGAGATCCAGGAAATGGCCACAGCGCGCGGGCAGAAAGTCGAACTGGTGCCGTACGTGGTCGATGGCGCCTTCGATGCGCTGGCCGGCGGCGATGCGGCGAAGCATGATGCACTGGTCGCCGCCAGGGCACGCGAGATCAAAGGCTGCGATGTCATCGTGCTCGCGCAGTTCACGCTGTCGCGCGCGGTGCCCGTGGTCTCCGCGGTGAGCAGCCTCCCGGTGTTTAATTCGCCCGGCGCGGCGGTCGCCAAGCTGCGCACGATGATCAAGACATAATCCGGGCTCATACCCGGAATATCATACTAAGTATATGTTTTAATTTAATAATTCAAGAGGCCCCGATGAGCAATGACCCTGCTGCCGCCGACCACCGCCGCTTCAAACTGATTCCGCTGGAGCAACTGACGCCGGAGCAGCGCACACTGTCCGACGCGATCAGATCCGGACCGCGCGCGAAGCTCGCCAGTTCCGGCGCGTCGAAACCGGGACCGCTGGGCGGACCGTTCAATGTCTGGCTGCGCAGCCCGGGCATCGGCGACCTGGTGCAGAAGCTCGGGGAGGAAATCCGTTTCCGCAGCACGCTGACCGGCAAGCTCAACGAACTGGCGATCCTGATCACAGCACGCAACTGGACTTCACAGTACGAATGGGTCGCGCACCACAAGCTGGCGCTGGAAGGCGGGCTCGATCCGAAAATCGCCGAAGACATCGCGCAGGGACGGCGCCCGGAGAAAATGGATGCCGACGAAACCCTGGTCTATGAATTTTCAACCGAGCTGCAGCGCACCCAGGGGGTCAGTGACGAAACATACGCGCGGGCGCTGAAACGTTTCGGCGAACGCGGCGTGGTCGACCTGATCACCGTCAACGGTTTCTACGTGCTGGTGTCGATGTGCCTCAACGTCGACCGCACGCCGGTGCCGCCCGACACGCCCGTTCCATTGCCGCCGCTGGCGAAGTGACGTGGCGGTGATTTTCGAATCACGGCATTTCGTGCTGAAGACGCTGGCGCAGCCGCATGTGTCGCGCAGCGACGGTGGCCACATCGTCATCGATCCGAAAGTGCCGGTGGAAGACCGCACGCAGTTGTCTGCTGAGCAGGCGATCGAGCTGGTGAAGCTGACCATGGTCGCCGGTGCGGCAATGAGGACGGTACTTACGCAAAGGGGTGTAGACATCGGCCGCATCAACTACCAGGACAACGGCAACTGGCGGGCCGAACTGCATGTGCACCTCTACGGCCGCGCGCGTGGCGCGAAGCTGCAACCCTGGGGCCATGCGCTGGCGTTTCCACCAACACGCGAGGCCTTCCAGCGCGACATGGGCGACCTCGAAGCACTAAACGACGGTGACATCGCCGAGCTGCGAGTCGAAATCGCGCGCCTGCTGGCGACTGAGAAATACGCCGGGTTCGGGGTCTAGCGCCGCTCAGCCCGGAGTGGCGCCGGAGGCCTTGACCACCGCGCCCCACTTCCGGATTTCCGCCGGCATCACTTTTGCCAGCTCGTCGGGGGTGCCGGCCACCACTTCGACGCCGCGATCGGCGAGATTGCGGGTCATGTCGGTATTGCGCAGCGCCTTGCTGAATCCGTCGTGGATCCGCAGCGTGGTCTCGCGCGAAATGCCGGCCGGCCCGAGCAGGGCATACCAGCCGCTGGTTTCGAATCCCTTGACCGTTTCACCAATGGCCTGGACATTGGGCAGCGCCGCCGAGCGCTTGGCGCTGCAGACACCGATCGCGCGCAGGCGGCCAGCCTGGATGAACGGTTTCGCCGCCAGCATCGTGTTGACCTGGAACTGGACATGGCCGGCGACGAGGTCGGACAGCGCCTGGCCCGCGCCCTTGTAGGGGATGTTCAGCGCATCGATCTTCGCCATCATTTTCAGCATCTCTACCGCGAGATAGGCCGAGTTGCCCGCGGCGGTGCCGGCAGTGAGCTGGCCGGGCCGCGCCTTCGCCAGCGCAATGAACTCGCTGACATTCTTCACCGGCAGCGAGGGATGCACGACCAGCACCGTGGTGGTCAGGCCGAGCTGGCTGATCATCGTGAAGTCCTTCACCGGATCGAAGGGCACTTTCTTGTACAGCGTCGGATTGATCGCATGCGGCGTGGTGGCAATGACCATGGTGTGGCCATCCGGCGCCGAGCGCGCGACGAACTCGGTGCCGATCATGGTTGCGCCGCCGGCGCGGTTCTCGATGACGATCTGCTGGCCGAACTGCTCGTTCAATTTCGGGCTGAGCATGCGGGCGAGGATGTCGGTGCCACCCCCGGGTGCCGCCGGCACCACGATACGCACCGGCTTGGACGGGAAGGACTGAGCCTGGGCACCGGGAGAAGCGACGAAGGCCAGGGATAACAGGCAGTAGATCAGCGGGTACTTGTTCATGAGTGTCATCGTTTATAAAAAATGGTTTCGCTACTGGAATATTGGCATCGGGATGTTGCAGTACAGTAAACGTACGCCGTCATTTCTGCCGGGCGATAATCTGGTCCTTGATGCGGTCGTACACTGACTGCGGAATGATGTTCCTGTGCACCAGTTCATCCTTGCGTGCATAGGGGCGTCCCCTGATAACGGCTTTCGCACGAGCCTCGCCTATACCTTTAAGAGCCGCAAGCTCTTCAGCGCTGGCGCTATTGATGTCGATCAAGGCAGATTGCGGCTGCGCTGGCTTGGCTCGCGGCGCGGAACCGGGTTCCGGTTCGCGGCCACATCCGGCGAATAGAAAAATAACCGGCACGAGCAGTGCCGCGATATATCGTCTCATTATCTCTCCCGGAATCGGTGTTTATGCACCTTGGCGAGCAGGATGATAGTACAAATCGCACATTTTCGGCTTCTCGTTCATTTTGCCTGTCTCCCCAGCCCGACACCTGGCCGAATCAAGGAACAATTACCGCGTCGGTCAGCGCAGCCCATACT
>JAYQOT010000045.1:0-20775 GCA_038144955.1 Burkholderiales bacterium | reverse complement strand
TTCAGGTGCAGGAAGTAGGCACCGACCGGGCCGTAACCGTCCTTGAAGCGCGCCAGCACGATGCGGTTTTCCATCTGCGTCATCTTGGCACCGGCATTGATCATCAGGCCGTAGGCGGAAGCGGATGACCACGGCGCATACCAGGTGCGGCCGGAACCCTCGCCCACCGAACGCGGCTTGAAGATGTTGGACGCGCCGCCCGCACCGCAGATCACCGTCTTCGACTTGAAGACATGGTAATTGCCGGTACGAACGTTGAAACCGACAGCACCGGCAATCCGGTTCTCCTTGCTTTCGTCCATCAGCAGGTGAGTGACGCAGATGCGGTTGAATACCTTGTCCGCGGATTTCTTCGCGGCCTCGGCGACGATGGGCTTGTAGGATTCGCCGTGGATCATGATCTGCCAGCGCCCTTCGCGCAGGTAGCGCCCGGTTTTCGGGTCCTTCATGATCGGCAGGCCCCACTCCTCGAACTGGTGCACCGTGGAGTCAACATGGCGCGCCATGTCAAACAGCAGGTCTTCGCGCACCATGCCCATCAGGTCGATACGGGCGTAGCGGACATGGTCCTCCGGCTTGTTCTCGCCCCAGCGGGTGCCCATGTAGCAGTTGATGGCATAGAGGCCCTGTGCCACCGCACCTGAGCGGTCAATATTGGCCTTCTCGGCAATGACGATCTTCTTGTCCTGCCCCCAGAACCGGGCCTCCCATGCGGCACCAGTGCCGCCCAGACCCGCACCGACAACCAGGATGTCGATGCCGTCTTCTACGATAGTTTGGTAAGCCATTAGTAGTACACGCCTTTCTTCATCTTCAGGCCGTTGGACTTCAGCGTATGCAGGCCGCCGTCGTCCATGCGGATCCATTTCGGTTCGTTGTAGAGCAATTCGCTGTCACGCATTTCCTTGGTAGGCCCCGGAACTTCGGCGAGCTTGGGAATTGCAGTGCCCCAGGGCTTGGTGGTGATCGGAGAGAGAAAATTCTTCTCAGTGCCATTGCGGAACTTGATCCGCCAGGCGATGGTGCCCTTCTGTTCGTCGCGGTGAACGCGAACGCTGTGGCCCAGAGGCGCGAAATCGGCATATCCGCGCACATCGATCGCGTGCTGCGGACAGGCCTTCACGCAGGAGTAGCACTCCCAGCACATGTTGGGCTCGATGTTGTAGGCACGGCGGTAGGTCTTGTCGATGTGCATGATGTCGGACGGGCAGATGTCGACGCAGTGTCCGCATCCGTCGCACCTTGTCATGTAGACGAAGGTAGGCATTCGTAGGCTCCTAGTTGTATTCCTGAATTACGGTGTTTTTTAATAGTGGCGCGGTGCTTCGCGCTTGATGCCGAGGCCCATGTCCATGGGCGCATCCTTGAGCAGCTCCATGGAATGTCTTTGCTGCTGCTCCGGCTCGTCACGGGTCAGAGTCGGCAGGTTCTGCACCGTGCCGTTGGCCTCGGACATTCTTTTCTCGAAGGCCGCAGCGGGCTTGAAGAACATGTGCGCGAACTTGGACCAGGGCACCGAACCGAACAGCACCGTCGTCGCGATAATGTAGAGACCGAAGAAAGCGTTCGCACCGGCGCCACCCTTGACCTGGAGGAAGCCCCAGATCAGGCCCAGCGTGGTGCTGGCCAGCAGCGACAGGATGAACAGGTCGGCGTGCATGACCCGCAGCGGCGAGTTCCCTTCGGCGGCAACGTCCACCCGGATGAAGAACCAGAACCAGTAGCCGCCCGCGCAAACCATCAGGCCGCCGATCCACCACATCATCGCCACGATCGAAGGCGTAGGCGTCGCGGCAGTCGGGTAGCAAAATACCATCAGTGCGGTAGCGACCACGTACATCACGAAACCGTACATGGTCAGCAGATGGGCGATCCGCCGGCGCTGATTGCAGAATTCGCCGGAAGTCAGCACATCCACCACCCCGGTTTTGACGGCGATGGATATCAGTTCACCGCCTTCGACCGGCTTGCCCTTACTTTTGGATTTGCGCCAGTTTTCAAAAAAATACCGGGCGCTGCCCTTGTGGATAACATCAAACAGTGTGCCTGCAACAACAAGCGCGATCATGACGACCAGGAAAGTCGGCATGAAGGCAGGCGGAATGAATGCCGACAGTGCGGCAAACGGATTGCTGGTGAACATCAATACCTCCCCCAAGAATTGCGCTGATTTTAAACGGCCACGGGGTACTGTGAAAGAAGAGAAAGAAAGGTTATGTGGTCATAGAAAAAACTTGGTACGGCATCGGATACAATGATGGCGAGGTTATTCTTGAAAATCTGCATCGTTTCCGACAGCCATGACCACCGTGAGCCTCTGGCCGCGGCAGTTACCGAGGCCAAAGCACTGGGAGCCCAGGCCGTATTGCACTGCGGCGACCTGATCGCGCCGTCCACATTGCATTCAGTGGTCGGATTGGGGCTGCCCATCCACCTGATCCACGGCAACAACACGGGGGACCTGTTCTACCTCTCGAAGTGGGCGCAGGAACCGAAAAACCGCCTGAGCTACTACGGTCAGGACGGATCTCTGGTACTCGCACAACGGCGGATATTCATGGTGCATTACCCGCATTACGCCAAGGCCATGGCACTGACCGGTGATTACGACCTGGTGTGCAACGGTCATGAACATCGTGCGGTGATCGAGAAAATCACCAACATCAAGGGCGGCGAAACGCTGCGCATCGATCCCGGCACGGTTGCCGGCGTCAGCGCACCCTGCACCTACGTCCTCGGCGACCTGCACAGCATGAGCTTCGCGATCCGCCCGGTTCCGGCGCAGTCTAATTCTTAATAAATCAATAAAAACATATACTTAATATCATCCCTGGAGATGGCGGGATATACTTCCCTTTCACACGCTGAACGGGTCGCCCATGGCCACCAAAATCGCCCCTCTCTCCCGAAAATCGCTGCAGACCGAAGCGCGCGTCATCGACGCCGAGCCCTATTACGAACCCTGCGCCAATGAAATCGCGCTGTTCGAGGCCGCCTATGCCAGCCAACTGCCGGTACTGCTCAAGGGACCGACCGGGTGCGGCAAGACGCGCTTCATCGAACACATGGCCTGGAAACTCAAGCGCCCTCTGGTCACGGTGTCCTGCCATGACGACCTCACCGCCGCCGACCTCGTCGGCCGCTACCTGATCACGGGCAATGAAACGGTCTGGGTCGACGGGCCACTGGCGCACGCGGTGCGCGCCGGCGCCATCTGCTATCTCGACGAAGTGGTTGAGGCACGACGCGACACCACGGTGGTGATCCACCCGCTGGCCGATGACCGGCGCATCCTGCCGATGGAAAAACACGGCGAACTGCTGCAGGCGCCGCCGCAGTTCCTGCTCGCCATGTCATACAACCCCGGATACCAAAGCGTGCTCAAGGAACTCAAGCCCAGCACACGCCAGCGTTTCGTCGCCATCGATTTCCGTTATCCCGGCGCCAGTCTTGAGGAAAAAATAATTCTCACGGAATCAGGAACCGATAGTGCCACCGCGGCCGCCCTGGTTCGCCTCGCCCACATGACGCGCAACCTCAAAGGCAACGGGCTCGACGAAGGAGCATCGACGCGATTACTGGTCCATGCGGCCAAGCTGATCGTGCGCGGCGTTCCGTCGCACAACGCCTGTCACAGCGCCATCGCCGAAGCACTGTCCGATGATCCGGAAATGCTGCGCGCCATTGACGAATTCGTTTCTTCCGTTTTCTGAATTTACTCCGGCCCCGTCCATGGCCGCATCCGCACTCAGCCTGGCAACACTCGTCGGGCGCCTGGATTACCTGCTGAATCCGGTACTCTCCACCCGCCGCTCAGCCGGTCCGCTGGCACGGCAACTGGCGACATTGCCGCGCGCGCAGCAGGATTTTGTTCTGCAGTGGACCGAAGTCATCACCCGCACCAACTATGAGCTGGCTTACCAGTTTGCCGCCAGCGCCAATGCAGCGCTCAAAAAACTGGACTCGCAGGCGATGGAAGCCTGGATCATCGAGGCACTGGACACCTACGACCGTGAAGGTTTGCATGGCGGCAGCGAGATTTTCCGGCAGATCGACGTCTGGACGCAGGCAAAGGCCGGAAATCAGGCTGCCTCCCTTGAAGAGAACCTGAACATCCTCGGACTGTTCGCCCGCGGCCTTTCCGGAAGAAAGCTGAGCTTGGACACTGCCGGCGAACCCTGGACCGATACCGAAACACTGTATTTGCCGGTCCTTATCAGCGCACTGCCAACGCGGACGGAAAACTTCAATATTTACAAGATATTGATCGCACTGCTCTGGGCACAGGGCCGTTACGGAACCTTCCACGTCGATCTGGCGGCCGCTTGTGCGGGTTATCCCGATCCGGTGCGGGCAAGCGCCCTGCTCAGTCATATCGAAAACCTGCGGCTCGAAGCCTGCATCGCCCGTGTGCTGCCGGGAATTGCGCGGGACATGTCAAAGCTGCATGTTCCTGCATTCGAGGAATGCCGCAGTGTCTTGTCAAAAGCCGAAGCGACGGTCAACCACAGCCTTGAGTGGCTGCAACGCCTGTACGGCATCTTGGATGCTCCCCGCCTGCCCCACCGTACCGCGTTACGCGCGGAAACTTCGGTTGTGCGCGAAGCACGGCTTAAACGCGAACAGGGCGAACTGGCCCAGGCCCTTTCCGAACTTGCCCATGAGCACAAGACCGAAGCGAAAAATGCCGGCGGAACCCTGGAGCGCTTCCGGATCGAGGTTGCCAAAAACGCTGAAGGCAATGCGACGTTTGAACTGGAGTTGGACCAGACGCCGGTCACGCCCCCGGAACACGTATCCAGGCTGATCGACTCCATATTGCAGGATCTGGATGAGATTCCCGGGGATTACCTCCAATCGGCAACCGATTCTGGTCAGTATGACCCTGCAGCGGTTGATGAAAATGCGCCGGCAGACATGGAGGATGAATCAGCGTCCGAAACCGGCGCCTATCTCTACAACGAGTGGGACTGCAAACGCCGTCACTACCGCAAAAACTGGTGCATGCTGCGTGAATCCGACGTGTCGCCGGCAGATAATGATTTCGTCGCGACTACGCTGGCCGCATATCGTCCGCAAATCATCCGCTTCAGGCGGATTTTCGAAATGCTGCGCGGTGAGGACAGGATGCTTAAACGCCAGGCCATAGGTGATGAAATTGACTTCGACGCACTGGTCTCTGGCCACATCGACCTGAAAAGCGGTCTTGAACTGCCGGACCGCCTGCTCATGCGGCGACACAAGACCGAACGGGATCTGGCGGTGCTGCTGATGGTCGACATGAGTGGATCCACCAAGGGCTGGATAAATGATGCCGAGCGGGAGGCGCTGATCATGTTGTGCGAAGCCCTGGATGCCCTGGGTGACCGTTATGCCATTTATGGCTTCTCGGGCGTTACCCGCAAGCGCTGCGAAATCTATCGCATCAAACGCTTCGAAGAACCTTATGACGATACTGTCAGGGGCCGGATTGCGGGGATTGAGCCGCAGGACTACACGCGCATGGGCGCTGCGATTCGTCACCTGACCCGGCTGCTGGATGGCGTCGATGCCCGAACCAAGCTGCTGATCACGCTATCCGACGGAAAACCCGACGACTACAGCGATCATTACCGCGGCGAATACGGCATCGAGGATACGCGTCAGGCACTGATCGAAGCACAGCGCACCGGGATCAAACCATTCTGCATCACCATAGACCACGAAGCACGCGACTACCTGCCGCACCTTTACGGGCCGGTAAACTGGACGCTGGTAGACGACGTAAAAAAACTGCCTCTGCAGGTGGCGGACATTTACCGGCGGTTGACCGCCTGAAAAACGCCCCGGCAAAGCCGCAGCGCAATCCCGCAAATTGCGGACCCGGCCGGCGACCGGCCGGATGCCACCTCAGGAATCCCAGACCGGGCTGTGGGGCGGATCGACAATCCGAGTGCCGCGGGCCAGCGCCGAGATGGCGGTCATTTCGTCGTCCGCAAGAGTGAAATCGAGAACCTTCAGGTTTTCACGCAACTGCCCGACGTTGACAACGCCGGGGATGGCGACGACGCGATCCTGCTGCACCAGCCAGCGCAACACGACCTGCGCGACGCTCAGCCCGCGCTGAGCAGCGATCTCCTGCAGCACCGGGTCGTTCAACACCGCCCCGCGCACCAGGGGTGAATGGGCGACCAGCACCATCCCTTTTTCACGCATCAATTGCAGCAGCGGGCGCTGGCTCAGGTAGGGATGGTATTCAACCTGATTGGCTGCGAGGTCGCTGACGATATCGGTGGCCTGGCGCACCAGGGCCGCCGGAAAGTTCGACACGCCGATGGTGCGCGCCTTGCCCTGCTCGCGAAGCCTCACGAATTCACCTAGCGCCCACTCCAGCGATACCTGCGGACTGGGCCAGTGAATCAGCAGCAGATCGACGTAATCCGTCTGCAGCATGCGCAGGCTCTTGTCCAGTTCCAGCGCAAGGTCGGGCTGCGGCGGCGTCTTCGGATGCAGCAGCTTGGTAGTCACCCAGATGTCGCCGCGCGGCACCGAAGTGCGAGCCAATGCCTTACCGACCGCATCTTCGTTGCCGTAGTACCTGGAGGTATCGATGTAGCGGTAGCCTTCCGCCAGAGCCGCCTCAACGAGTGCGCAGCCGGCATCGCCCTTGTTGCCCAGAGTGCCGAAGCCGATGCCGGGCATCGTGTATTTACCGATGATTTCTTTTTCCATGCGAGGTTTTTTTACCACTGTTCTTCAGGTACCCGCAACCTGCGTTCCGAGAGGACTTCGGCACTTCCGCTACGCGCCAGGGCGGCGCGAATCATCTCCTCAATGCAACTGTGCGCGCGCCGGCGTTTCGGCGACGGCCTCCTCGGAATGATCTTCACCATCGTCCGCCATCGCATCAGACGCATCGTCGGAATCGTCCTCTGCATCCATCACGCCCTCGGCCATGGTCGCAGTTTCAGCAGTACCGGCCAGGGCGGCGGCAATATCCATATCGGCGCCCGGCACCTGCTCGACCAGACTGCCGAGTTCCGCCAGCGGCGGCAGTTCCTCGAGCGAACGCAGGTTCAGGTCATCGAGAAACGACTTGGTTGTCGCGAACAGTTCCGGGCGACCCGGCACTTCGCGATGCCCGACAATATCGATCCAGCCGCGTGCCTCCAGTGCCTTCAGGATTCCGGGAGACACCGTAACGCCGCGGATTTCCTCGATATCCCCGCGGGTCACCGGTTGTCGATAAGCGATGATGGCAAGGGTTTCCAGGACTGCACGGGAATATTTCGGCGGTTTCTGCGGATTCAGCCGGTCTAGAAATTGCTGAGCTTCGGGGCGCGCACGGAAACGCCATCCTGAAGCCACCGCAACCAGCTCGATGCCCCGCCCCTCCCAGTCACTACGCAGATCGTCCAGCACCTTGCGCAGCGTGTCATTGTCGAGCTTTTCGTCGAAGAGCTTCTTGAGTTCCGCCAGCGACATCGGCTCCTGGGTCACCAGCAGAGCCGTCTCAAGGACGTATTTCACGCGTGCCAGATCAAAAGTGTTTTCTTCCATGACGGTCATTGCACAGCGGCTGGCGTGCCGCCTCTCAGTTTGACGTAAATCGGCGAATAGGCCTGTTCCTGGCTGATCTCGATCAGCACTTCCTTGGCGAGCTCCAGTATGGCGAGGAACGACACCACCAGGACCGGCAGTCCTTCTTCCGGATTGAACAGGCGTGCAAACTCCACGTACCCCTCGGTCTGCAGGATGCGCAGAATGCGGCTCATGTGCGAACGCACCGACAACTGCTCGCGGGTGATCTTGTGATGACGGTTGACTGCGGCCCTCTGCAGCAGTCCCAGCCAGGCCATTTTCAGGTCTTCAATGTCCACACCAGGCATTGCCAGGGACGCTTCACGCTCGAACAGCACTTGCACCACGGTGAAATCGCGGCCAGCCTGCGGCACCTCGTTGAGGTTGTGCGCAGCGAGCTTCATCTGCTCGTATTCCATCAGACGGCGGACCAGTTCTGCGCGCGGGTCTTCTTCCAGATCGTTCGCTGCAGGACGCGGCAACAACATCCGCGACTTGATCTCGATCATCATCGCTGCCATCAGCAGATATTCGGCGGCCAGTTCAAGCTGCTGTGTCCGCATCAGCTCGACATATTCCAGATACTGCTCGGTCAGCTTCGCCATCGGAATATCGAGGACGCTGATGTTTTCCTTGCGAATCAGGTAGAGCAGCAAATCCAGCGGCCCTTCGAACTGCTCAAGAAAAACCTCCAGTGCATCGGGCGGAATGTAGAGGTCCTGTGGCAGTTCCAACAGGGGCTCGCCGTAGACCTTGGCGACCGACGCAGTTTCCACAGCGGGATTGACGGGATCAGACATGGAGCGACGCCGGGAAATGCCGAGAAAGCGGAGCATGCGTCCCCGTTTTTGTTTTGCGGGGACTTGTTATGTGGATTTGCAATCGCTGCATCGGCGTATTTTACCGATATTTGTCACAGCACCCAACGCCGACAGGTGAGATTCCTTCAGCAGGAACTAAGCTATTGACGCAATTGCAAATTGCACGCCAATGACTGCAACAGCCGGAAGAATTACACCCCCGGACAACTCAAACCTGGGATCCAGTAGCGATGGACCCCATATCTGAAGCACCAGTTGACACCGGGAATGCGCTTCCCGCTGACCTCACACCTCAGAAAATCCACCACCTCACCCATCCCGTTCAGCGTGCGCTTAAACGTCGAAATCCTTTTTTTTCGGCTTTGCGCCGACGAAACGCGGCCAGTTGCGCAGCCACGTACGCTCCAGCACCGGGAGCGTCAGGGCTCCGGCCATTGCAGTGGCAAAGGCAATGACCGCCAACACTCTGCTGTGCAGCCAGTAGGCCGCTGCGATAAAAACGGCAACCGCAGCGAAATTGAACATGACCATGCCGAATTCGAGCCGATGCACGTTGTAGCTCAGCCTGCTTTTGCAGTACGTGCAATCGATCTCCGCGCGCGAGATCACGGCGTGACTCAGCTTGCGTGTTTTCAGGTCTTTTTCACAGAACGGACAGCGATAATCCACTTTTTTTGCCCTCAGACTGGAGCCAGCCTCCATGACCAGCGGGCCAGAGTATAGGCGCTGCTCGAGCAGGGCATGACGCGGTTTGCATACTCACGCCGCAAAGCATACTCAAGTAGTTGTTTTAATTAATTATTTTAATGCCGGTCCGACGAATGTAACCCTTTGTAAGAAGCATCAACAAACCACGGCACCCGATCTATCGTTATGCACATGCCGAACCCGGAATCAGGAAACAGGAGGTTCAACATGCATGCACTGATCAAATTTTCGGTCGCTGGATGCCTGGCTGGATTTACCGCTGTCGCCAGTCTGCCGGCCGCTGCGCATGGCTACGGTTCTTATGGCGTTCATTATCGCGGCCCACGCGTCGGGATTCACATCGGAATGCCGCTGTACCCGACGCACTACTATCCCGCTCCCTACTACGTCTACCCGCGCACGGTTTATGTGCAACCGGCCACCACAACGGTATACGTCGAGCGCAACGACACTCAAGCCGCCTCTGCACCGCAGAGTGGGCCTGCCGGGTCTGCGCAGGAATCTTATTGGTACTATTGCCCGGACTCCAAGGCGTACTACCCGCATGTCGGCAGTTGTGCATCGCCCTGGCAACGGGTTACGCCGCAACCGCCTCCGAGTACCCGCTGAGCTGACATCATGAAGACATCATTCAAATTTGCTGCGATCACGGCCCCGCTGCTGCTCGGCGCCTGCATGTCCATGCCCACCGGGCCCAGCGTCATGGCGCTGCCCGGAAGCAACAAGACCTTCGACCAGTTCCGTGTCGACGATGTGGATTGCCGGCAGTACGCCAATTACTCCATTGGTGGCAAGAACGCAGCAGCAGCACAGACTGAAAGTGCGGTAAACAGCGCGGTCATCGGCACTGCGGTCGGCGCACTCGCCGGTGCAGCAATCGGCGGTCACAACGGCGCTGCTGTAGGCGCAGGCACCGGACTCCTGGTGGGCGCAGCCGCAGGATCGGGCGCGGCCAATGCTTCCGGTTATTCCGCAGGACGCCGTTACGATCAGGCTTATGTGCAGTGCATGTATGCCAAGGGACACAAGGTGCCGACCGAGGTGCCGGTGCGCACCGCAGAGCGCAGACACTACTCGCCGCCGGCTTACCGCTATCCGCCGCCGCCACCCGGTTACTACCCGCCCCCGCCGGGCTACTAGGCCGGGAGCGCTGATCAGCCGCGTAGACGTCGGCGGCACTTCAGAAGAAATCCATCGGACCATCGAAGGCTCCGTCATTGCGGCGGGCATGCCAATAGCGCAAATGCCGGTCGCGATGACGGCTGATCGCCAGTGCTCGACCGTAACCCAGTTCGAAGGTTATCGCACCGTCCAGGTCAGTGCGGTGGCTTGAACTTCCCGCCACCGTGTAGCGCTCAACCACCTCAGGATGCGGATGACGGAAGCGGTTGCGATAGCCGACCGGAAAAATGACGGCAAGCGGTGCCACTGCCCGGACGAAATCTCCTGTGGACGAAGTTCTGCTGCCGTGATGCGGCGCAATCAGCACATCGGCACGCAACGCTTCCGGTGCGCCATCCAGCAGCAGCCGTTCACTGCGGCGCTCGATGTCTGCCGGAATCAATACGCTGCCGCCGCCGGTGGAAATCTTGAGCACGCAACTGCGATCATTGCTCTTCACCCGGATCGCGGCATCCGCCGCCCGCGGCGGATGGAGGATTTCGAAGAGCACTCCGTCCCAGCGCCACGACAGCCCGGAATGGCAGCGCCGCTCTTCAGGTCCCAGCAGCAGCAAAGGATCGAAGTCGTTCAGCGAGGAAAGCATCGTTGCAACCGGTACTGCCTGGAGGACCGAATTCACCCCCCCGGTATGGTCATGGTCATCGTGACTGACCAGCAGCGCATCCAACCGGCGGATGCCTGCGGCGCGCAGGAAGGGCACGATGATGCGGGTGCCGCTGTCCGCGGTCGGCCCGAACGCGGGACCGGCATCGAAGAGCAAGGCATGGCTTCGGGTCTGCGCCACTACCGCCAGGCCCTGGCCGACGTCGAGCACAGTCATCCTCACCGCACCCGCGGCAGGCAGCTCAGGCCTGATCAACAACATGGGCATGAAGGCCAGGGCTCCGATCCAGCGCGACGGGAATCCCCGCGGCAACAGCATCCACACCACGCCCGCCATGGCCACAGGCAAAGTCCATGCCGGTGGTGCATGCTGAGCCCAGACTGCTTCCGGCAGAGCACTAAGCCACTGCAGCACAGTCAGACACAACGCCATCAGCCATTCCGCACAATGCAGCAAGGTATCGACCGGCAGTGCCAGACCCGCCAGTGCCATTGGCACCACCACCAGACTCACCAGCGGAATGGCCAGTGCATTGGCCAGCGGGGAAATCAGCGATACCTGCTGGAACATCACCAGCAGCGGCGGCACCAGCGCCAGGGTCACGGCCCATTGCACGCGGGCCCAGGCCAGCAGCATTCCCGGCTGCCGCAGGCGATGTACTGAAACGAGCATGATGATCGCTACAGCCCCGAACGAAAGCCAGAATCCGGGCGCCAGTACGGCCCACGGATCGATCAACAGTACCACCAGCAACGCACGGGCCAGCACCTCATCAGCCGCCGCCAGATTACCCCGCCACAGCGCGATCGCCACCACTGCCAGCATGAACACCGTGCGCTGCGCCGGCACTGCAAATCCGGCCAGCAGTGCGTAGGCCAGCGCCGCCAGCAACCCGATCAATGCTGCAGCCTTCGTCGCCGGCAGCAGCAGCGTCAGGCGGGCGCTGCGCTTCCAGAGAAAAGCGCAGATCGCAAATGCCAGCCCCGAGAGCATGGTGACGTGCAAACCGGAAATCGACATCAGGTGATTGACTCCGGTGCGGGTAAAGATCTGCCACTGTTCCGGCGGTATGGCCGCCTGGTCTCCCATGGTCAGTGCGGCGATCACGCCCGCGGCGGACGCCTCGCCGAGTACAACACGCACCCGCGTCCGCAGGCGGTCACGCGCGGATTCAACCCAGTAGGCGGGTGCATGGACAAATTCCTGCACACGCAGATGTTCGCCGCGAGGGCGCACATAGCCGGTGGCGCGCACCCCGCGCTCGAGCAGCCACGCTTCGTAATCAAAACCGTTGGGATTGGAATGGCCATGGGGACGCTTAAGCCTGACCACCAGCTGCCAGCGTTCGCCCGGAGCCACCCGCGGCAATTCCTGTTGCCGCGCATCACGCCTGGGCTCACCCCACCACGACAACAGAATGCGATCCGGCACCTGCGCACCCGGCGTCAGGATGCGCTCGACATTGAAGGCAAATCGCACGCTGCGCTCGTAGGCTTGCGGCAAGCCGGCGACGACACCGACGACAGTGATATCCCTGCCCTCCCACTCCGCCGGCAGGGCATCAGCCATGCGCCAATGCGCAAAGGCCGCGGCCCAGAAAAAACCCGCTGCCAGGCACAGAGTCAGCAGCGCGAACCGGCGCAGCGCATACACCACAAGCCCGGCTCGGCGCAGCAGCAACGCAGCTACCGCAAAGGGCACCATCACCAGGGTCCATGCCGGTTCCGGCAGTGCCGGCTGCTGCTGCAGCCACCAGACACCGGCGGCGAAAGCGATAATATGCGGGACCATGGTCATTCAATAACGCGGCAGCAGGAACGCCGCTGACGATCAGGCCACGCTGTCCATCATGCCTCGAAAACTGTTCCGCAAATACCTGCCCTCACACCGGTCAATCACCGAAAACCGCTGGATTGCCTGGTGCAAACCCTGGCTGGGACATCACAACCTGTGGCACCTGCACCGGCGTTCGGTAGCCGGCGGCGTGGCCGCCGGGCTGTTCGCCGGACTGGTGCCGGGTCCCCTGCAGATACTCTCCGGTGCAATTCTCGCGATCATTTTCCGCGTCAACCTGCCGGTTGCAGCACTGACCACGCTCTACACCAATCCGCTGACCATCGTCCCGCTTTATTACCTGGCTTATCGCTACGGCGCCCTGGTAACGATGACTGACACGCAGCAGGCGATTCCTGCCACTTTCAGCATGAGGGATCATGGCTGGAACGACTGGATTCCAGCACTGATCGACTGGATGGTCGCAATGGGCAAGCCGCTGGCGGTGGGCCTGCCGTTGCTGGCGATCACCCTCGCCATCATCGGTTATTTCGTAGTCGACATCGCCTGGCGCATTCATGTGCACCTGTCGTGGCGACGCCGCAGCAAGCACAGGACCGGAAAATCATGACGCCGAAAACTCCCGATTACTGGAAGCGTGCGACCCGGGCTCTTGCCGATGCCGATCCCGTGCTCGGCGCCCTGATCAAGCGCCATCAGGGACTCACGCTCGCCAGCCGCGGTGACGCCTTCCAGACGCTCGCCCGCTCGATCATCGGCCAGCAGATTTCAGTGAAGGCCGCGCAAAGTGTCTGGAACCGTTTTGCCGCCGCAGTCGGTGAAATGCAGCCGAAACGGGTTCTGCGACTGTCCGAACCACAATTGCGCGCTTGCGGGCTCTCTGGACAGAAAGTGAAATACCTGCGCGATCT
This sequence comes from Burkholderiales bacterium, assembly GCA_038144955.1. Lineage (GTDB taxonomy): Bacteria > Pseudomonadota > Gammaproteobacteria > Burkholderiales > SG8-41. The sequence goes on along the minus strand of JAYQOT010000045.1, from coordinate 7,195 downwards.
GTCAGAACGGTTTGCCGCCGGCACCCTCGATGTCCGCCGCTGGCACGAGATGGACGATGAGTCGCTGATCGAGGACCTGGTGCAGGTCAAGGGCATCGGCCGCTGGACCGCGGAAATGTTTCTGATCTTTTATCTGACGCGGCCCGACGTGTTTCCGCTCGGCGACCTCGGCCTGCAGCGCGCGTTGAGCCTTCACTACAATAAGGGCCGTAAAGTCTCCGACCGCCGCATCGCAGCGTTGAGCCGGCTATGGACGCCGTGGCGGTCGGTCGCAACCTGGTACCTTTGGCGCAGCCTCGATCCTGTGCCGGTGGAATATTGAATTAATTGAATAAAATCATTAACTTAAATGGAAGCACCTGACGCACCTCCTCTCGCACCCTCACTGCGCTATACCCATGGCGAGTTCGTTGCTGCCTACACCAGCGGGGCCATACGGGTGACCTTCGACGCCAAAGGAGCGGCGCGTTTTCTTAGCGGACGCTTGCTGCTGCCGCTGTTCATGCTGCCGGTGCTGGGCATCGGCGTGGCGCTGGCCCTGACCGGCTGGATCTGGACCGGATTGCTGGTAATCGCGCTGGCCATCATCGTGCCGCGGCTGATCAAGCGCGGTGCGCCGCATTTCCTGTTGCAGCAGTCGCTGAGCGACGCAGACTTCTATCGCGACGTGGTCGGTGCCGGGATCATGCACATCGGCATCAACGGGAACGCGTAAACGGCCGCAGCACTCCGTCCTCGAGTTCTAGTATGCGGTCGGCACGCTCGGCGATGCGCGGATCGTGGGTGACAATCACGAAGCTGGCGCGGGTTTCGCGGTTCAGCTGCATCATCAGGTCAAACACGGTTTCCGCGGTGCGCCGGTCGAGATTGCCGGTGGGCTCGTCTGCCAGCACGCAGGCCGGTTTTGTGACCAGTGCCCGCGCCAGTGCGGCGCGCTGACGTTCGCCGCCTGACAATTCGCCGGGCGTGTGTGTCAGCCGATGACCCAACCCAACCGCGGTCAGCATGCCGCGTGCCGCGGCCAGAGCCGATTCACGCGGGTCCCCGCGGATGATCAACGGCATGGCCGCATTTTCCTCGGCGGTGAATTCCTGCAGCAGGTGATGGAACTGGTAGACGAAACCCAGCGCGCGGTTACGCAGCGCACCGCGCTCTTTCTCGGTCTGCGTCGACAATGCCTTACCGAGTATGCGCACTTCCCCGCCGCTGGGCGCATCCAGCCCGCCCAGCAGGTGCAGCAGCGTGCTCTTGCCCGAACCTGAAGCACCGATGATCGCCACCCGCTCTCCGGCCGCGATTTCGAGATCGACGCCGAGCAGCACCGGCACCGCGTCAGCACCCTCACGGTAAACCTTGCGCAGCCCGCTACAGGCAATCACCGGAACGGCGCCGTGTTCATTCATAGCGCAGCGCCTCCGCCGGGTTGACCTGCGAGGCCCGCCAGCTGGGATAGAGCGTCGCCAATACCGACAGCACGAACGAAACCACCGCGGTTCCGATCACGTCCATCGCCTGCAGCTGTGAAGGCAGGTCGGCGATCTGGTAGACGTCCTGCGGCATGAACTTGAATCCGAACAGGCTCTCGACGGAACCCACGATGGCCGCGACATTCAGCGCGCCGAGGATGCCGAAGACGATGCCGCAACCGACGCCGATGGCGCCGATCAGCGTGCCCTGCACCATGAAGATGCGCATCACTTCGCCGGGCGTGGCGCCCATGGTGCGCAGAATCGCAATATCCGCCTGCTTCTCCTTGACCACCATGAACAGGCTGGAAACCATGTTGAACGCAGCGATGGCGATGATAAAAAACAGCAGCAGCGACATCATCCGCTTCTCAAGCTCGACGGCACGGAAATAAGTAGCATTGAACCGCGACCAATCACTGATACTGACATCGGCCGGCAGATCGGACAGCAGTTCGCGGGCGACGCTGCGCGCCCGGAACAGGTCATCCAGCTTCAGGCGCACGCCACTGACCTGGTCATCCATGCGATAGAGGCGCTGCGCGTCGGCAATATGCACAACCGCGAGGCCGGAATCGATTTCATAATGCCCGACTTCGAAAATCCCGCTGACGGTGAACTGGCGCAGCCGCGGCAGTATGCCCGCCGGAGTCACCTGTCCCTGGGGTGCAACCAGCACCACCTTGTCCCCGGTGACCACGCCCAGCGCGCGTGCCAGCGGGGCACCCAGAGCCACGTTGTATTCGCCGTCGCGCAGGGCATCGAGTTTGCCGGAGCGCATGTTCGAACCGATCTCGCTGACCTTGTCTTCCTGCGCCGGGTCGATGCCGCGCAGAAAAGCGCCGCGCACGCGACCACCGCTGGTCAGCAGCCCCTGTGCTGAAACATAAGGCGCAACCGCCTGCACGTGCGGATGCTTCGCAGCCACTGCGGCAATCTTCTGCCAGTCACGCAGCGATTCACCCAGCCCGGTGATCTGCACATGCGCCACCGCGCTCAGCATCCGGGTCCGCACTTCGCGCTGGAAGCCGTTGAATACCGACAACACGGTGATCAGCACCGTCATGCCCAGTGCAATCCCGATCACCGAGATCAGCGAAATGACGGAAATGAATCGCGTGCGTTGCCGTGCGCGCGTGTAGCGCAGGCCGACGAAGAGTGGAAAAGAATTCACGTGGATCAGCGGAAAACAAAGGCGCAGTGTGCCACAAAGCCGCTGGGACCGGCCATCGATGCAGCGGGTCACGTGCTAGACTCGACGCATTGAAACCGGCGTCTTCTTCCGCATCGCCCCGTGCATCTAACCCTGTTCATTCCCGATCTGCTGCCGTCCCGCGGACTGGTCTCCGAACCTGAAATCGACTGCGCAGCACCTGCCTTGCGCCGGATATTCAGCCGCGGCGGCATTGAGCGTTTTCCTGCCGTCGAAGCGGAGGCCTGGCTGTGCCAGGCGTTCGAAGTCGAGCGCCGCGCTGACTGGCCCGTCGCCGCGCTCACCGCCGCAGTAGACGGTTACGCAACCGAGAATGGCTGGTGGCTGCGTGCCGACCCGCTGCATCTGCAACTGCACCGCAGCGGATCGCGCACCATCGCGGCGCCCGCGCTGACCATCGAAGCAGCAGAAGCCACCGCGCTGATCGAAGCGCTGAACACGCACTTTGCCGGTTCGGGGAGAACCTTCCTCGCGCCAGATCCTGTCCGCTGGTATGTCCGCCAGGACCATTCAATCGACCTGGCGGCACCACTGCTCAGCTCGGTGGCGGGCAGACCGCTGCCGCAGGCGATTTTGAGCGGTACCGAATCCAGTCACTGGCATCGCATCCTCACCGAAGCACAGATGGTGATGCACGATCACCCGGTAAACACCAATCGCGAATCACGCGGACTGCCGTCCATCAACAGCGTCCTGTTCTGGGGTGGCGGACTGAAACCGGCGGTTCCGGGCCGCCATTTCAGCGACCTGTGGACCGACGACATGCTGGCCACGGCGCTTGCCGTCAACAGCGGTGCCGACTGCAGCGTCGCACCGGCCAGCGCTGCGCTATGGTCGGGTAGCCGTCCAGACCCGGAAGGCCGACACCTGATCACCCTCAATCGCATGCACCACTCCGTACGCTACGGCGGACCCGAGGCCTGGCTGAAGACGATGGGCATACTCGACGAATCGTGGTTTGCGCCGCTGTGGGCCGCACTCGACGGACCGCTGCAGGAACTCGTCATCGTGGCCACCGGCACCGAACACTGCCTGCGCTGCACGCTGCGCCCGAAAGACCGGCTGAAATTCTGGCGCCGCACGCAGAACTGGGCCGGACTGCTTCCGCAGGATCCATGAGCCGCATCGTCGCCCGCACCACGAATCCCGGCGTGGTCGCAGAACTGGTTGCCGGGGGAATACCCCCGTTCCTGGCACGCATCTACGCCGCGCGCGGAATCTCTGCAGCGGACCAGACCATCCCCGACCTGTCGCGCCTGATTTCTCCGCAAAAGCTGCTCAACGCCGACGCCATGGCAACCCTGCTCGCCGAGGCGATTGCCGCAGGAAAAAAACTGCTGATCGTTGCGGACTACGATGCCGATGGTGCCACCGCCTGCGCAGTAGGCCTGCGCGGGCTGCGCGCCTTCGGCGCTCAGGTGGATTATCTGGTGCCCAACCGTTTCGAATACGGCTACGGCCTCACGCCCGAGATCGTGCGCCTCGCCGCAGAACAGAAGAAACCGGACGTGCTGATCACGGTAGACAACGGCATCGCCAGCATTGACGGCGTAGCCGAAGCCAACGCACTGGGCATGAAGGTACTGGTCACCGATCATCATCTACCCGGCGACAAGCTGCCCGCGGCCTGGTGCATCATCAATCCCAACCAGCCCGGTTGCGGATTCCCGAGCAAGAGCCTCGCCGGTGTCGGGGTGATGTTCTACCTGCTGCTGGCATTGCGCGCGGAACTGCGTTCCCGCGGGACATTTGATGGAAAACCGGAACCCAACCTCGGTGCACTGCTTGATCTGGTCGCGCTCGGCACGGTGGCGGACGTCGTGCGCCTCGACGACAACAACCGGCTGCTGGTGCAGCAGGGTCTGCAGCGCATGCGCGCCGGCCGCGCCCAGCCCGGCCTGCGGGCGCTGTTCAATGCCGCCGGACGTGACATCCGCCGCGCCGGCGCCTATGACCTCGGTTTCGTCGCCGGACCCCGGCTCAACGCCGCAGGACGGCTGGACGACATGTCGCTGGGCATCGAATGCCTGGTCACCGACGACGAAATTCGTGCAGCCGAAATAGCGGCACAGCTCGATCGGCTCAACCGCCAGCGGCGGGAAATCGAAGCAGACATGCAGGAATCCGCACTCGCCACCGTTGACGCCGAAGCTGCCGGTTACAGCCTCTGCCTGCACGATCCGTCATGGCACCAGGGCGTGATCGGTATCCTCGCTTCAAGACTGCGTGAACGGGTGCACCGCCCGGTGTTTGCCTTTGCCGGTGAAGGTGATGGCGAACTCAAAGGTTCCGGGCGCTCCATACCGGCACTGCACCTGCGCGATGCGCTTGATCTGATTTCCAAACGTCATCCGCAGCTGATCCTGCGCTTCGGCGGACATGCCGCCGCGGCGGGCCTGATCCTGAGACCGGGAACTTTGGAAGCTTTCCGCGACGCATTCGAGCAAGTCAGCCGCGACCTGCTGACCGATGCCGACCTCGAGCGCGAATGGGTCACTGACGGACCCTTGCCGCTGGAGGAAGCCACACTGGCCAACGCCACGGCACTGGCTGACACGGTGTGGGGGCAGGGATTTCCGGAGCCGCGCTTTTACGACCTCTTTGAAATCACCTCCCAGCGCATCGTCGGTGAACGCCATCTGAAACTGAGGCTGCGCCGCGAAGGCCGGCAGTTCGAAGCCATGTTGTTCGGACAGACCGGTCCGCTACCCGAACGCATTGCTGCCACTTACCGCCTGTCCGCCAACCACTACAATGGCGCCACCACCCTGCAATTCATACTCGAACACTGGCACGACGCCTGACCTGGCGTCGAAAACATATTAACCTGTTGATTTAATTGAATTTATGGAAAAACACGAACTGCTACTCACTGCCAAGGGCCACCTGGTCACGCAGCAGCGCATGGAACGCGAATTCAACCTGATCAAGCTGTGGGAACAAACCGACCGCGCTGCAACTTTGAAAGCGGCGGCGCCGAAAATACGCGCCCTCGCCCACACCGGCCATTCAAAGGTGGATGCCGCACTGATGGACGCGCTGCCGAAACTGGAAATCATCGCCAACTTCGGCGTCGGCGTGGACCAGATCGACCTCGATGCAGCAAAAAAACGCGGCATCATCGTCACCAACACCGCGAATGCGCTGAATGACTGCGTGGCCGACTGCGCGATGGCACTGGTGCTGAATGCATTGCGCAAGTTTCCCCAGGCTGACCGCTACCTCCGCGCCGGCCGCTGGAAAAGTGCAGGTACCTACCCTTTCACCACTTCGCTGGGCGGCAAGACTCTGGGCATCCTCGGCCTCGGCCGCATCGGCGAGGAAATTGCCACACGCGCCAGCGCCTTCAAGATGACCGTGCGCTACCACAACCGCAACCGCAAGAACGTGCCCTATGCCTACGATCCCGATCCGGTGACACTGGCGAAAAATTCCGACGTGCTGGTCGCGATCACCCCCGGTGGAGCTGAAACCGACAAGCTGGTAAATGCCGCTGTGCTCGATGCGCTGGGCCCGCAGGGTTATCTCGTCAACGTCGCCCGCGGTTCAGTGGTCGACCAGCCGGTACTGTTGGACTATTTGCAGCAGCAGAAAATCGCCGGCGCCGGCCTTGATGTCTATGACGACGAACCCAACGTGCCCCCGGCCTTCTTTGAACTCGACAACGTCGTACTGCTGCCGCACATGGCCAGTGCCACCAACGAGACGCGCACCGCGATGGGTGCGCTGCAGATCGAGAACATCCTGCTGCATCTCGAAGGCAAACCGGTCAAAACCCCCGTCAGCTAAGAGACGGTTGGCGGGAGCTGCGGTAAAATCCGCTTTTTCCCGCGGAAATTCCATGGAAGCCGAACGCATCAACGCCATTGACAACCGTCTGCACGACCTCGAGGAACGCGCGGGGGCTCTGCGGAGGTATCTTTGACTACGAGGCCAAAACCCGACGCCTCGAGGAACTGGTCAAGCTGAGCGAAGACCCGGCGTTGTGGGAAGACGCCAAGCGCGCGCAGGAAGTCGGCCGCGAACGCAAGACCCTCGAAGGCATAGTCGTCACGCTGCACGATCTGGATCGTGACATGCGCGATGCGCGCGAGCTGTTCGAGATGGCGCGCGACGAGAAGGACGACAACACGCTGATCGCGGTGGAGCAGGATACCGGCAAGCTGAACGGCATCCTCGAGGGCATGGAGTTCCGTCGCATGTTCTCCAACCCGATGGACCCCAACAACTGCTTCCTCGACATCCAGGCCGGTTCCGGCGGTACCGAAGCACAGGACTGGGCGTCGATGCTCGAGCGCATGTATCTGCGCTACTGCGAGGGCAAGGAATTCCGCGTCGAGGTTCTCGAGGAATCCGAAGGCGATGTCGCCGGGATCAAGAGCGCGTCACTGAAAATCACCGGCGACCATGCCTTCGGCCACCTGCGCACCGAAACCGGCGTCCACCGCCTGGTGCGCAAGTCGCCGTTCGATTCCAACAACCGGCGGCATACGTCATTTGCCAGCGTGTTCGTCTA
>JAYQOT010000044.1:0-21295 GCA_038144955.1 Burkholderiales bacterium | reverse complement strand
AAATACGCGTTTCATAGATCTCCAGTTCCCCCGAAAGGTTGAATACGGGCATTAGATCAGGGCGGTGAGCCCAAGTTCAAGTGTCGCCACCCAAACAACTGGTATTACAAGCGTCTGTTTTTATTGTGTTTTTATAAACGAGTAACCACTCAAGCCCCATGGCTTTCCGGTTTCACCTGTAACCAGAAAGTGACAGGGCCCTCATTGGTCAAGGCCACCTGCATATGCGCTCCGAATTGTCCCTGCGCCACTGCGGGATGAAGCTCACGCGCCCTGGCAACCATCCGCTCGAACAAAGCCCTGCCCGTTTCCGGTGGTGCGGCATCCGAAAAGCCCGGCCGCAAACCCTTGCGGGTATCAGCAGCCAGGGTGAATTGCGGCACCAGCAACAAACCACCGCGGGTCTGCCGCAAGGAGAGGTTCATCTTGCCGGCCTCGTCGTTGAACACACGATAATCGAGCAGCCGCCCCAGCAAACGGTCCCCCTCATTCGCGGTGTCGTCCTTCTCAACACCGATCAGAACCAGCAGGCCGGGCCCGATCGCACCCACCACCGTCCCGTCGACACTGACTTGGGCGGCACTGACTCTCTGCAGCAAACCGATCATCCGGTTTCTCCCGTCACCCTGTATTTCGCGGACTTCCGACTGCGCCGGCCCGGTCGGAAATACCCGTGATCATCATAAAATTCAGAGGACCCGTTTGCTGCATGCCATCCTGGAATGCCCAGAACCGGGATCGGTGAGAAGAAATCCGGACTTGTCATGAAATGAGGATCAGCAATCCGTTCAGCAACCTGGCGGTCGAGAAAGACAGCCCTGTCCCTGTCATTCAGTCTGAAAAAATCGCACCCGACCTCCAGCAGCAGGCCGTGACCGGTCATGCCCCGGTAGGGAGCCAGAGCTTTCTCGCACAAGGCATGCCCCAGCGACAGCCAGTACATGGATGAAGACACCGCGACGCGCCTGTCCCAGAACAGTGATTTCCAGCTGAATTCACGGATCATCTGCAGCAATTGCGGGTCGGCCGATGCCACTATGACTCCGCTTTCATCCAGCAAGGTCAGTGCATCACGCACCCTGCCGCGATTGTTCCCGGGCAGATTCCGCTCTTCCCTCAACGCCTGATGGTGGCGGGCATTCAGCGCCGCCTTGGTTTTCGGAAAAACGATCCATGCCAGGACATTGAACAGGTCATGCCAGTTGTTTTCCCTGGACTCGAGCTCACCGCATCCGAAAACACGCAGCTCGTAGGATTCCCCATCGCGCGGCTCGACCACCTGAAGCCGCAAACCGGACGCAGTGCGCACTTCAGCCGCATCGAGGATTTTCTGCACCCGCGAACGCTCAGGCCAGTGCAATCCCGCGAGTTCCCGTCCCCAATCCTTGAAATGCGCAAGCATCGGCGCATGTCGAACAAAGTCCTGATTCCATACATCCATGCCGGAAGTGTACGACGGCTGGCGCCTTAAAACCTGCAGCAGACCCTGTCGGAGTGCGACAGTGTTTCCCGAATCCGGGGATTGTGCTGCCCCAACCCGTGAAATCCGGATTCGGGACATGAATGGTCTTTTCAGCATAAAATTAGGGGTTTGACGGCCTTGACCGCCGTCCCGCGCAATCCCGAGAACACCGATGAGTGAAAAATCAGCCTATCGCCCCACTGCCAAAGGCACTGCCGAACTCGCTGCCAAACCCGGCGCCCTGAATCCCGGACTCAAAGGCCTGCTGGCCGCAGTCGGCAAACAGGCAACAGCCGACGAACTCAAGGCCAAATTCCCCCGCGCCGGCAATATCGATGCCGCGCTGACCCAGCTCGCCCGCGACGGTTACATCGAGCCGCTGCCGGCAAAGACCGCTGCCAAACCCGACGAGAAATCCATCGATTTCGGCAATTTTTTCAACGACAAGCCCAAGGAACCGACGCTGCACCAGATCAAGCAGGCTGAGGGCACCATGTCCGGTGTGCGACGCCTCAAGTCCGGCTACCAGATCAACATCCTCAACCGCCCGGGCAAGCCCATCCCTCCCCGCGGCGGCGGCAAGCATACGATTCTGCTGGTCGACTGCCACGAGGCGGAAGCCCTGGTGGCCGCGCGCAGCCTGATGCAGGCGGGATTCGACGTCCGCGGCGCCGGCAACAAACCGGAAATCCTCGCTGCACTCGGCAAGAAACCATTGCCCGACCTGATCATCATGGATGTGGAACTGAAAGATACCGTCGGGCTGGATGTGCTGGGCAAATTCCACGAACACCCCGAATTCAAGAACACCCCCATCATCGTGGTCACCGCCCGTGCCGAACGCGACGATATTGTCGCCGCACTCGCCTACGGCGCATCGGGCTACCTCAACAAGCCGCTGCCGCCGGAAAACCTGGTGCGCAACGCCAAGGACGCCCTCGGCATGCCCTAGCCTGCGGGTCGGTCACCGCCGCCACTGCAGCGGGGGTTCATCCAGTGCGGCAGCCTGTTCACGCAGTGCGAGAATGTGGTCCTGCCAGTAGCGCTGGGTATTGAAAAAGGGAAAGTTTGCGGGAAAGGCCGGATCCTCCCAGCGCCGTGCAAGCCAGCCTGTATAGTGCACGATGCGCAGCGTGCGCAGCGCTTCGATCATCATCAATTCCGCGGGATCGAACTCCCGAAACTCGCAGTAACCCTCCAGCAGATGCAGCAACTGTGACTGCTGCGCCTTGCGCTCTCCGGACAGACACATCCACAGATCCTGCACTGCGGGCCCCATGCGCGCATCGTCCAGATCGACGAAATGCGGACCGCTGTCGGTCCACAACACATTTCCGGCATGACAATCGCCATGCAACCTGATATTGCGCACCGCCCCTGCAGCCGCCCAGCGCCGCTCCACCCGCTCGATCACATCTTCGACGACGGTGGCATAGGTGTCGTACAAATCTTCCGGGATGAAATCGGTATCCAGCACGAACTGGACCGGCTCGTAGCCGAAGGATTCGATGTCGAGGAGCGGTCGATGCAGGAACGGACGGGCCTGGCCGGTCAGATGGATACGTGCGATGAAACGTCCCATCCACTGCAATGTTTCAGGATCATCGAACTCCGGCGTACGCCCGCCACGGCGCGGGGTCAGCGCGAATTCAAAACCGCCATGCACATGTAGCCTGCGGCCGTTGAATGCCAGCGGCGCCACGACCGGCAACTCCTGCGCAGCCAGCTCTGTCGCGAAATCCTGCTCCTCCTCAATCGCCGCGGTACTCCAGCGCCCCGGACGGTAAAACTTGCCGACCACGGAAGAACAGTCATCGAGCCAGACCTGATAGACGCGGTTTTCGTAGCTGTTGAGTGCCTGCAGTCGTCCTTCACAGCGCAGACCGCAGCTCTCCACGGCATCGAGGATCAAATCCGGTGTCAGTGATTGATAAGGTTTCATTGCACATGTCCGGCAGTACGCCGGGGTGACGCGGCAGGACCGCTCACTGCAACGCCGCAGCAGTCTCCGCCATACCGGCGGTAACAAACCGCATTCCGTTCCCCATCATGTCTGGCATGACCTGTCCAATGAGGCGGCAGTCGCGCACGCCATAATCAGTCAGTGCGCCGGTCAGCAAATTTTCCGTATCAATGACTTCATCCAGTGGATGCAGCGGCCAGCAGAAACCTTCCAGCATCGACTCATCCAGCGGCGAGCTGAGACTGAGCCTCAACTCCCCTGCTCCTCCGGGGAGGTGGTGTGAGGACAACACGGCCACAGGATCGCCAACGCTCATCCGGAACCGGCGCAGACTGTTGCTGAGAAAGATGTCCAGTGCAGCCTCGAGTTGCGCGCGCCTTCCCAGATAGGCTGCCCTGGTCAACGATACCGGTGGGCGCAGCAGCGGCAGGATTTCAAGGCCTGGCTGTGCCAACTGATGTGCCAGCTCGTGTGTCACCGGCATGCCCCAGGTCCCGACGTTCGAAGCCGATTCCTGAAGGGAAGGCAGACTGTCGGGTGTCACACCGGCACCGACCAGAAACCGCAGATGCACCTGCTCCCTGCCCGGCCTGACCATCAACGGTCCTGGCTCCAAAGCCTCGGATAGCAGGTGCCCGGAAGTCTCTCGCAATGAACGCCACAGCGCTGATGGGGAAAGTTTTTCCAGGGACTCGACCGGGCAAAGTGCATTACCCAGCCCGAAATTCCGGGTCGGACCCAGCGCACCCTTCTGCTCGAGCAAGGTGACGATTTTCGATACGTCGGGCAGCGCACCGGACACCTCCAGATTCGATCGGGCTCCGGCCACGATGATCATCGGAAACGCGAAATAGCGCAGCCTGACAGAAGTCTCGTCCGCCGCCACCGGCTCCCTGAGCAGTTCGTCCAGCATCTCCCATGCTGCCCTGGCGCTGGGCGGGGGAAATGCATTGAGGGCTTGACGCACGAACACGTCATCACCGCGCTCGAGGGCCGAACGCAGGCTGTCCCGGTCCGTTACGGCCGGAGACGGCGTGCCGGAGCGGGCACGGGGATCAGGCAATCTGCTAATTTCCGTCATGGGAGGCAATGCGGGCGAATTTTACTGTACGTCCACGGGAGGTAACGCAGATGGCCCGTCAGGCAACCGATTTTCCGCGTTCTCTCCCCAAATTCCGTGCACGTTGTAAACTCGCGCACCTGCATGACGTTCCCGGAACAACCGGAGCGCAATCCACCTTAGGAGAAACAGATGCAAATCGCATACAAGATGGTCGCGGCGGCGGCTCTGGCTGCCGCACTGACACCCGTGCATGCACAGAATTACCCTGCCAAGACCGTGCGCATGGTGATTCCCTTTGCAGCCGGCGGCAACACCGACATCATCGGCCGCATCTTTGTGCCAAAAATGGCCGAACTCCTGGGCCAGCAGATCATCGTCGACAACCGCGGTGGCGCCGGCGGCACTATCGGCACCGAAGCGGTGAAACGCGCGGCTCCTGACGGCTACACGCTGCTGATGGCTTCTGCAGGCCACACCATCAATCCTGCGATGATCCGGAAGCTGCCCTACGACTCGGTCAAGGATTTCGTCCCCATCGGCATCGTTGCCGACGTACCGACAGCGTTCGTGATTCATCCGTCGCTGCCGCCGAAAAACCTCAAGGAATTCATCACGCTGGCCAAGGCGCGCCCCAACGACATTTTCTACTCCACAGCCGGCATCGGCACCGTCGGCCATCTGTCGGCTGAACTGCTGATTTCCACGGCCAACATCAAGCTTACCGCCGTGCATTACAAGGGCAGCGGCCCTTCGATGATTGATCTGGTCGGCGGTCATGTACAGATGCAGTTCCCCAGCATGCCCGCCGCAGTCGGTCATGTCGCCACCGGCAAGCTGCGCATGATCGCTCAGACCGGCGCCAAGCGTTCACCTGCCGCGCCGACGGTACCCACCATGCAGGAACAGGGACTGAAGGATTTCGTGGTGTCCAGCGGCTTTTCGATGTTTGCCCCTGCAGGAACACCGAAAGCGATCATCGACAAGGTCAATTCAGCACTGGTTCAATCACTGAAAGACGCCAAGGTCAGCAAGACTCTGATCGATCAAGGTGCAGAGCCGGTGGGCAGCTCACCGGAGGAGCATGACAAGTTCAACCGCGCCGAAATCCAGAAATGGATCAAGGTCGCACGCGCCGCGGGCATCCAGCCCAACTGATCCGCATCGCCCGTTCAGGGCGCTGTGCAGTGCGTTAATATACGGGGCTCAATGCCCCGTATTTATTTTGCGAGTAACAGATGACCCCATTTGATTTCGAATTTCCCTACACTTCCCAGCGCATGCCTGTGCTGGCACGCAATTGCGTGGCCACTTCCCAACCGCTGGCAGCACAGGCAGGACTGCGGATGATGCTGAAAGGTGGCAACGCGGTTGATGCCATCCTCGCCACCGCAATCTCGTTGACCGTGCTGGAACCCACCAGCAACGGCATCGGCAGTGACGCGTTCTGCATCCTCTGGGACGGCAAAAAGCTGCACGGGCTGAACGCTTCAGGCCGCTCCCCGGCAGCATGGACCGCTGACCGCTTCAAGGGCGCCCAGGAAATGCCGCAGCGTGGCTGGGATTCGGTCACCGTGCCGGGTTGTGTTTCTGCATGGGCGGAGATGTCGAAGAAATTCGGCAAACTGCCTTTTGCAGACCTCTTTGAGCCGGCCATCAAGTACGCCAGCGACGGTTTCATGATCACCCCCACCATTGCACGGCTGTGGGCAAAGCAGGCGCCGGAACTGAAAAACCAGCCGGGCTATGCCGAGGCGTTCATGCCGCGCGGACGCGCCCCCACGCCGGGAGAAAAGTTTTCCTTCCCCGCGCAGGCCAAAACACTGGCACTGATCGCCGAGTCGAAGAGCGAGGCTTTTTACCGGGGCGAACTGGCCGAGAAAATCGTTGCCTGGTCCAAGCAGAATGGCGGAGCCATGACCCTGGAAGACCTTGCCGCGCACGCCAACGACTGGGTTGAACCCATAGGTATCGACTACCGCGGCTACACGCTGCACGAGATTCCGCCCAACGGCCAGGGCATCGCCGCGCTGATCGCACTGGGCATCCTGGAAAATTTCGACGTTGCCAAGCTGCCGGTCGACTCCCCCGACAGTTTGCACCTGCAGATCGAGGCAATGAAGCTCGCATTTGCCGATATCAATGAATACGTCTCGGATCCCGCGACGATGCGCATCAAACCTGCCGAGATGATCGACAAGGCATACCTGAAGAAACGCGCCCAGCTGATCGACATGAAAAAAGCGCAGGAACCTGCTTTCGGCAATCCCGCCAAAGGCGGCACGGTCTATCTGACCGCAGCCGATGAGTCCGGCATGATGGTGTCCTACATCCAGTCCAATTTTGCCGGCTTCGGCTCCGGCGTGGTCGTACCGGGCACCGGCATCAGCCTGCAGAATCGTGGCTACGGCTTCAACCTGAAACCGGGACACGCCAATGTGGTCGCGCCGCGCAAACGCCCCTTCCACACCATCATTCCGGGATTCCTCACCAAAAACGGCAAGCCCGTGATGAGCTTTGGTGTCATGGGCGGCTCGATGCAGGCCCAGGGGCACATGCAGGTGATTTCACGCATGGTCGATTACGGCCAGAATCCCCAGGCCGCATCCGACGCTCCACGGTGGCGCATCGATTCAGGTCTGACCGTCGGCATCGAGCATGGCGTTGCCGCGGAAACCGTGGCCGCTCTCCGTGCCCGCGGCCACGACATGCCGCAGGCTGACCGCTGGTCCACCGATTTCGGCCGCGCCCAGCTGATCTACAAGATGGAAGACGGGTATTTCGCCGCCTCCGAGCGCCGCACCGATGGCCAGGCTGTCGGCTTCTGATCGCGGAACGACATATGAAATATTCGCTTGGAGAACGCAAGGTGGTCTGCAAGGGCGATTACTGGATTGCGCCCAATGCCACGGTCATCGGCGATGTGGTACTGGAAAACAATGCCAGCATCTGGTGGAACTGCGTGCTGCGCGGTGACAACGAGACCATCACCATCGGAGAGAATTCCCAGGTGCAGGATGGTTCCGTGCTGCATGCGGATCCGGGCTTTCCGCTGACGCTCGAAAAAAACGTCAGCATCGGTCACATGGCCATGGTTCACGGCTGCACCATCGGTGAAGGCAGCCTGGTCGGCATCAAGGCGGTCATCCTCAACGGCGCAAAAATCGGAAAAAACTGCCTGATCGGTGCCGGCGCCTTTGTCGGCGAAGGCAAGGAAATACCGGATGGCTCACTGGTCCTCGGCGCACCGGGCAAGGTGGTGAGGCAACTGACCCCGGAGCAGATCGGCCAGATCAACGGCATAGCCGGGCGCTACGTGGAAAACTTCAAACGTTTCCGCTCGGACCTCAAGCCCGACACTGACTGAAAATCCCCGGATACAGCCACCATGACCGCCATGACCAAATTCGGATTCAAAATCAAGACCCGGGGCGGGATGGTGGTGGAAAATCTTGCGGTACAGGCGCGCACCCGTGAAGAAGCCGAATCAAGAATCCGTCAGATTTACCAGCATTGTGAAATTCTCGAATGCACGGAACTGGCCACCGGCAATCGCGGCGAAGGTGTCGACCTGGAAAGCATGATCTCCCTGATCAGCAAACAGGACGATTCACGCTGAGGTTTTTACCGGGTCAGGTAGTGCCGGTACGACGCGGATGGACCAGGCGCAGTCCCGCGGCAACACTCCTCTGCAAGGCGGCCTCCTGCTCCTTGGCCAGCGCAATCCGGGCTCCTGGCGGAACCGCCCTCGTTGAAGGTTTGCCCTCGGCAACCTTGAGTCGGATGAAGCCCGATGAAATCAGTTCCTCGAGCAGTTGCTCGTAATGACGTGCACCGCGACTGGCTGGTGCGTGCTCGAACACGTCCTGATTGCACGCCGGACTTTCCGCAAGACTGACATTCTCGGCGATCCGGGTCGCACAGACTTCCTCGCCATAGCGTTCACGCAACTGCTGCTCGATATCCACGGACATCTTGCGCCGTGAATCGTAACGCGTGATCAGATAGCGCCGCGGCACCCGGCGCTTCAGCACCTGTTCGAGCGCCTTCAGGGTACGTTCCATCTGGATCGCTCCCTTCATCGCCAGATAGTCAGTGGAAATCGGAATGATGACGCCGTCAGCGGCGAACACGCTGCTCAGGGACAGCACGCCCAGCATCGGACAGGCATCCATCAACACCGGGCGAGCCGGGGTTTCGCGCTCCAGCGCCGAGGCCAGCTTGTTGAGCACGGTCGGTCCCTTGCCAAACTGGGTGTCCACTTTCGAAAGCTCGATGTGCGAGGGCACCAGCTGCCAGCCATTGCGGGTGGTGCATGACAAGGCCAAAACCGGCGCGCCATGTGCATACAGACCATAGAGACTGGCCTCAGCGCGCGGAACCGCAACGCCACAAACACCGGTCAGGTGGGCCTGCGGATCGAGATCGATCACCAGAGGATCGGCACCGCGCCGTGCCAGCAATCCTGCGAGATTGAGCGTCGTAGTGGTTTTACCCACGCCGCCCTTCTGATTGAATATTGCAATACGTGCCACTTGGCCTCCCCCACAGCCTTGCGCGGAGGGTCATTTTGCTATGTAAATCAGTGCCTTGGCAACCCTGATTTGCCGAACGACGTGAGAAAAATCACCCAACTACCGGTCACCGCTTCGCATTCCATGCCGAATCAGCAATTGGGGTAAATTAAATTCCTTAAAAAACAATAATTTGAATCGAACACCTCATGAGGTCAATTGCCCTGACGCGCTTTGACCTCAGCCCTCCCTTTCTTCGGGTTCGACATAACAACCGAACTCGCGCAGCACATTATGGTTGCACCGCATGCAGTGCAATCCCTTCAGGCAAAAAAAATCAGCAACATCTTTCGTGCAGCGCTGTTTAACAGGCCGTGAAATGGTCCCTCATCGCCGTCCTGAATTGGAAAGCTAGGAGAAAATCGTATATCCTCCGGGAAAAATACAAGGGAAAACAACAATGCTGTTCTACGCGTTCTATGTGATTGCCGCCGTCGTGCTGGTTTTGCACTTCACCGGCTGGCTCAAGCGCAACCGGATGGAATGGATGGTCCTCGTCGTGGCCGCGGCGGTTTTCCCGGTAGTCATTTTCCTGCGTTAACGGCCGCAACCGGCAACAGCAGGGTTTCCCGCACTATTTGAGCAGCAACGCTGCTCCGCTCACCAGCAATGCTCCCGCGATCGCGCGGTTGAACAGTTCCTGATTCAGCCTGCGCACCACGCGCGCACCCAGCCACGAACCCAGCACCATCACCGGCACTGCCAACGCCAGCAGGGTCAGCACCTTGGTGTCATACAGTCCCAGAGCCGCGTAACCCGCTATCCGCGTCAACCCCTGGAACAGCATGATGGTGGTGATGGTTACGCGGAACGCGTCCTTCCCCAGCCGCACCGTATTCAGATAGATCACGTACACCGGACCTGCGGCACCCCCGAACAGCGAGCCGATGATCCCCGCGGTCATGCTGATGACACCCGCCGCGACCAGCAGCCAGCGCTGCGGAATGACCGGAGTGCGATTGGCGAACACCAGCACGTAAATCGCGTAAAGCACCACAAATGCCCCCAGCGCCTTCGCCAGCGGCAGCGGATCGATCAGTGACAGCAGGTAGATGCCGATGAAAACTCCGAGCAGGCTGCCCGGCAATATCCGCCAGATCTGCTGCCAGGCGATTTTCCGCCAGTCGACAATGCCGTGGCCGATCGATGACAGCATGTTGAGCACGGTCACCACCGGCACCGTGAGCTGGACCGGAAAAACCAGCGACAGCAGCGGCACTGCGACGGCACCACCGCCGAAACCCGCACCACCACGCACGGCGAATGCCACGACGATGACCGCCGCGCTGAACAGCATCTGCCAGTTACTGATTGATTCCATCACCCCGCCCCCTTGCGCACGGCGCGCTGGCCGGCATGGAGTGCCGCCAGCGTGGCCACTGCAATGAAAGCAATGAAGCCGAACGTCCGCGCATAACTGCCGGTCAGCTGGTAGACCAGCGTGAATGCCGTCGGCCCGACAAGGATCCCGGCAAAATTCCACACCATCGCGCCACCGGTGACCACGCTGACCTGTCCCGAGGGACTGCAGCGCGCGACTTCGGCCGTATACAGACCGTTCCAGCCGATCGCCGTTGCGCCGAACACCGCGAACAGCAGGCCAATCAGCACTGCCGGCCAGCCCGGCTGCAGAAAAGCCAGCAACAGGCAGCACACCAGGGAAATCAACGTCAGGTACTGCAGCATGCGCAGGCTGTCGCCGGTGCGATCGGCAAGCCAGCCCCAGCCGATACGGCCGAGAACCCCCGCAATCTGGGCCACGGAAAGCATCAGTCCTGCTTCAATCAGCGTGTAGCCGGCCTCGTCCACCAGCATGATCACGGTGAACGTACTGACGCACAGTTGCATGAAGGCCAGGCAAAACGAAGCGACACCCAGCCAGCGCAATACCGGAATCCGCCACACCAGCTGCAAGCCTTCGAAAACCCGCACTTGGACCGCCTGCGCGGAATTGCGGTCATCGTCCCAGGCTTCGCGCACCGGCTGCATCACCAGCAAAGTCGCCAGCGCCGATAAAAGTACCAGCACCAGCGCCCAGCGCCAGCCCCAGGTCAGCGTGACTACCGGCGCAATGAGCGCCATCAGCGCCCACGCCAGCGGCACGCCGGTTTGTTTGAGCGAAAAAATGAAGTTGCGGTGCCGCGGCGGACTGAAGCGGAACAGCAGGTGGCCTGCCGCCGGCAGGTTGATGCTCATCCCGAGTCCGATCAGGATCGATGCAATCAGCAGAGCCGGTATGCTCGCCTGCAGTCCGATCGCCATCCCCGCGACGCAGCAGGCCATGCCGATCTGCGTCGTGCGACAACCACCATAGCGGCCAACCAGCCAGGTCAGCAGCATCGAACCGAGCATCGCCGAGCCGTAAATCACGCTCATCTGGTAACCAATCGAAGACACCTCAAGCGATAGTCCGCGCGCCAGTTCCGGCGCCACAACCGGGAATACCGCGGCGCCCATCGCCCCGGCCACCTGGGCCGCGGTAGTCGCGGCAACCACCGCGATCACCGGCGATGCAGTTGGTATGCTCATACCTGCGCCCGCTGCATCGCGCCGCGTGCAATCCACACCACCACGGCACCGGCCAGCGCGACCAGCGCAACGCCGCCGTAGGTCGTCACATAGCTGCCGGTCACCCGGTACGCAGTCGCAAACAGCGAGGGACCGGCCAGGATGCCGGCGAATACCCACATCATCATGCCGCCGGTGACCACGCTGACCATTCCCTGCGGGCTGAGCCGCGCGATCTGCGCATGCATGATGCCGTTCCAGCCGTAGCCCACCAGTCCGAATACGATGTAGAACACGGTCAGCACTGCAACCGGCCAGCCCAGCGGCAACAGCAATATCAATGCGCAACACAGCCCGGCCAGCAGATTGGTCAGCAGCAGTACCGCGACGGCATTGCCGACGCGATCGGCCACCCAGCCAAAGACCATGCGCCCGCACATCCCTGAAGCCTGCACCAAGGAGAGCATCACCCCGGCGGCGACGAGGCTGTAGCCGACTTCCTGCACCAGCAGGTTGACGGTAAAGGAGCCTAGGCAGAGCTGGACGAAGGAAAAGAAGAACGCGGCGATCGACAGATAACGCAGGGCCGGATAGCGCCACAGCACCTGCAGTCCGGTCACCACGCTGGTCCTGGAGGCGGCGCCAGGATCGCGATCGTCATCCCAGAACACCCGGTAACGGCCCAGCCACAACGCGCAAGCCGCCGAATAGATCAGCACCAGCAACATCGACGAACGCCAGCCGAATGTCACCGTCAGCCAAGGCGCGATCAGCGCGATGGTCGCCCAGCCCAGCGGCACCCCGGCCTGCTTGATCGAATACACGAGGTTGCGGTTCCGTGGTTCACTGAACCGGAACAGGATATGCGCCGCACCCGCTGCGGCCAGGGCATTGCTGGCGCCAATGAACACCGCTGCCAGCGGCATCAACAACAGGGTTCCGCCCAGCGCGATGGCCATGCCTGCTGCGGCCAGCCAGCAGGCCCATTCCATCGAGCGGCAGGCGCCCCAGCGCAGCACGACGGTACCGACCATGCTCGAAGCCAGCAGCGCTGCGCCGAACAGTATGCTGATCTGGTAACCGACCAGCGATGCATCAACCCCGAGCATCTCCGCCAGCTGCGGCGCCAGCACCGGGAATATCGCGATGCCCATGGCGGAAGCCGCCTGCGACAGCGTGGCCGCCAGCAATACGACCGTCATTGAAGGCGGGGTTGTCACTGCTTTTCCGGTGGCGTGGCGCGGCGCGCAGCCTCGAGCAGCATCAACGCGATCAGTGAAGGAATCAGCATCAGCTGGAATGTCAGCGCGTAACTATTCATCACCCCGTAGACCAACGCGAACAATGCCGGTCCCAGCAGCACGCCGCCAAACACGAAAAATGTAGTCCCCGCAGCAACCATGCTCACCAGTCCGGGCGGACTCAACCTCGCACCCTCCGCATGGAATACCCCATTCCAGCCCAGCGAAGTCGCGCCAAGTATAAAAAATACCATATAAATCAATATCTTGTTGTTGACATCCCCATACAGCATGGCGAGGATGGCGCAGGCGGCAACGACACCTATGATCGCCAGCACCGCGATGCTGCTGCGCAGGCGGTCCGCCAGCCAGCCCCAGCAGATCCGCGCCACCGAACCTCCGACCTGCACTACCGAAAACAGCACTCCCGCTTCGATCAGCCCCAGGTTCCTTTCCGTGACCAGATAGATCACGGTAAAACTCATCACGCAGCGCTGGATGGCGGAAAAAATCAGCGCCACCAGTGAAATCCAGCGCAGATTCGGCGTGCGTACCACCAGCGGGACACCGCCAAAAGTGGAATGCTGCTCTTTTCCGGTCGCGCCGTTGTCCGCATCCCAGGTCGCGCGGTGGCGCTGGGTAAACACCAGTATGAGCAGCGCCAGCACACTCACCAGCAGCAGCGACCACTGGTAGCCGAAATTCACCGCAATCGCCGGTGCGGTCAGCGAAGTGATGACCCCGCCCACCGGCACACCGGTCTGCTTGATCGAAAACATCAGGTTGCGCCGCGCGCCCGGCGTATGCGACACCAGCAGATGCGCAGCCGCCGGATTGACCATGCCGGCGGCAATGCCGATGGCCACCGAACCCAGCGCAATCGCGGGAATGCTGGCAAACGCGAACAGCGCCATCCCCGCCACACAGCACAGCATGGCCATCTGGCTGGCACGCGCTGCCCCGTAACGCAGGACCGCATTGCCGCCGTATATCGTGGCCAGCGCCGCCGAGCCGAAGGTCAGGCTGACCTGGTAGCCAATCAGCACCGGATCCGCGCCGAGAATTTCGGCCAGTTTCGGTGCGATTGTCGGCAGCAGCACATTGGACATCGCCACAATCATCTGCACGACAGTGGCAACGGCAACGACCACCCAGGGACCGGGTGGCACGGCAGCTTGATTCATTCAGGAGGAGGATTAGTTTTTGCGGGGGAGTCCCGATTGTCGGGACTGTGCCGCAATGGCGCAAGACGTGTTTTCACCATGCGGGCTGCAACCATTTTGTTTCGCCGCAGCGGCAGCACAAGCGCGAAAAATTGACCATAATTACGGTATTCCACGCGTCCATCCGGGCGCGTTCTGAAATTTCCCTCAATTTCTCCGGAGAACATCGATGCGAGCAGTGGTATTACGCGGTCACGGCAGTCTTGACAGTCTGGAACTGGTTCCGGACTTTCCCGATCCGGCAGTCACCGAGGGGCACGTCGTCATTCGCGTCGGCGCAACCTCGTTCAACTATCACGACGTGTTCACGGTGCGCGGCATGCCCGGCATCAAGGTGCCCTTCCCGATGATCATCGGTCTCGACATGGCCGGAGAGATCCTTGAAGTCGGCGCCGGCGTCAGCGGCTGGAAAGCCGGCGACCGCGTGCTGGTCAATCCGCTGAACAAGAAAAAAGGCCTGATGGGCGAAATGATGCACGGTGGCCTCGCCGAGAAATGCCTGGTCGCCGCCGACCAGCTGATCAAAATGCCGGATGGCGTCAGTTTCGAGCAGGCCGCCTCGCTGCCGGTCGCCTACGGCACCGCACACCGCATGATCATCACCCACAACACGATCAAAAAAGGCGACAAGGTGCTGGTGCTCGGCGCCAGCGGCGGCGTCGGCACCGGCTGCGTGCTGCTCGCCAGGATGCTGGGCGCCGAAGTGATTTCCTGCGCCTCCAGCGATGACAAGATCAAGCGACTCAAGGATCTCGGTTCCGATCACGTCATCAACTACAAGGAAACCGATTTCTCGAAATGGGCCATCGAGAAATTCGGCAAGCCGCAACGGCGCAATTACGAGGGTGGCGTTGATGTCGTCATCAACTTCACCGGCGGCGACACCTGGGCGCCGACGCTGAAATGCGTCAAGCGCGGCGGCAAGATCCTGGTATGTGGCGCCACCGCGGGCTACGATCCGAAAGAAGATCTGCGCTACGTGTGGAGCTTCGAGCTGCAGATCATCGGCTCCAACAGCTTCTATGACGAGAACCTGAAGGCGCTGATGGATCTGATCCAGCAGGGCAAGATGAAACCCGTCATCGACGAAGTACTGCCGCTCGAACGCGCGGTGGAAGGCCTCAAGCTGATCGAAAACCGCGAAGTCTTCGGCAAGGTCATCATCAAACCCTGACCCGCCGCGCATGAGCGTCCCCGCCCCCGAACCCCGGGGCTATCCCGGCAACCTCGGCGCGCCGTTCGCGGAACGCGCGGAATCGTCGCGCACCGCGCTGATCGATCTGCGCGATCCTGCCGCCCCGCGCGAGCACTCCTTTCGCGATCTCGACGCTCAAGCCAACGCGGTGGCACGCGGCCTTGAACGCAAGGGCCTGCACGCAGGCGACCGCGTCGGCATCCTTGCACTCAACCGTGTTGAATTCGTCGTCACCCTGCTCGGTGCCATGCGTGCGGGCATGGTGCCGGTGCCGATCAACGTCAAGCTCGCCGCCGACACCGTAGGCCATATCGTCAGGGACGCCGGCGCGAAGCTGGTGTTCCGTGAAGCTGCGTTTGCGCATTTGCTGCCGCAGGCGCTGCCTGCCGTCGATTTCGACGGCGATTTTGCCGAGCTCCTCGACCCCGGCGCGTACACCGTCGTGGAACCGGCGCTGGACACCATCGCCATCCAGCCCTATACCTCTGGTTCCACCGGCCAGCCCAAGGGTGTGCTGCTCAGCCACTACGGACAAAACTGGAGCCGCCGCATCCTCGCCCACACCCGCGGCACCAGCGAGAAGGACGTGATCCTCGTCGCCGCGCCGCTGTACCACAAGAACGCACTCAACGCGATCAAGCAGGGCCTCACCGCCGGCGCAACACTGGTGCTGATGCCGCAGTTCAGCGTCGAACGCTATATCGCCGCCATCGGCCGCTACCGCTGCACGGTGATCTCGGGGGTTCCGACGATGATGGCGATGATGCTCAAACGCCGCGACCTGCTCGCCGGCATCGATACGTCAGCGGTGCGCACCGTGATGATGGGTTCCGCGCCCTCCTCGCCACAGCTGCTGCGCGACGTGCACGACAATTTCCCCAACGCTGAAGCGCTGGTGGTCTACGGCGTCACCGAAGGCGGCCCGGTGCCGCTGGGGCCCCATCCGCAGGGCAAGCCGCGGCCGCCGGGCTCCATCGGCGCCCCCTATGCCGGCACCGAAGCCAGGCTGGTCAACGGGCCGAACACTGATGAAGGCGAACTGCTGCTGCGCAATCCCGGCGTGCTGCTCGGCTATCACGGACTGCCGAAGGAGACCGCACGACGCATCCGCGACGGCTGGTACCACACCGGCGACATCTGCCGCCGTGATGCCGAAGGCTTTTATTATTTCGTCGGCCGTACCGATGACATGTTTGTCAGCGGCGGCGAGAATATTTTTCCGGTCGAGGTCGAGCAGTTGCTGGAGAAACATCCCGCCGTGCACCAGGCCTGCGTGCTGCCCTTCGCCCACGAACTTAAAGGCCAGGTGCCGTACGCCTTCATCGTGCTGCGCACCGGTACCGCAGCAACCGCTGACGAGATCAAGCAGCACGCGCTGGCCAGCGGACCCGCCTACCAGCATCCACGGCGAGTGTATTTTCTTGACCAGTTGCCGCTGGCCGGCACCAACAAGATTGACCGCGAGCGGCTGCGCGCCCTCGTCGCGCAGGATTCCACCCTCAATGCAACCGGAGTAAATCATGAGTGAAGCCAAACCCGCAGCACCCTCGCTAGAGCAGCTGCAGAAACTGATCAGCCGCGGCCCGTTCAACCAGTGGCTCAATTTCACCTTTCTCAAGGCCGACGAGTCGGGCATTGAGGTGAAAGCCACCTGGCGCGAAGAATGGGTGGTCAATCCGGAGCGTCGCTACACCCATGGCGGCATCCTCGCCGCGATCGTCGATGTCGTCGCCGACTACGCCATCGCTGCGCAGCTCGGCCGTCCGGTACCGACCATCGACATCCGCGTTGATTACCACAAGGCGGCGATGCCCGGCGATTTGACCGCCAAGGGTCGCGTGGTACGCAGCGGCAGCCAGTATTCCACCGCCGAAGCCTACGTCTATGACAAGGACGGCGCGCTGGTCGCCAGCGGCCGCGGCACCTACTTCACCGCGCCGCCGAAAGCCTGACCGCTTAAGAGCGCCTGACAATGCCCCAGGTTCTCGAAAGCGCCATCCACGCCAACACGCCGGCGCCGCGTTCGCGCCGGCTGTTCGTGCAGCGGCTGGCGCTGGTCGGCGTCATCGTCTTCGTGTGGTGGCTGCTCGCGCTGCGCGTGCCGCACTACGTGCTGCCAGGACCGGCGCGGGTGTGGAACGCTCTGGCGCAGATTTCAGCCAGCGGCACGCTGTGGCAGGACCTCGCCATCACGCTGGGACGCGTCGGCACCGGCTTCATCCTCGCCACCCTGATCGGCCTGCCGCTGGGCATCATCTTCGGCGCCAGGCGCAAGCTCGGCGACTTTTTCGAGCCGGTGATCCCGGTGATGAACACGGTGTCTTCGGCGATTTGGGCCACCTTCGCCATCATCTGGTTCGGCGTCTCCAACGCGACCACGGTGTTCGTGGTGTTCATGACCGCGATGCCGCTGATCATCACCAACGTCTGGCAGGGCACGCGCACCGTCAGCGCCGATTTCATCGAACTCGCCCACGTGCTGCGCATGCCCGCGCACAAGGTGATGTGGAAAATCTACCTGCCGACGATACTGCCCTATTTCTTCTCCGGGGCGCGGCTCGCCTTCGGCTTCGGCTGGCGGGTGTCACTGGTCGCCGAAACGCTGGGCTCGTCGAGCGGTGTAGGATACCGTCTGCGCCAGGCCGCCGACCTGATCCAGACCGACCAGGTGTTCGCCTGGACGCTGACGCTGGTGGTGATGATGGCGGCGATCGAGATGGGCATCCTGCGTCCGCTGGAAAACCACCTGTTCCGCTGGAAAAAAGAGGCTGAAACATCATGAGCAAATCCCGCACTGCACCGCGCCGGCTGATCGTCGGCATGACCGGCGCCTCCGGCTCGGTCTACGGCATCCGCATCCTCGAGCGCCTGCGCGCCCTCGGCGGCTGGGAAACCCACCTCGTGGTGTCCGACGCCGGTGTGCTCAATGCGTACCAGGAATACGGCATGGACCGCAAGGCGCTGCACAAGCTGGCCGACGTCACCCACAACGTGCGCGACATCGGCGCCACCATCGCCAGCGGCTCCTTCCTCACCGCCGGCATGGTCATCGCGCCGTGCTCGATGAAAACCCTGGCATCGGTGGCGCATGCCTACGCCGACAACCTGATCACCCGCGCCGCCGACGTGATCCTCAAGGAGCGCCGCCGCCTGGTGCTGATCACCCGCGAGACGCCGCTCAACCTCGCCCATATCCGCAACATGGAAGCGGTGACGCTGATGGGTGGCGTGATTTTCCCGCCGGTGCCCGCGTTCTACAGCGGCGGCAAGACCGTCGATGACCTGGTCAACCACACGGTCGGCCGCGTGCTCGACCTGTTCGACGTCGAACACGAATCGATCAAGCGCTGGGCCGGGGTCACCGGTCCGGAAGAAGAATCGGGCAAGACAAAAGGCAAGAACCGCAAATGAAAAAACCGCCGTACGCCGACGAAACCTTCCGCGGCTTCCTCGACCGCCTGCGCGCCGAGCAGGAACTGGTCGATATCAAACAGCCGGTCGACAGCCGTCACATCGCGACACTGGTCGATCAGTCCGACAAGGCGCTGCTGTTCCACAACGTCATCGGCTACAACATGCCGGTGGTCTCCGGCATCATCCGCTCGCAGAAACGGGCGATCATGTCGATGGGCTGCAGCACCTACCCGGAAATCGAGTTCCGCCTGCAGAACGGCATCGAAAACCCGATCCCGCCGAAATACGTCGAAAAGACCCCGGTCAAGGAAGTCATCCGCACCGGCAAGGACGTCGACCTGTTCAGCCTGCCGATTCCGATGTTCTCGATCTATGACGGCGGGCCGATGATCACCGCCGGCATCACCATCGCCCGCGATCCCGAGTTCGGCCTGAATTCGGGCATCTACCGCTTCATGGTCAAGGAAAAGAACCTGACCGGCATCGACATCGTCACGCCGAACAACATGCGCCTCTTTGCGCAGCGTGCCTACGAAGCCGGCCGCCCCTGCCCGATCTCGATCTCAATCGGCAATCATCCTTTTGAAAACCTCGGTTCGGGTTTCCGCGCGCCGCTGGGCACCGACGAGATGGCCATCGCCGGCGGCATCCGCGGTTCGGCGATCGAACTCGCGCAGTGCGAAACCATCGACCTGCCGTGCATCGCCGATTCCGAAATCGTGCTCGAAGGCGAAATCCTGCCGACGGGCTGGACCCAACCCGAGGGCCGCTTCGGTGAATTCACCCGGTTGATGGGCGGACTGCACTGGAATCCGGTGGTGCGCATCAACGCCGTGACCATGCGCCGCGACGCGATCTATTACGCGCTGCACATGCCGTGGGAAAACACCTGGCTGATGGCGCCGACGCGCTACACCCAGATCCGCCGCGCACTTAAGACTGCCGGCGTTCAGGTCAAGGACATCAACGTCACCCTCGGCGGCTGCGGTTTCTGGCACGCCGTGGTCTCCATCAAGAAACAGGCCGGCGAAGGCAAGAATGCGCTGCTCGCCGCGCTGTCGGTAATGGACCTGAAGCACGTGGTGGTCGTCGACGACGACATCGACGTGTTCAATGCGATGGACGTCGAATGGGCGATCGCCACCCGTGTGCAGGGCGACAAGGACGTCATCATCATCCCCGGCAGCCGCGCCAAGCCGCTGGACCCCAGCCTCGCGGTAACGCCGCCGGGTGTGGTGCCCACCGGCGCCAAGGTCGGCATCGACGCGACGATATCCGAAGGCATACCGAAAGAACGCTTCGAGCGCATCTCCTACGCCTACACCGACCGCGTGAAAATCGCCGACTATGTCGGCGGCAAGGCCGATACTGCGCCGAAGATCGCCTCCGGCGAGAAGGCCGTTGCCGAACTCGCCGCAAAAATTGTGGCGGTGATCGAAAAACCGCCGCTCTACTACTCCGAACTCGCCGAAAAATTCGCCGATTACGACTTTCCCACCGTCGCGCGCGCGCTGGGCAAGCTGCATGAGGACGGCAAACTGTGGCAGGACGCACGCGGCCGCCATTGCCTGCGCGATTCCACCTTCGCCGCCAAACCGCCGGTGAAAAACGCCTGAAATGACCGCCGACTCCGCCACTGCCACAACCGCGGATGCCGGCGCAATCGCCGTGCGCGGCGTGTCCAAGTGGTTCCGTTCGCCTGACGGCAGCAGCATGCAGGTGCTGGACGATATCAACCTGACCATAGACGCGCATTCCATCGTCGCCATTCTCGGCGCATCGGGCTGCGGCAAATCGACGCTGCTCAACATCATCTCGGGCCTGGTCACGCCGGAACGCGGCGAAGTGCGCATCAACGGCGTTGCTTCGCGCCAGTTCGCCGACTGGCGCAGCGTCAGCTACATGTTCCAGGAAGACCGCCTGCTGCCGTGGCGCACCACGCAGCGCAACGTCGAATTCGCGCTGGAGGCCGGCGACATGCCGCGCGCCGAACGTGCGCAGCGCGCACGGGATGCACTGCAGCTGGTCGGCCTTGATGCCTTCGCCGACGCTTTCCCCTATCAGCTGTCGGGTGGCATGCGCAGCCGCGTCGCGCTGGCGCGCAGCCTGGTGCTGGAACCGTGCATCCTGTTGATGGACGAACCGTTCTCGCGGCTCGATGCGCTGACCCGCGCGCAAATGCACGAAGAACTGCTGCGCATCCAGAAACTCAAGCACATGACCATCGTCTTCGTCACCCACGACGTCGAGGAAGCGGTGGTGCTTGCCGACCGCGTCATCGTGATGGCACCGCGGCCGGGACGCATCCGAGCCAGCGTCGACATTGCGCTGAGTCGTCCGCGCGATGCCACCACTGCCGCCGGAGCCACCCAGATACATGAACTCAAGTTATTGATTTAAATATTATTTTTAACAGGAGACCGCCATGACAACATACAAACGCCTGATCCACGCACTGTTCCTGGCCACCCTGCTCACCACCGGCGTCGCGCAGGCGCAGAAGATCAAGGTCGGTTACTGGACCAGCGGTTTCAGCCTCGGCTTCGGCACGGTGATGGAGCAGATGAAATTCGCCGAGCAGGAAGGCCTCGAAGTCGAATGGGTCAAGTTCGCCGAAGTGAACGGCCCCACGCGCGCCATCGTGCCGGGCACCAT
>JAYQOT010000043.1:0-21421 GCA_038144955.1 Burkholderiales bacterium | reverse complement strand
ATGCGTGCGATGTGGCGTTGCGTGACATGGGCGATTTCGTGCGCCAGGACCCCGGCGACCTCCGACTCGCTCTGTGCAGCCAGCAACAACCCGGTGTGAACCCCGATGAACCCCCCGGGCAACGCAAACGCATTGATCTGGGGGTCGCGGACCACGAAAAATTCAAACTGTTGGCGCGAAGAATCGGACTTTGCGGCCAGCCGGTTGCCCAGTCTGCCAACGTAATCGGTGACTTCCGGATCATCCTGATAGGCCGGATCGCGCCGGATCTCGCGCATGATGTTTTCACCCAGCCGCCGCTCATCCGCCGGGGCAATCGTCGTAGCGGAGGTATCGCCCAATTCGGGCAAAGATTGTGCCCAGGCCGCTACTGCCGAACACAGCAGACACCCGAGGATCACGCGCTGGAGAATCATGATGCTATGATAATTCCGCACGTCGGGAGTTCATAATGAAAAAACAATCTGTTACAGCCGAACTGACGCACTTCGATGCACAGGGACAGGCCTGGATGGTCGATGTCGCCGGCAAAGCGGAAACCCGAAGGCTGGCACGCGCGGAAGGTCTCATTTCGATGCGCCCGGCAACCCTGCGCCATATCATCGCCGGCAACAACAAAAAAGGGGACGTCCTCGGCATCGCCCGCACTGCCGGCATCCAGGCTGCCAAGCAGACATCCACACTCATCCCGTTGTGCCACCCGCTGGCGCTGACCAAGGTCCAGGTTGATTTCGTCATTGAACGGCGGAAAAATGCGGTTCGCTGCGTGGCTACTGCGGAAACCGTCGGTCGCACCGGCGTGGAAATGGAAGCATTGACTGCGACCAGCATCGCGCTGTTAACCATTTACGACATGTGCAAAGCCGTGGATCGCGGCATGCGCATCGAAACCCTGGGTCTCGAGGAAAAACGCGGGGGCAAGTCAGGCGTTTGGATCAAGCGCCCGAAAATCTGAAACATCCTCAGGAACGATTCCTTTATAAGTTTGTCCAATGGGCTGATACACACAGCCTATGATGATAAATCGACGCCGGTGGACAAGCTTACCGGGGTTAGCTAGGATTAAATGAATCCAGTGCGGGCTAATATTAGCCGCCACTGTAAACCACAAAGCCGACCAAACTCTTGTTGGTCACGGCACCCGAAATCCAATAGGAGGACTGCACATGAGACAACTGCGTCGCCAATTCCTCAAACTGACTGGCAGTGCCAGCTTATTGACTGCGGCAGTGAGCGCGGGGCTGTTGAAATCAGGAAACGCCCTGGCTTCGACCTGGAACAAGGCTGGATTTGAATCTAAGTCCGTTGTCGACATCCAGAAAAGTCTGGGCGCAACCAGCATGACCGACAGCAAGGATATCACCATCACCGCTCCGGACATCGCTGAAAACGGCGCCATTGTGCCGGTAGCGGTCACCAGCAAAATACCCAATACCCAAAGCATCACCATCATCGCCGAGAAAAATCCGTTCCCGCTTGCCGCGAGTTTCGATATCTCCGGCGGCGGCGAAGGTTACGTTTCGACCCGGGTCAAAATGGGACAAACCTCGAACGTACGTGCGATCGTCAAGGCCGACGGCAAGTTCTACACCGCGGTCAAGGAAGTCAAAGTCACCGTCGGCGGCTGCGGCTGAGCAATCGACCACAACCCCAACGGACAAGATGAGGAGAAAAGGCAATGGCTGAACCGATGAAAATCCGCGCCACCCTGCAGGGCGACACCGCGGATGTCCGTATCCTGATGCGGCACCCGATGGAAACGGGAACCCGGAAGACTTCTTCCGGCGTGGTTCCCCTGCACTTCATTCAAAGCGTAATCGTGCAGCACAACGGCAAGACCGTTCTCGATGTGCAGTGGAGCCAGGCCATTTCGCGTGACCCCTTTCTCGGATTGCGCGTGAAAGGCGCCAAGCTGGGAGACAAAATCAGCGTCACCTGGACTGACAACAAAGGCGATAAAAGAACAGACGAAGTATCCGTCGCCGCAGGAAGCTGATCCGGATTCGCGCATAGCGCGATTCAATAACGAAAAGAAGGAGGAGATCATGGAAATCATGCGCGGAGCTGGTTTTACCGCAGGCGTCATGCTGCTGGTGACGCTGTCACTTCCCGCCGCGGCCCAGAACGACCTGTCGGTCGGGCGCAAGATGCTGGTCGAGGACAACCCCGGAGAACTCTGGATCGACCAGGGCAAGGACCTTTATTACCAGAAGCGCGGCCCCAAGAAAGCTTCCCTTGAGCAATGCGATTTCGGCATGGGACCCGGCAAGCTCGAAGGCGCCGCCGCACGGCTGCCGCGCTATTTTGCCGAAACCGACCGCGTGGAGGATCTCGAATCCCGTCTGCTGACCTGCATGTCCACCCTGCAGGGATTCGATAAAAACGAGGTTGCCAAGAAGGCCATCAGTTCACCGCGCAGCCGCGGATCCGACATCGAGGCTCTCGCACTGTTCGTCACCTCCAAGTCCAACGGCATGAAGGTCAATGTGACGCTCAGCCACCAGAAGGAATATGACGCCTACAAGGCCGGCGAATATCTTTTCTACCGTCGCAGCGGGCAGACGGACTTCAGCTGTGACCAGTGCCACGGCGAGCCGAACAAACGCATACGCCTGCAGGACCTGCTGCACATGACCAGCACCGCTGGTGCCCAGGAGGTCGCGTCCACCTGGCCCGCCTATCGCGGAGCGCATTATGTAGTCCGCACCATGCAATGGCGGCTGAACGACTGCGTGTGGCAGATGCGCCTGCCGGACCTGAAGTACGGCACGGATTATTCCATTGCGCTGACCACCTTTCTCAATCGCCGGGGCAACGACGCTGTCATCCAGGTCCCCGGATTCAAGCGCTGAGCGAGGAGAACACACATGAACATCAAAAAAACGAAATGGATGATTTTCGGAATCGCCGCAGCGGTCGTCACCGGCTGTGCCACCTATCCCGACCAGGCCACAACCAGGCAGATGGCGGAAAAAATGGTTTATGACGCCTTCACTTTTGCACCGGAGCATAAGAAACGCCTGGACCAGGACCGCTCCCAGCAGATTTGCAGCAAGATTGGCGACACCAAGCTGACCAACGAGGAAGCGGCAGAGGTGGTCAAGCTGGCACGGGCCTCGATCAAATACCCGGCATCGGGCAACCTGGTTGGTAACTGGAAGGAAGGCGACAAGCTTGCCCACAACGGTGCTGGTGACCGCATCCGCAACGGCAAGGTCGAGAAACGCAAGGAAAACGGTGCGCTTTGCCAGAACTGCCATGCGCTGGCCCCGGGCGAAATCAACGTCGGCAACGTCGGCCCCTCGCTCACCGGTTACGGCAAGCAGCGCGGCAATTCGGAAGCCATCGCTAAATACACCTACGAAAAAATCTACAACGCATGGGTAGTATTTCCCTGTTCAAACATGCCGCGTCTTGGTGCCACCGGTCACCTGACTCCCGAGCAGATCACCCATATGGTGGCTTTCCTGATCGACCCGCAGTCGCCGATCAACAAGTAAACGCAGTTAGAGTCTTGAACAGAGGCTTGGGCAACCAAGCCTCTTTTTTTCGAAAGCAAAACTCATGAATCTGAACCGCCGGGAATTTCTGCAAATCATCGCCATCGCAGCCGCGCAGGGTATGCCACTGGTTGATGGCAAGGCTTATGCGGCGGCACGCAGCGGTTCCATGTATGACGTGGGCAAGCCACAGGGCAACGTCACCCTGCTGCACTTCACCGATTGTCATGCCCAGCTGCTCCCGGTCTATTTCCGCGAGCCGGATGTCAACATCGGCATTGCAGCAGCGCGCGGCCAGCCGCCACACCTGGTTGGCGAAACACTGCTCAAACACTTCGGAATCAAGCCTGGCACCCGGGAAGCACATGCCTATACCCACCTCGACTATGCCGCCACTGCCCGTACTTTCGGCAAGGTCGGCGGATTCGCCCACCTGGCAACCCTGGTCAAACAAGTACGGGCTCAGCGCCCGGGGGCGTTGCTGCTCGACGGCGGTGACAACTGGCAAGGCTCTGCTACTGCCTTGTGGACGCGTGCCCAGGACATGATCGATGCCTCCAAGCTGCTCGGTGTCGACATCATGACCGGGCACTGGGAGTTCACCTACGGTGCGAAACGGGTGCAGGAAGCCGTATCCGGGGACTTCAAGGGCCAGATCGAGTTCCTTGCTCAGAATATCCGCACCGCGGATTTCGACGACCCGGTATTCAAGGGTTACACACTGCGTGAAATCAACGGCGCTCCGGTCGCGATCATCGGTCAGGCGTTTCCCTACACCCCGATCGCTAACCCCCGCCACCTGGTCGCCGAGTGGACATTCGGCATCCAGGAAGAACGGCTGCAGCGCACGGTCGATGAAGCGCGCAAGAAGGGAGCTGCAGCCGTTGTCCTGCTGTCCCACAACGGCATGGACACCGATCTGAAGCTGGCATCCCGCGTATCGGGCATCGATGCCATTCTGGGCGGACACACCCATGATGCCGTACCGCAGCCGGTACCGGTCAAAAACCGCGGCGGGGTCACGCTGGTCACCAACGCCGGCTCGAACGGCAAGTTTCTCGGGGTGCTGGAACTGGACGTGCGCGGCGGCTCGGTCAAAGGCGCGAATTACCGACTGCTGCCAATCTTCGCCAACCTGCTGGATAGCGATCCAGCCATGTCGGCACTGATCAGCAAGCACCGTGCGCCTTACGAAACCAAGCTGGCTGAAAAGCTGGCTGTGAGCGAAGGCCTGCTTTACCGCCGCGGCAACTTCAACGGCAGTTTCGACCAGTTGATACTCGATGCGCTGCTGGAAACCAAGGACGCTGAAATCGCGTTTTCACCCGGTTTCCGCTGGGGCACGTCCATCCTTCCCGGCGAAGCCATCACGCTCGAGGACGTGATGAGCATGACCGCCATCACCTACCCTTACGTGACGACCAGCAATATCACCGGGGAAAACCTGAAGAACCTGCTGGAAGACATCTGCGACAACCTGTTCAACCCTGATCCGTATTACCAGCAGGGTGGCGACATGGTGCGCGTCGGCGGGTTGCAGTACGCGTGCAACCCCAACCAGAAGATCGGCAGCCGCATCAGCGACATGCGCCTCAAGGGCAAACCGGTCGCGGCAGACAAAACCTACAAACTGGTCAGCTGGGCGCCGGTGGCGGAAAACGCCTCCGGAGAACCTGTTTGGGATGTGGTCATCCGCTATCTGCGTAACAAGAAAACCATTAAACCGCCCCAGCTCAACCGGCCGCGCCTGATCGGAGTCGACGGCAACCCCGGGCTGGCGCCGTTGTAATACCGCCCTATTCGTTGATCCAGCCCTGTACCCAGAAGCGGGGGTAGAGTACGGAACCAGGATGTGCCTCGAGATAGGCCTCTTCACGCTGCGCAAGCTTTCCTAAGACCGGATACACCCCTTGAAGGACAGCGATCACTGCCATAACCGCGACAAGTCGGACTCCCCAAGACGCCCCTGCCGCTTGAGATCGCGGTAATGACGGGCTACTAGACAACGCCAATCCCCAAGCCCAGCCGCACATCAACACCAGCGTCAACTGGCTAACCGGCATGACAATCACGCCATCGACCAGAGAATGAGCTGCCGCGCCTGACAGCGCTGCCAACAAAGCAAGGCCTATCGTTGTTCGCGGCGACTCAGGGTTAGATTTGACCAACGTTCCGACATGGCGCCACCAGCCGATAGCGCCCCACGTCACGACTGAAACGAAAAGCAGCGCTGCGGGGATGCCCCACTCCGCAACAATTTGCAAAATAGAATTATGAGGATGCGCGCCGATCCCGTTCGGGTAATACGAGTAATGCATGGGTCCCACGCCCAGCCACGGATGATCAGCGATCATCTGCACCGTCTGCGACCAGATCACGTCTCGCAGCGACAATGACGCCCACCCATAGTGGCGATCCAAAGGCAACACGACACCTGTACTTTCTGCCAACAGCGTCGGAACGAGAACAAACAGGATTGTGTAAACAACTACTCCTGCAAGCGCACAGATTCCCTGCCAGCGCAGCCATCGCCTCGCGCACGGACCAGCAAGCAGGAAAACAAGCGCTGAGCCACCCATCAAAGCGATCCAGGCTCCACGCGAACCGGATGCAATGAACAACATCCACCAGACTGCGGGGACACTTCCCAAGGCGAGGCGTTGTGCGGTCGACGAAGCCCAGAACATCGCGGGGAGCACCAGAAATGGCATGACCATGACCGCGAATTGCCCGAAAAATCGGGGGTTGGAAAAACCTGAAAACAGTTCATTGACGTTAAACGGCATACTCAAATTAAGGCCCACCAACACCATCACCGCATATAGCATCAGCGATTTCACAACATAGGCAACGGCCATCGCAAAAAATACCCACAACAAGAACTGCTCAACGTCCGTAACATTCGAAGATCTTTTTTCTTCTGCAATTTGCGCTGCAAACAGTATCAACGCGAGCATCACCCCCCATTCCAGAAACGCCCACTCCGGCAGAACAGCCATTGCCGAGGAGATTGCCCCCACCAGGAAAAACAAGATGATCGCCGTAGGAATCCAGTATCCATGCCTCATAGTCATCCGCATGACAGGCAACAGCCGCGGTGCAGTGAGGATGAGATAAAGCAGGCACGCCACCAACACGACAATCTGCTGACTGCGCTGCTGATCGTGCCAGGTGATATGAGTTGCGAAATCGACGTTGGGCGCGCAAAACACAAAAACTGCTGCCAGCACTATGGCAAAGTGCCGAAAAATCCAGCCCACTAAAATGCTGATAGATTGAATGCTCATTCTGCTATGAGTGCACAACAGATAACCCCGAGACAACTGACTTACCCAAGATCGGATTTTCCGGCCATCGAAAAGCGAAGTTCTGAATAATCTTGTCCATCACCAAAACAAAAGCCCCGGCAGAGCCGGGGCTTTTACAAACACTGGAGCAGAAAATCAGCTGACGGTGAAGCCGGTTTTCGACTTGGTGCAGTTGGTGCCGACGCCGGACTGGGTGTAAATGTTCCAGGTCACAGAAGTGGCTGATGCGGTAGGTGCAATCACCACTCCGCAGCTGGCCACAGCCGCAGTACCTACAATCGTGATTCCGGTACCGCTATAGGAAATAGTAGAAGCATTGCCAGTAGCTGTCGGAAATACCGCGCCAGTGGCGGTCGTCACTTCACCCTGGGCATCACACAACGTGAGGTCGCCGTTGTTGTTTTGCAGACATTCGGCAACAGCTGTTTTCCAGGATTGCACCTGGGCAACGTTATCCTGCCACTTAGCACGGGTGATGTAGTCCTGATACTGCGGAATTGCGATCGCAGCCAGAATACCGATGATCGCCACGACGATCATCAGTTCGATCAGGGTAAAACCTTTTTGCATTTTGCTCATGTGAAAACTCCCCAGAAGTTGGAAAAGCCAGCAGGAAGTGCCTGCTGCGGCCTATATGAGCAAGGCCTGTGCCAACATCTAATGCTGCTCAAGAATAATTTTGCTGCGCAACAACCATATTTTGTAACTACATGATAAAAAAAGACTATTTATAAATTCCGTAATATGGGTGTCATCAGCGTGATGGATGTCACATTTGAAAAACCTGGATTGGCCACAATAAACACGATTCGAAAGGTAACTTTTTAAGATGACTCCCTCGGTACGTCATAGAGTGCCATTTTTTGTCACCCCAGCCTCCGGGCACCGAATTTAGCGCTCAGTCAGGACGGGGCTGATACCCAGGAATTGACGTCAGATCGACCGCATCAATCTGGTCGGGATCCATGAACTCGCGGGCATATCTTTCGTAGACCTTTTCCCAAATGAAAACGTCAAACAGGTCGGGGTCGATGTGACCGTTGAGTTTGAATTTGCCCAGTATGGTCAGTGATTCGGTGAGGGTTTTCCCTTTCTTGTAGGGGCGGTCTTTCGCTGTCAGGGCCTCGAAGATGTCGGCAATGCCCATGCAGCGTGCCTGCACCGACATCTGTTCCCGGGTCAATCCGCGCGGATAGCCTTTGCCGTCCATGCGCTCATGATGTCCGCCCGCATATTCGGGCACGTTCTGAAGATGCCGCGGCCAGGGCAGTGACTCCAGCATCTGTATGGTCACCTCGATGTGGTGATTGATGATCTTGCGTTCCTCGGCCGTCAGCGTGCCGGCGCGGATCACCAGGTTATCGACTTCATCTTCGCTGAGGAAAGGTCCCACCTTGCCATCCGGGCGCTTCCAGGGATACTTGCCGGCAATGCTTTTCACCCGGTCGATGTCTTCCTCCCGCATCGCCTCCCCGCCAACGTTGGTGCGCCGCAGGAAGTCCCTGTCCTCATCAATCTCCCTGAGCAGCTTCTCCGTGCCCTGCGCCGTCGCGCCACCCGTCAGCAGTGCCAACTGTGCATCTCGTCGCACCACCTCGAAACGCGTATCGATCAACTCTATGCGGTCGTATATGGTCTGCAGCTTGGTGGCTTTGTCGACGACATGCACGGGCGTGGTGACCTTGCCGCAATCGTGCAGCAAGCCGGCGATCTTGAGCTCGTAGCGGTCACGATCACTCATCGTGAAATCGCTCAGCGGCCCCGCTTTGCAGTTGTTGACCGCCTCGGCAAGCATCATCGTCAATGCCGGCACGCGCGCGCAGTGTCCGCCGGTGTAGGGGGATTTGTCGTCGATGGCCGCGTTGATCATCTGGATAAACGACTCGAACAGGGTCTCCAGGTGGTTGATCAGCAAGCGGTTGGTCAGGGCAATGGCGGCCTGCGATGCCAGCGACTCGGCAAGTTGCTGGTCGTCCGCGGAAAACGCGAGGACGTTTCCTGTCCCGCGATCCTTGGCATTGATCAGCTGCAGCACGCCGATGATTTCGTCCTCGTGGTTCTTCATCGGCACTGTCAGGAACGACGTCGAGCGATATCCGGTCTTTTTGTCGAAGTTCTTGGTCCCGGTGAAATCGAATCCGGCCTCGGTGTATGCGTCAGCCACGTTTACGGAGCGGTCATGATGCACCGCATACGCCGCAACCATGCTGTGTATAGGCTTGCCCTCCTTGTCAAACAGGTTGACCGGGTAGAAGGGGATATCCACACCGCTGGTTCCGCCCATGGCAATGCCCAGGGTGTCGTTGCGCATGATCTCGAAACGCAGGCTGCGGTCATCCGTCATGCGGTAGAGGGTACCGCCGTCGGCATTGGTGATTTCCTTTG
Source organism: Burkholderiales bacterium (assembly GCA_038144955.1). GTDB lineage: Bacteria > Pseudomonadota > Gammaproteobacteria > Burkholderiales > SG8-41. The sequence continues at coordinate 12,228 of JAYQOT010000043.1, read as the reverse complement.
CTGCGAGCAGTATCGCCTCGAGCAGGCGGTTGATGTCGCGCTCCTTGGACAGCGCGACTCCTATGCACAGCAACTCTCCCAGCCGGTGAGAAAGTTCCCCCTTCGCCGGTAAAGGTCCGTTCTGACTCATCTGCAGCAAGTGTACAGGTCAGCTTACTTGATACAAACCGCGCGCACCTGCTTCATGTCGGTGATGCCCATCAACACTTTTTCAATACCGTCCTGTTTCAGGGTACGCATCCCGTGCTCCAGGGCTGTGGCCACCATCTCGGCCACGCGCGCATGCTCCTGGATGTTCTTCTTCAGCGGATCGGTTCCCACCAGCAACTCGTGCAGACCCACCCGGCCCTTGTAACCGCTGCCACCGCAGACATCGCAGCCCACCGGATCGTGGATGACCAGCTTGCCGTTTTCGTTGCCGTAATTCTTGGCCCAGTCCTCCAGCAGTCTTTCCTCGGCAGCCTTGGGATCTTTTTTCCAGGTCTCGGTATTTTTGAGTTCCAGCGCATATTCGACGACAAGTGCCTGGACTTCTTCAGGTGTCGCCTCATGGGGTTTCTTGCATTTGCCGCACAGCCGTTTCGCCAGACGTTGCGCCAGGATTCCCAGCAGGGCATCGGCAAAGTTGAAGGGATCCATGCCCATGTCGAGCAGACGTATGATCGACTCCGGCGCACTGTTGGTATGCAGGGTAGCGAACACCAGGTGACCTGTCAGCGAGGCTTCAATACCGGTACCGGTGGTTTCCTTGTCGCGCATCTCGCCGACCATGATGATGTCCGGATCGGCACGGAGAAACGCTTTCATCGCCACCGCGAAAGTCATGCCCGCCTTGGGATTCATCTGCACCTGGCGCAATCCCTTCTGCGTAATCTCAACGGGATCTTCAGCGGTCCAGATTTTGGTGTCCGTGGTATTCAGGTAACCCAGCACCGAGTGCAGCGTGGTGGTTTTACCGGAACCGGTCGGACCGCAGACGAAAAACAGTCCATACGGCTTGGATACGACTTCCTTCAGGGTTTCGAGGTTGTATTTGGTGAGCCCGAGCTTGTCGAGGGGAATCGGCTCGCCGGCCGCCAGAATACGCATCACGATATCTTCGACCCCGCCGGCGGAAGGAATCGTGGCCACCCGCAATTCAATATCCAAGGGGCCGAATTTCTTGAACTTGATCTTGCCGTCCTGAGGCTTGCGGCGCTCGGAAATGTCCAGATCGCACATTATCTTCAGCCGCGCGGAAAGCGCATTGCGATAGCTCGCGGGAACCTGGATGTACGGTTGCAGCGAACCGTCCTTGCGGAAACGGATTTCCGTCTTCGCCTTGCCGGGATAGGGCTCGATGTGGATATCCGAGGCTCCCTGCTGATAGGCATCGATGATGATCTTGTTGACCAGCTTCACCAGTTCGTTGTCGGCAGCAGCCGATGCGACGTCCTCGCCACCCCCAGTTTCGCCCTCAGCATCGTCATCCAGGGTGTCCAGCAAGTCGTCGATGTTACCTGAATCCTCCAGCCCGCTGTTGGCACCGAACATCTGGTCGAGCGTGCTGGAAAATTCCTTGTTGGTGGTGACACGATAGGCGATTTTGCTTTTCGGATAGACGTTACTGACCATCCGCGAGGCCCTGACCCGCTCCGGATCGGTGGTAACGACAACAATGCCTTCCTTGCTGTCTTCCAGCGGTATCCACTGGTTGGTCAGGCAGAACTCGCGGTTCATGTTCTTCATCAGATCCGGCGGCTTGATCCGGTCCTGCTTGAACGGCTCGTATGGCACACCGAAATAACTGCTTAACGCATCCCCCAAGGCCGGCAGCTTGACCTGGAATTCATCCGTCAGCACGGTTTCGACATCCAGATTTTTTCGCCGCGCCGAACGCTGCGCCAACTCCAGTTCTTCACCCGATATGACAGCATTCGTCACCAGGCCGTCGTATTTGCTGCGCACCTGCATCATCGGACCCTGGCGCTGGCGGAATGCAATAGCCAGCGTTTCGGTCAGCGAACCGACGCCTTCTTCCATCATCTGTGGGAACGGCTGGCCCGACTTGTTGTTGATGATCTGGACTACGCCGATCAGGTCCTTGGTTTTGGCCTCGATTACCGGAGAAACCAGCATCTGTTTGGTTCGGTAGCCGGTCTTGGAGTCAACCGCCTTGAGGAAATTCAGCTGTGGACTGAGCGCCTTGAGTTCCGACTCGTCATAAACATCCCGGATATTGGCAAGCTTCTTGTTTGCCGCAACGAACCCCGCAATCGACTGTTCGTTGATCGGCAGCTTGATGTCCTTGAAGGAATTAAGTCCGGTCTTGACCTTGGAGATGATCGAGCCCTTGTCTTCACTGAGCAGGTAAATGGTCAGGCGATCCGCATTGAAGAGATTGCACAGTTCCTGTGACAACTCGAGAATAATCTCGTCAATGTTCTTGGTCGCGTGAATCTTGTTGGTAACAGCCTGGAGCTTCTGCTGAAAATTGAGTTTTTCAGCCAGATTGTCCGCTGCCACCGGTTTGCTCTGAAGTACGGTGCTCATGATCACCTCGCTGTTTCTGTTACTGCTGGCGCAACCCCCGCGCCAAACTCAAAACTCGAAAACCTGTTCCTGCTCCAGCATCCGGGCCCTGCGCTGGGGCACCAAACCCTCTATCTGCGCCATGATAAGGTCCGCTTTCCGCGGTTTGAAGTGTGTCACATAAATAGCCGGATCCCCTCTCAGCTTGGCCAATTCAGCCGCCAGCAGTGACGGACACAGATGCTTGGAGATTACCGCAAGTTCGCGTTCTTCATCAGACAACGCCGTCTCGATGATTACATATTTTAAATTATTGATTTTATTAACATATTTCCATAATTCGTCCTGGCTCGTGGTGTCTCCGGTGAAGACCAGGCTGGCCTGGCCCGAATCCAGGCAATAACCTACGGCAGGCACCACATGATTTGCCGGCAGCGGCGTAATGCCGCGCCCGCCGGAAATTTTCACCGCTTCACCGACATGAACCGGCGAATAGCGCAGGATGGGCGCTGTTTCACTGGGAATCTTGCGAAAGTCGGGCCACAGCTTCCAGCTGAAGAGATGCTCACTGAGAATATCCAGCGTCTCCTGGATAGCATGCAGTATCACCGGGCGCTTGCGCTGAAAACCGACGGTATCGAGAAGAAACGGGATGCAGGCCACATGATCCATGTGCGAATGGGTCAGGAAAATATGGTCAATCTTCTCCATTTCCGGGAGCGTCAGATTGCCGACGCCGGTACCCGCATCGATCAGCACATCCTCATCAAGCAGCATCGCGGTAGTCCGCAAATCCCCGCCAATTCCGCCGCTGCACCCGAGGACGCGCAATCTCATTATTTGGTCTCGAACTTGTGCACGCCCTTCCACTCGGAACCCGGCGGATCGGCGCGAAATTCGGCAATGCGTTCGAGAAACACGTCGTAGAGGTACGGTTTCGCGGTAATTTTCTTCAGGTTGATGAGCTGCAGTTCGGCCTTGTCCCAATCCTGGGACCGGTAATAGCGCAGCGCCTGATGCCACAGCTTGATTTCATCAAGCCGCGACTGTTCGACCTCGCCTTCCAGCCCCAGAGGTTCGTAAATGGTGATCGGCTCGTCTTTGCCCTTGACCTGTACCTGGTCGATTTCACGCAGCACGATGCCGCTGATTTTCGCCTTGGTCACTTCGCCGATCAGGATGTCAGCGCCATATTGCTTGGTAATGCCTTCGAGCCGCGACCCGAGGTTCACCGCATCGCCCATGACGGTATAGGCCTTGCGGATCTGCGAACCCATGTCGCCGACCCGCATCGTACCGGAGTTGACGCCGATGCCGATGGCAAATGGCGGCCAGCCCTGCTCGCCGAACTTCTTGTTCAGGACTACCGCCTGTTTCATCATGTTGATCGCGGCCAGCACGGCATTCTGCGCATGATTCGGATCCGCGACCGGCGCGCCCCAGAATGCCATGATCGCATCGCCGATGTACTTGTCCAGCGTGCCGCGATGGCCTTCGCGAATCACCAGACTCATCGTCGTCAGGTAATCATTGATGTAGGTGGACAGGTCTTCCGGGCTCAGACTTTCTGAAATCGTGGTAAATCCCCGCACGTCTGCGAAAAGCACCGAGAGCTCCTCGGCACGGGGCTGCATGTTGAACTGCTCGGGATTGCGGGCCATTTCCTCGACCAGTTCCGGCGGCACATACTGGCCGAACAACCCGGCGATCAGCCGCGAGCCGCGCGCTTCCACCAAGAAGCCGTAGGCCATGTTGAACGTGAACAGCACCAGGATCAGTAACAGACCGGGGGCCAGAGGCAACACCAGATGCCCCATATGGAATACGGCCAGGTTTGAGCCGATGACTGCTATCAGCACCAGCGCGGACACCAGCATCGATTTGAAAGGTGTCAGCAGGGGCAACAGCAACGCCAGCGCGACGCCGGCGAGCAGCAACAGCACGAATTCCGCACCTACCACATAGGGAGGGCGCTGCTTGATGTTGCCGTCAAGTATGCCTCCGATCAGATTGGCATGAATTTCCACTCCGGGATAAACCGGGTCCACCGGAGTCGCCCGCAAATCAAGCAACCCGGGGGCTGTGGTGCCGATCAGCACGATCTTGCCCTTGAGAGCTCCGACAGGCACGCGTTCGTTAATCACATCGACCAGCGAAAAGTAGCGGAAGCTGCCCCTGCCGCCGCGGTAGGGAACAAGTGCTGCGGCCTGGTCATCAACCGGTATCTGGAAAGAACCGGCCTTGATCCACTCAAGTCCGCTGTAATTTGTCGATTTGCCATCGTCGCTGATAACCGGAGTCACCGGCGGCTTTCCTGTTATGACACGCACCATGGCCAGTGACAGCGGCTCGTAGAATGCCTGCGCATGTTCAACTAGCATCGGCACGCGACGGGTAATGCCGTCTTCGTCCGGCAGCGGATTGATATGTCCGGCACTGGCCGCAGCCCGCTGCAGAACTTCAAGATTGGCGGTGTAGCCCGTCCAGGATGTCACGCCTACCCTGCGCTCCCCGAAAGCGCCAGCCGGGAGAACCGGGGGCGGCAACATGCCTTTGCGGCTGGCGCTGGCCGGATCGTCGCTGAGCAGCACATGCCCGAGAACCACTGCGCGACCCTTCATTTTGCCGGCAAAAATATCATCGTATTCGAGCTGGGGTTTGACCCTGTCCAGGACGCTCTGATACTGCGCAACCCCTTTCAGCTCGCGTTGCGCCAGGCGTTCAAGAACCCGTATCCCCGAGGACTCATCGCGCTCGGCAAACACCACGTCGAACCCCACCACGGCAATGCCGTATTTGTCGAACAGTTTGTCGAGCAGCAGCGCCAGCCGGTCGCGCGGCCAGGGCCAGCGACCCTCGCCACCCTTCTCCCGCTCGAGCAGACTCTTTTCGTCGATGTCGAGGATGACTATCCGCGGATCAACCGTTCGCGGCATGGTCAGCCGCAAGCGGGTGTCGTAAACAATCGCTTCGAGTCGATCAATCAGGGGTATGCGGACAAGGTGTATCACATGCGCAAGAAACAGGCCGACGACGGCCATTCCTATCGCGATACGTACGAGATGTTTTCTCACCCTGTCATCCTAAGCTGCGCGCCTGTATGTCAAGACGCTCCAATTCAGTGGGACGGTCAGTCACGTCCCGCCGCTGCGTATGGCACGGCATTTACTGCCGCCGGAGCTTTGTACAGCTTCACCAGACGCATGCCTGCTACTTCTTGAAGAAAAACTCCATCTTAACGCCGGCAATTTCGATGACGTCATGATCCTTCAATGGCCGCGCCTGTGCGTCAATGGTGTCGCCGTTAACCACGGGAAACTTGGCACCTTCGACATGCGTAATGAAATAGCCTTGAGGCCTTTTGGTGATAACTGAAACCTGCAGTCCAGGCTTGCCCAGTGTGGTCAGGTTTTTCGTCAGTTCAAGTTCCTTGCCGGCACTGGGTCCGGTCAGAATCTGCACCGCAGCAACGGGCTGACCTTCACCCGCCTTCGCTGCAGGTGCGGCTGCCGGTGCGGGCTTGGGCTTGGGCGGGGGTGTTGCCGGTTTGGCAGCAGCGGCCGGTGCCGGGGCTGCAGCAGGTGCCGCCGGAGCGGCGGGTTTGGCCGGCGCAGCCGCAAGGGGCGGTGCCGCAGGAGCTGCTGCCGGTTTGGCCGACGGCCGCAGAATCATGGTTTTCTCGAAATCTTCCGAGGCCGCCTGGCCTGCTGCTGGAGCATCGGCAACGTATTTGAGCTTGTATTTGCCGATTTCAATCACATCACTGTTCTGCAGGATATGTTTCTTGATCGGGTTGCCGTTGACCAGCGTTCCGTTTGTCGAACCCAGATCCTCGAGAAAAGAGTCGTTCAGTATGGTCACGATGCAGGCATGCTCGCCGCTGACGGCCAGATTTTCGATCTGGATGTCATTTGAAGCCTTGCGCCCGATCATGATCCGCTCCTTGTCGAGCGGCACCTCCCGGATCATGGAGCCGTCAAGAGAAAGTATCAGTTTCGCCATTGTAATTTCCCCGTTACCCGTTACTTTACCTGAACCAGGACTTCAACTTGCCGACCAGTCCGCTGCCCGCCGGAAAACTCTTCTGCACACGCACCAGAATAACCGAAACATTGTCGCGCCCACCATTGTCATTTGCCTGCTGTACCAGCCGCTCCGCAGCCAGCGGCAAATTGGCCTGCAGGGATGATAACGTCAGTTGCATGTCCTCGTCCCTGACCATGTCATTTAGCCCGTCGGAACACAGCAGATAAATGTCACCGGGCTGCACATCGTAGCTGTGGACTTCCGCCTCCACATCGGGATCGATACCCACGGCACGGGTCACCAGGTTCTTGTTCTGCGAATGCCGGGCCTGCTCCTTGGTGATCAATCCGCTGTCAATCTGTTCCTGGAGCAGCGAATGATCCTTCGTTACCTGCTCCAGCTTTGAATTCCGTAACCGGTAAAGCCTGGAATCACCGATATGGCCCACAACCATCTTGTTGTCATGCCAGAGCGCAGTCACCAGGGTAGTTCCCATGCCCGCATACTGGGACTGGCTCTGCGAAGCCTGGTAGATCGCATTGTTGGCGCGCACCGCGTGTTCACCCACGAGGCGCTCGACTTTCGCTATGTCCAGCTCCTCGTCGGATGAGAGCGCTTTCTTCAGTTCGGAACTGATCATCGCCACGGCAATGCCGCTGGCCACTTCGCCGGCGTTGTAACCACCCATCCCGTCAGCAAGGACGGCAAGTCCGGACGCAGCATCGGCAGCAATGCTGTCCTCATTGTGCGAACGCACCATACCCTGATGGGTAGCTGTAGCGATTTCGATGGCGCCGGACAGATCGTTCATTTCAATACCTCAGGAAGCTACAGCAGCGGGTTTGGAAGCCGCAGTCAGGGTGCCCAGACAAAGACGGATGGCCTTGGCCATCTGTTCACCGCTCTGATAGCGCTGTTCCGGATCCTTGGCCAAGGCCTTGTTGATCACAACCGCCACGCAGGTCGGCAATCCTTTCTTGACGGTACGGACATCCGGATGAGGCTCATTGGCAATCTTGAACATCAGCTGCGCCATCGATTCACCTTGGAACGGCAGGCTTCCACATAGCATCTGATATAGCGTGACCCCCAGCGAAAACAGGTCGGATCGTCCGTCAACCTTCTTCCCGGACAGCTGCTCCGGGGACATGTACGAGGGCGTACCCAAAACCATGCCGGTCTTGGTCTTCGAAGAATCGGTAACGCGTGCGATGCCGAAGTCAGTCACTTTTGGAGTATCACTTTCAGCCTCATACATGATGTTCGCGGGCTTGATGTCCCGATGTACCACATTTTGCTGATGAGCATAACCCAGAGCCTCGCTGACGCGCGCGATTATCGACAGTACCCGCTGAACCTGCAGCAGGTTGTCGGGTTTGGTGTAGGGGACCAGATCCTTGCCCTTCAGGAATTCCATCGCAATGTAGGCAAGATCATGCTCCTCTCCGGCATCGTAGATAGTCACGATGTTCGGATGAGTCAGGCGACCCGCGGTTTCAGCCTCGCGGAAAAACCGTTCCTTGACTTCGACCAGCTCATCGCCTTCGAACTCCTGCGACAATGCCATGGTCTTGATCGCAACCACCCGGCCGATTTTCGGATCCTTGCCGAGATAAACGACGCCCATCGCGCCCTTGCCGAGTTCCTTCTCGACCTGGTAACGCCCCAGCATCGGTTTTTCCATGCCCCCGCCGGGCATCATCACGGTGCCACCCGGATGCCCCTGCGCGCCGCCGAGAATCACGGTTTCTGACAACGCCTTGGCCCGCGTCAGGCGCTGCTCGAGATCGCGGAACTTGGGGTTGAATTCAGCCATGTAGCGGAACACCGATTCTGCCTTGTTGAACTGGCGTTTGCGCTCGAAATCCAGGGCCAGACTGTAGAGATTCTCCATCACCGGATCTTCAAGCGGACATTGGCGGAATTTGTCCCAGGCCAGGTCCAGCTGTCCCTGAGCCTGGTAGGCAATGCCGAGCATACGGTTGGACTCAGCGGATTCGGCATCGGATTTTTCCTTGCCGCGCTCGGTAACCAGGAAACGTTTCGTGGTCAATGCCGCGTAACCCACAGCCAGCAGCGCCACCGAACCCATGAACTGTATCCACATCAGTTGGGAAATCATCAAACCGAAGTGCGCCGCCAGCAACGCCACGCCTATGGCGATGCTGATCGCGGCAGCCACACCAGCTTTCAATCGCGGCAGCACCGCGATCAGATACAGCGCAACCAGCAGGAATACCCCGATCTCGGCCCATACCCCCCAGGACGGGGTAACGAAAAAATGCTCGCCGAGTATGCTCGACACGGTATGCGCCAGGGTCAGCACCGGGGCAGTCGCCGGGGATACCGGGGTCACCTGCGCGGCACCCAGTCCCGCAGCCGTCGCACCAATCAGCACGATCTTGTCCTGATATTTCGCCGCGGGAACCTTGCCGCTCAGCACATCAAAAAACGAATCGACGGGAAACGGCGGGCGGCCGTCCCGATTCGCATAAAAGAAGTTATGCATGCGCAGCTCGGCGTCGGTGCGCACGCTCAAACGCCCCAGTTGCAGTGACTCGCCCCATGCGGGCTTGATATCGGCAATGCCGAGATTCAGGCTGCGCGCGGCAACCAGCACCGACAGTGCCGGAAATGCCTTGTCGTAATAGCGCACCATCAGCGGCTCCGCGCGAACGGCGCCATCCACGTCGCTGTCGGCATTCAGGTGCCCGATGCTGCTCGCCACCTGTCCGAGTTCAGCGATCGGAAACAGGGGAAACACGCCCGGCGGCGGCAGCGCACTCCCTCCCTGTGAAACGGCAACACCGCTGGCCGCAACGTAATCCGGCAACGGTTTGTCGGGATTGCCGCGGGGCTCGGTCAGTTGCTGGAATACCATCGGCAACACGACATTGCCTGCGCGTTTGATGCTCTCGGCAAGCTTGCGGTCCGTATTGAGGGTTTGCTCGGCTTCGTTGAGGATGCCCGCCATGCGGGCAATCCCGTCGTTGGCAACCACTTCGGCCGGCAATTCTTTCTGCAAAGCCAGCAGTTTCTCGACGTAGGCCAGGCCGGCATCGCGCTGCGGTTCGAAAAAGAAGGTGGTATTGGCAATGACCTTGGCCTTGGCTCCCGCCAGCAGGTCGATCATTTTGGCGTGTACATCACGCGACCAGGGCCAGCGGCCGATATTGGCGATGCTGGCATCGTCTATGGTGATAACTGCAATGCGATCGGAGGGTGCCCGCGAGGCCGCCTGGACACCCAGGTCATATGCCTTGCGCTCCAGGCTCTGGATCAGATCCCCCCGCGTCGCTACCAGCATGACGGCGACTACGATGAGCCCGAGGAACCAGTCGGCTTTCCAGAAGCTCAGTTTTTTCATCCCTTCCGCCCCAGACCGTACCGTTTTTATTTTTCTGTTGAATGGGTTAACGACGATTTTTCACAGATTCTACGGTATTGTCCCCGGAGAATTCTGTTTTTTTGGTCACTTGGTGCAGTACGTCACGAACCCCTGACGTGTAGCCGACGACCGGCACTTCGGTGCGGATAAATGGCCCCTGTCATGGGGCCTCAAGCATTGATGTCCCGGATTTACAAATTTATTCAATAAAAACATGTAGTTAATAAAAAAAGCCACGCTGGGCGTGGCTTTTTCATCAGGGGTGCTGGTTGGCTAGTTCAACTGCCGAGCAGCGCACCTTTCGCCAGTCCCTGGGCGCGGGCAAAGTCGCCACCCCCTAGTTTTTTGCCGTCTTCCCCCCTCGCTTTCAGAACTTCGATGACACCGCCCTGAGCAACCACCTTGAAGCTTTTATCGGCAATTTCCACAACCTCTCCGATCTTGCCCGGAACGTCGCCAAAGGTACGGAACACATGTTTGCGGGCATCGAATATCTGCACTTTTTTGCCGTTGAGGGTAGTCCACGCGCCGGGTGCGGGATTGGTGCCACGGATCACGTTATAGACAAAATCGACATGGCTGGCCCAGTGAATCTGGGCTTCCGCGGCACGGCACCAGCCCTCATAGCTGGCCTTGGATTCATCCTGAACGGTTTCCGTATGTTTGCCGGCATAGACGAGATCCGCGGCTTCGATCATTGCCTTGACGCCCATCGGGAACAGCTTGTTGAAATAGACTTCGCCGATGGTCTCATCAGGGCCGATGTCGCAGGTTTTCTGCAGGATCACCGGGCCTTCATCAAGGCCTTCGGTCGGCCGGAAAATGGTCAGCCCGGTTTTCGTTTCGCCGCGGATGATCGGCCAGTTGATCGACGACGGGCCGCGGTATTTCGGCAACAGCGAAGGGTGATACTGGATGGTGCCCAGCCGCGGCAGATGCACGAAGGAGTCCGGTGCAAATTGCAGGACGTAGGCCATTACACCGAGGTCTACATTCAGCGATTTCAAGGCATCGTGCGCCTCGGGCACCCGCAGCGAAGGAAACTGGAACACCTTGAGACCCTGCTCCTCTGCAGCCGTACGCAGCGGATCGGGTTTCGCGCCGGGTTTCTCGGGCGCACAGAATACGCCGGCGACTTCATCCTTGCGGGCAAGAAAAGCAGCCAGAACTTCCATGCCGAAATCCTGCTGCCCGATGATTGCAATTTTCATGGTCCGTTTACCCCTGATGTCGGTCGTAACTCAGGCTTTTTTCCTGGGCGGTGCAGAAAAAGCCCCCGCTGTTTTCAGTTTCTCCACCTGCTCACCCGAATAGCCGAGCACTTCCTTGAGAACTTCATCGGTATGCTCTCCGAGCAACGGGGAGCGCTTGATCACTGCGGGAGATGCGGACAACTTGATCGGCATGCCGACGTTGTACCACTTGCCGCGCTGGGGATGATCGAGTTCGACATACATGTCGCGGCCGCGGATATGCTCATCGTTCGCCAGATCCTCGGTGGACATGATCGGTCCGCACGGAACATCCAGCGGATTGAGGATGGCCATGAACTCGCGCTTGGTGTACTTCTCGGCAAACTTGTTGATCAGAGTCCACATCAGTTGCTGGTTCTTGCGCCGCTCCCCGATGGTGGCAAAGCGCGCATCGGCAGCCAGTTCGGGCATGCCAAGATCCGGGCCGATGCGCTTGGCCAGCGCATCCCACACTGCTTCCTGCACCACGATGTAGAGCCAGTCGTTGGCGCCATGGGGTTTGCAGTGGATGGCATTGCCCAGTTGCCCGCCGCCTGAATCGTTTCCTGCACGGGGCGTCTCGCCCATGCCCTTGTAGGTGGGTACCGAGTATTCGGACAGATCGCCGCGGGTCAAACGCTGATGATCGCGAAACTTGACCCGGCACAGGTTCATCACGCCGTCCATCATCGCGACTTCGACATACTGACCCTGCCCGGTGCGGTTTGCATGATGCAGCGCTGCGAGCAGGCCGATCGCCAGGTGCAAACCGGTGCCGGAGTCGCCGATCTGGGCGCCGGTGACAAAGGGCGGACCGTCGGGCACACCGGTGGTGCTCATCGCGCCACCCATGGCCTGGGCCACGTTCTCATAAGCCTTGAAATCCGCATACGGACCGCTGGAGCCGAAGCCCTTGATCGATCCGACGACGATCTTCGGGTTGATTTCGTGGATTTTCTCCCATGTGAAGCCGAGCCGCTCGAGCACGCCGGGACCGAAATTCTCCATCATGATGTCGCATTTCTTGAGCAGGTCGACAAATACCGTCTTGCCTTCCGCACTCTTCATGTT
>JAYQOT010000042.1:0-21477 GCA_038144955.1 Burkholderiales bacterium | reverse complement strand
ACCGAGACCGTCGAGCGCATCGACATGCTCTACAGCCGCGAGAACAAGGGCGACGTTATCGGTCTTGCCACCGGTTTCGTCGATCTTGACCGCATGACCTCGGGACTGCAGCAGGGGGAACTGATCGTGGTGGCGGGACGTCCCTCGATGGGCAAGACCGCGCTGGCGATGAACATGGCCGAAAACGCGGCGCTGGAAAGCAAAAAGCCGATCGCGGTATTCAGCATGGAGATGTCGGGGCCGCAACTGGCGATGCGGATGATCGGTTCGGTGGGTCGGGTCGACCAGCACCAGCTGCGTACCGGCACCTTCAAGGAGGAGGACTGGCCGCGGCTGGTCGATGCCGTCGGCAAGTTGAATGACGCGCAGATTTTCATCGATGACACCGCGGGGCTGAATGCCCTGGAAGTGCGATCGCGGGCACGCCGCCTGCACCGCCAGTGCGGCGGGCTGGCGATGATCGTGGTGGACTACCTGCAGTTGATGTCCGGCACTTCGTCCGGCCGGGAAGAGAACCGCGCCACCGAGATCGCGGAAATTTCGCGTTCGCTGAAAGGCCTGGCCAAGGAACTGAAACTGCCGGTGGTGGCGCTGTCCCAGCTCAACCGCAGCGTCGATTCCAGGCAGGACAAGCGGCCGATGATGTCGGATCTGCGCGAATCGGGCGCCATCGAGCAGGATGCCGACGTGATCCTGTTCATCTACCGCGACGAGGTCTACAACCAGGACACGCCGCGCAAGGGCATCGCCGAGATCATCGTTGCCAAACAGCGCAACGGTCCGGTGGGCAAGGTCGACCTGACTTTCCTCGGCCGTTACACCCGCTTCGAGAACTATGCCGGCGGCGGCGACGCTTTCGGCTGATTTTCCCTACAGCGTTTCCGCGGCGTAGTCTGCGAGCCGCGAGCGTTCGCCCCGCATCAGCGTCACATGGCCGCTGTGCGGCCAGCCTTTCATCCGGTCCACCACATAGGTCAATCCCGAACTTCCTTCGGTCAGGTACGGCGTGTCGATCTGCGAGATGTTGCCCAGGCACACCACCTTAGTGCCGGGCCCGGCGCGGGTGATCAGCGTTTTCATCTGCTTCGGCGTCAGGTTCTGCGCCTCGTCGATGATCAGGAACTTGTTGAGGAAGGTGCGGCCGCGCATGAAATTGAGCGACTTCACCTTGATCCGCGAGCGGATAAGGTCGCGGGTCGCCGCGCGTCCCCATTCTCCGGCCTCGTCGTCGGTGTGGTTGAGCACGTCGAGGTTGTCCTCCAGCGCGCCCATCCACGGATTCATTTTTTCCTCCTCGGTGCCGGGCAGGAAGCCGATGTCCTCGCCCACCGGGACGGTGACGCGGGTGACGATGATTTCGGAGAAGATCTTTTCGTCCAGCGTCTGCGCAAGACCGGCCGCCAGCGTCATCAGCGTCTTGCCGCTGCCTGCCTGGCCGAGCAGGGTGATGAAGTCGATGTCGGGATTCATCAGCGCATTGAGCGCGAAATTCTGCTCGCGGTTGCGTGCGGTGACTCCCCAGACGTTGTTGCGCTGGTGGGTGTAGTCCCTGAGCATCTGCAGGATCGCGGTTTTGCCACTGACTTCACGTACTTGAGCCTGGAACGGCTGATCACCCTCGAGATAGATGAACTGGTTGACCAGCAGGTTTGCGCATAGCGGTCCGTGCACCCGGTAGTAGGTGCTGCCAGCCTGCTGCCAGGATTCCATCTTCTTGCCATGGGTGTCCCAGAAATCGGCGGGCAGGGCGCAGATCCCGGTGTAGAGCAGGTCCGAATCCTCGAGTACCTTGTCGTTGAAGTAATCTTCAGCTGCAAGACCCAGCGCACGCGCCTTGATGCGCATGTTGATGTCCTTGGACACCAGGATGACCTGACGCTTGGCATGGGTTTCCTGCAGGTGCTTGACCACGCCGATGATCTGGTTGTCGGCCTTGCCGCTGGGCAGGCGCGCCGGCAGTTCGCCGTTGATGGCTTCGGTCTGCAGGAACAGCCGGCCGGATGCCGATTTGTCACCATGATCCGCGAGCGGGATGCCGCCCGAGATGTCGCCTTCCTGGCCGCCGACCAGCTCGTCGAGATAGCGGCTTGCCTGGCGCGCGTTGCGCGAGACCTCGGACATGCCTTTCTTGTTGCCGTCGAGCTCTTCAAGCGTGGCCATCGGGATGTAGAGGTCGTGTTCCTCGAAGCGGAACAGACTGGTCGGATCGTGCATCAGCACATTGGTATCTAGCACGAACAGCCTGGTGGCGGCGGGCAGCCGGGATACGACGGACGACACGGATGCTGTCTTGCGCTGGATCATGAGCCTCCCGGAGTAGAGGTTGGGATGAAGGAAACTGCGGTCCGGAAGGTCAGGGCAGGGTTTTTACGAATTCCAGCACCTCCTGCACATGCCCCGGAACCTTGACGCCGCGCCACTCGCGGCGAAGGATGCCTTCGCGGTCGATCACGAAAGTGCTGCGTTCGATGCCGCGCACTTTCTTGCCGTAGAGATTCTTCATCTTGATGACGTTGAAGGCCTTGCAGGCTTCCTCGTCGGCGTCGCTCAACAGGTCGAACGGGAAGCCCATCTTGGACTTGAACTTCTCGTGCGATTTGAGGCTGTCGCGGGAGACGCCGTAGACGGCGCAGCCGGCGGCGGAGAACTGCGGGTGAAGATCACGGAACTGCTGGCCTTCCGCGGTGCAGCCCGGAGTGTTGTCCTTGGGGTAGAAGTAGAGCACCACCGCCTGGCCGGGCGTATCGCCCAGCTTGAAAGTCTTGCCTCCGGTCGCCGGAAGCTCAATGTCGGGTGCAGGCTGGTCCAGCACGCTGTCGTTTGTTCGGTGTTCTGCTGTGGACTTGGGGCTATGTTGGCTGATTTCTCAGCGCAGCGCAACAGACATTTTTGTGACCGGAGACCTTCAGGCAACGAGCACTTGCTGCGCCAGCCTTTCCATTGCGGCGTCGGAAGTATCGGCGAGTTTGAAACGTGGCGCCTGTGGCAGTCGCGGATAATGACTGTTGATGGCGCGGGTATAGGCCGGGTCATAGTGCCTGACCAGCAGTTCTCCGGTCAGCCGGTCCCAGTCGCCGGAGCGGGCCATGGCCTGCCAGCCGTCGATCACTTCATTGCCATGCAGCTGGCGCAGGCAGTCGAGCTGGGTATTGAGCAGTACGGCGTCATCGAGGAAGTGGGCGTATTCGTCCTTGAGCAGTGCGACGCGCACCTCCATGTCCGCCTCAATGACCGTGCATTCGCTCTGCCACATGGTGTCGATCAGGGCTTCCGGCACGCGCAGGTTGCCGACTTTCTTGCTTTCCGATTCGACGTAGACGACGCGCTTGGGGTCGAGATGCCGCAAGGCATGCCAGACCCGGCTCTCGAACATTTTCTGCGACGGCTGTGGCGCATCCGGCAGGTTGCCAAGCACCGAACCGCGGTGGGTGGCGAGTTCCTCGAGATCGAGCACCTGTGCACCTTGTGCATGGAGCATCCTCAGCAGGCGGCTCTTGCCGGTTCCGGTCATGCCGCAGACCACGCGCCAGCGGAATTTGCCCGGCAGCGTAGCCAGTTCTTCGATCACGTACTTGCGGTAGGCCTTGTAGCCGCCGTCGAGCTTGCCAACGCGCCAGCCAACCTGCGCCAGCACATGGGCGAGTGCGCCGCTGCGACCGCCGCCGCGCCAGCAATAGACCAGCGGCTTCCAGGAACGCGGCCTGTCGGCCAGCCGTTCGCCCAGGTGCCTGGCGATATTGGCACTGACCAGCGCCGCTCCGGCACGCTTGGCTTCGAAAGAGGACACCTGCTTGTAGATCGTGCCGATGCGTTCGCGTTCGGCGTTGTCGAGCACGGGCAGGTTGATGGCGCCCGGAATATGGTCCTCGGCGAATTCGCCTTCGGAGCGGACGTCGATGATTTCGTCGAACTGGTCAAATCGGCTGAGCCCGGCCACGCTTACCGCGGTTCCTTTTTTGGCGTTATCATTCAGCGCTGCACTCATGGTGCGTGATTATCGCATCTGCAGGACATCAACGATTCCCACTTTACCGGAAACATCATGAACAACCCCGCTGACACTGCAGCCCTGCGCCTGACCCAGCTATCCCACGGCGGTGGGTGAGGCTGCAAACTTACGCCGGCGTTGCTGAGCGAAGTTCTGGCAAAAACCCCGGCCGCGGCTCCGTTCAAGGATCTGCTGGTCGGTACCGAGTCGAGCGATGACGCGGCGGTGTACCGCATCAACGAATCACAGGCCATCATTGCGACCACGGATTTTTTCATGCCCATCGTCGATGATCCGTACGATTTCGGCCGGATTGCCGCAACCAATGCGATTTCCGACGTCTATGCGATGGGCGGCAAGCCGTTCATGGCGCTGGCCTTGCTCGGTTTACCGGCCAACAAGATGCCGGTGGAGGTGGCGCAGCGCATCGTCGCCGGCGGCCACGCGGTTTGTGCCGCGATCAACATTCCGATAGCCGGCGGTCACTCGATCGACGCGCCGGAACCCATCTACGGCCTGGTCGTGCTCGGGCTGGTGCATCCCGACAAGGTCAAGCGCAATGACCGCGCGCGTGCCGGAGACGTGCTGATCTCCGGCAAGGGGCTGGGCGTGGGCATACTCAGCGCCGCGATGAAAAAGGGCGAATTGCGCGACAAGGCCTACCAGCAGATGCTCGAATCGGCGACCAAGCTCAACACACCGGGGATTGAACTGGCGGAAATGGAAGGCGTGCATGCGCTGACCGACATCACCGGTTTCGGCCTGCTCGGCCATCTGCTGGAAATCTGCCGCGGCTCGGGGCTGGCTGCGGAAATCGAATGGTCGAAAGTGCCGGTGCTGCGTGCTGCAGGCCACATGGTCAAGGACGGTTACGTGACCGGGGCTTCGGAACGCAACTGGGCGAGTTACGGCAAGCACGTCACCATGCCGGCAGGGGACGACGGCAGTGCCCGCAAGCTGCTGACCGATCCGCAGACCAGCGGCGGACTGCTGGTAGCCTGTGCGCCGGAAATTGCGGAAAGGGTGCTGGATGTATTCCGCGCCCAGGGATTCAAGCAGGCTGCGGTGATCGGCAAGCTCGCCGCGGGTACTCCGGGCATCCGGGTAATTTGACTTAAGTATCTGTTTTTATTTGACTTTTAGAACAGGTGCTAGGGTTTTCCAGACCGTCTCAAGCATCAACGGCTGGGCGCCCGGCGCCGGGTGCAGATTGTCGGCCTGGAAATAGCTTTCCTGGTCGGCGAATCCTTCCAGCAGGAATGGCACCAGCGGCACGCGCCGCGACTTGGCGATATCGCCGAAACTTGCCTGGAACCTTTCCGCATAGGCAGTGCCGTAGTTGGGCGGAATGCGCATGCCCACCAGTACGACGCGCGATCCGGCGCGCTGCGCAGCATCGATGATGCGTTCCAGGTTGGTGCGCATTGCGGCGAGATCGGCGCCGCGCAATCCGTCGTTGGCCCCCAGTGCGAGCACGGTGACTGCGGGGCTATGGTCGCGCAGGGCGGTGTCGATGCGCTTGAGTCCGCCGAGCGTGGTTTCACCGCTGATGCTGGCGTTGACCACTTTATAATCGGTTTTTTTTGCCTGCAGCCGTTGTGCCAGCAGGTGCACCCAGTCGGTGCCGCGCGGCAGGCCGTAACCAGCGGACAGGCTGTCGCCGTAAACCATCAGCGTGGCGGCGGATGCGTGCGCCGCTGCGAACAGCAGGCATGACAGGATCAGTGAACGGAACAGCATGAGCGAAAATTCCCTGCAGGACATTGTGCGCGTGGCCAATCTCACCAAGGAGGTTACCACCGGTGATTCCGCATTGACCATTTTGCGCGACGTGAGTTTCAAAGTCGCCGCGGGAGAAGCCGTCGCGGTGGTCGGCGCCTCGGGCTCGGGAAAGTCGACGCTGCTCGGGCTGCTGGCGGGGCTGGACGTGCCGACCGCGGGTGGCGTGGACATCGACGGCCAATCACTGTTTGCACTCGACGAAGACGGACGTGCCGCGCTGCGTGCGCGCCTGCTCGGTTTTGTTTTCCAGTCGTTCAACCTGCTGCCGGCGATGACCGCGCTGGAGAACGTGATGCTGCCTCTGGAACTGGCCGGTGCCGGCGATGCCGAAACGGCTGCGCGTGCGCTGCTCGAGCGCGTCGGCCTTGGCCTGCGGCTGAACCATTATCCGAAACAGCTCTCAGGCGGCGAGCAGCAGCGGGTCGCCATTGCACGCGCGTTTGTCACCCGCCCGCTGCTGCTGCTGGCCGACGAACCGACCGGCAACCTCGACGCCGATACCGGCGCCGGCATCATCGAACTGATGTTCGAACTGAACCGTGAACGCGGCACGACGCTGATCCTGGTTACGCACGACGCCGACCTGTCGCGGCGCTGCAGCCGCGTGCTGCGCCTGGCACACGGGGCGTTGCAGTCATGAGGTTCGGTGATTTGCGGCTCGCGGGACGCCTGCTGGCACGCGACTGGCGTGCCGGGGAGCTGACACTGGTGGCGGTGGCGCTGATCGTGGCGGTGGCGAGTGTAACCACCGTGGATTTTTTTGCCGACCGCGTACGCCAGGCGCTCACCCGCCAGGCCAACCAGCTGCTGGGCGCTGACCTGGTCATCTCCTCCAGCCGTCCGCTCGATGCGGCCTTCGATGCCGAAGCGGCGGGGCGCGGCCTGCGGGTGACGCGGATGCTGCGCTTTCCGAGCATGGCTGCGCATGATGCGCAGAACGTGCTGGCCGAAATCAAGGTGGTGGCGCCGGGCTATCCGCTGCGCGGCGAGTTGCGGGTCAGTGACCGGCTCTACGGCGAAAGCCGGCGCGCAACGGGCATCCCCGCATCAGGGTCGGTGTGGGTGGATGACAAGCTGCTGACCCGGCTCCAGCTGAATATCGGCGACCGGGTCGAGGTCGGCAACAGCCGGCTGCAGGTGGCGGCGATCATCACCCAGGAACCGGACAGCGCCATCGGCTTCATCAATGCGGGACCGCGGGTGATGATTAATGCCGAGGACATAGCCGCGACCGGACTGGTGCAGACCGGCAGCCGCATCCGTTACCGGGTGCAGGTTTCCGGCACCGCCGCTGCGGTGGACGGTTACCGGCAGTGGGTCGAGCAGCACCTGCAGCCGGGCGAGCGCGTGGAAAGCATCCATGACGCGCGGCCGGAAATTCGTTCGGCACTGGAGCGCGCGGAAAAATTCCTCGGCCTGGCCGCTTTGCTGAGTGTGATTCTTGCCGCGGTGGCCGTTGCGCTGGCGACCCGGCGTTTCCTGCAGCGGCATCTTGATGCCTGCGCAATCATGCGCTGCCACGGCGCGGCACAGGGGCGGGTGACGCGCCTCTACCTGCTGCAGTTCCTGGTCCTCGGCTGTGCGGCCAGTGCGGTGGGTTGTGCCATCGGTCTGCTGGCGCAGCAGGCGCTGGCGCTGTGGCTGGGGAATCTGGTGACCGTGGAGTTGCCGCCGGCCGGATACATTCCGGCCGTGCGCGGGTTTGTCGCCGGTCTGGCGCTGCTGCTGGGTTTCGCATTGCCGCCGCTGCTGGCGCTGGGGCGGGTGCCGACGCTGCGGGTGCTGCGGCGGGATCTCGGGTTGCCGGGCGGCAGCGGCTGGCTGGGCTACGCGCTCGGCGCCGCGGTGATCGCCGGGCTGATCGTATGGAAAGCCGGCGAACTGCGGCTGGGTGCACTGGTATTCGGCGGCTTTGTCGCAGCGATGCTGGCTGCCGGCGCCGCGGCCTGGATCTGCATCGTGCTGGTTTCGCGGTTGCGCAATGCCGGGGTGTCGTGGCGTTTCGGTCTGGCCAACCTGCGCCGCCGCCGCTTGGCGAGCGTGCTGCAGGTGGTGGCGCTCGGTTGCGGCGTGATGGCATTGCTGACACTGACCATCATCCGTGGCGAGCTGCTGCAACTGTGGCAGGGCAGCCTGCCGGCGGACGCGCCCAACCGTTTCATCGTCAATATCCAGCAGGACCAGATCAAGACGCTGAACACCTTCTTTGCAGGGCAGGGCATTGCGATGCCGGAGCTGCATCCGATGGTGCGGGCGCGGCTGACCCATATCAATGAACGCGCGGTTTCCGCGGCGGATTACAGCGATGAACGTGCGCGCCGGCTGGCGGACCGCGAATTCAACCTGTCGTGGGCGGCAAGCATGCAGAAGGACAATGTACTGGTTGCCGGGGCATGGTGGGGTGAGGCTCCGCAACGCCGTGATCAATTCTCAATGGAAGACGGTATTGCGCGTACGCTCGGAGTGAAACTCGGCGATACCCTGACCTTCGATTCCGCGGGTTCGAGCTTTTCCGCCCAAGTCACCAGCCTGCGCAAGGTGGACTGGGATTCCTTCAACGTCAATTTCTTTGTGCTGGCGCCGCCGGGACTGCTCGACAACCAGCCGGTGAGTTATGTCACCAGCTTCTACCTGCCGCCGGGCAACGTCGCATTGCTGAATGCGCTTGTCAAGCAGTTTCCCAATTTCCTGCTGATCGATGTTGCGCAGGTGCTGCAGCAGGTGCAGGTGATGATCGCGCAGGTTTCACGCGCAGTGCAGTTCGTGTTCTTGTTCACGCTGCTCTCGGGGCTGGTCGTGCTCTATGCAGCGATCGCCAGCACCCAGGACGAGCGCCTCTACCAGGCGACCATCATGCGCACCATGGGGGCGAGCCGCAGGCAGCTCGCCCGCGCCAATCTCGCTGAATTCGTGGTTATCGGTGCGCTGGCAGGTGTTGTTGCCGCAGCTGGTGCCAATGCGCTGGGTTACGTGCTGGCGCAGCGCGTGATCCACATCGGCTACAGCTTCAGTCCGGCGGTATGGGTGGTCGGCATAGTCTGCAGCATCCTCGGAGTGGCGGTTGCCGGTTACCTGGGTACCCGTCGCGTGCTGAAGGTGTCGCCATTGAGCGTGTTGCGCCAGCTTTCGTAGAAATCTCTAATAACCTGCTGTGCGCCGTGATCGCTGCGTCGCGCGGTGCTCTGAGTCTCGCCTATCTGCTCTGATATGTCTCGACTCATGTGCTCCGTGCTCCTTGCGCTCACGCCGCTCGCCACGGTTCTTTAGAGATTTCCAGGATTGCTGTAGCTGCGGCGCGATATACTTCCGATGTCCGACGGATAGCCCATGAGCGAATCGACAGTAATTTATATCTTGTTGTTTTTATTGGTTTTTCTGAGTGCTGCATTGGTGGTGATCGCAGCCCAGGGGCGCACTGCCAGCCGTGCCGTGCGTGAATTGCAGCAGGCGCTGGAGGAAAAACACCGCGCCATGCTTGGCGATCTCCATGAAGGGCTGACCCGCCAGGGGGATCGCATCGGTAACCAGGTCAGTGAAGCCGGCGACCGCCAGCGGATCTCGACCGCCGAGGAACTCAAGCAGACGCGCGAGGTGCTGCATGCATTGCGGCTGACCCTGACCCAGGAGATGGGCGGCCAGCGTGAGGCGCTGCTGGAACGGCTGGCGGCGACCACCGAGACATTGAATGCGAAGATCGACGCGCGGCTGGGCGAGATCGCCGGCAAGGTCAACGAGCGCCTCGACGAGGGTTTCAAAAAAACCAACGAGACCTTCGTCAGCGTGATGACGCGGCTGGCGACCATCGACGAAGCGCAGAAGAAGATTGAAAGCCTGACCGGCAGCGTGGTCAGCCTGCAGGAACTGCTCGGCGACAAGCGTGCGCGCGGCGCCTTCGGCGAAGTGCAGCTCGAAGCCCTGGTGCGCAACGTGTTGCCGTCGAGTGCCTATGAAATGCAGGCCACGCTGTCCAACGGCACCCGCGCCGACTGCGTGCTGCGGCTGCCGGCGCCGACCGGAATGGTGGCGCTGGACTCCAAGTTTCCGCTGGAAAACTACCATCGCATGTTCGAGGCCGGTGCCAACGACGTCGACCGTGCGCTGGCGCAGAAGCAGTTCCGTGCCGATATCCGCAAGCACGTCGATGACATCTCGAAAAAATACATCATTCCCGGAGAGACCTCCGACGGCGCGGTGATGTTCGTGCCGGCAGAGGCGGTGTTCGCCGAAATCCACGCCCATCACGCCGAGACTGTCGAGTACGCGATCGGCAAGCGCGTGTGGATCGTTTCGCCAACGACGCTGATGGCGGTGCTCAACACCGCGCGCGCGGTACTGAAGGACGTGGAAACCCGCGAGCAGATCCATGTCATCAAGGATTCGCTGGCGCGGCTGGCCGTCGAGTTCGGCCGCTTTGACGACCGCATGAAGGACCTGGCCAAGCATATCCGCCAGGCCTACGACGACGTCGAGAAAGTCCAGGTCACCAGCGGCAAGATTTCGCAGCGCTTCCGCCAGATCGAGGGCGTCGAACTGGACGGTGAACCGGAAGCAGAACCGGCGCGGGTGCTGAGGCTGGGTGACGGGCGCGATGGGGCCTGAGGCGGCGATGTCGACCGGCTGGTTCGGGCGCTGGCGTCGTGCGCGCGCGGTCGCGCGCCAGGCCATTGCCGATGTGCAGTGGCAGGACGTGATCGGGCGTTTTCCGTTTTTGCAGGCTTTGCCGGCGGCTGACCAGCGGCGCTTGCGCGAGCTGGTCGCCCTGTTTCTGGACCGCAAGACGGTCAGCGGCGCAGGCGGACTGGAAATGACCCGCGAGATGCAGCTGGTCATCGCCGCGCAGGCCTGCCTGCTGGTGCTGAACCTTGATCTGGATCTCTATGACGACTGGGTCGAAGTCATCGTCTATCCCGACGAGTTCGTGATTGATCACGAGTACATGAGCGAGGACGGCGTGCTGCATCGCGTGCGCGCACCGCTATCGGGTGAGGCGTGGGAGCACGGTCCGGTGATCCTGTCGTGGCGTGATGCCGCAGAGGCGGGCAGCGGTGACGGCTACAACGTCGTGCTACATGAATTCGCCCACAAGATCGACATGAGCAACGGCGTGGCCAACGGTTTTCCGCCATTGCATGCCGGCATGGATCGCAAGGTCTGGAGCGATGTTTTCGCCGCGGCTTTTGCCGATTTCGGTGAACGGGATGCGCGCCGCGACGATACGCGCATCGATCCCTACGCGGCGGAGGACCCGGCGGAATTCTTCGCGGTGCTGAGCGAAGCTTTTTTCGAAACACCGGGCGCGGTGCACACGGAATATCCCGCTGTCTATCACCAGCTGGCGGCGTTTTACCGCCAGGATCCGCTGCAGAGAGGAAACACATGAATTCAGGTCCGGCCCTGGTGCTGGCTGCCGACATCGGCGGTACCCATGCCACGTTCAGGATCAGTGAAGTGCGTGCTGACGGCGGCCATGACACGGTGGTAGAAAAATCCTATGCCAGCCGCGAGTTCGAGAATCTCGATGGCCTGATGGAGCGTTTCTTCAGTACCAGCGATACGCTTGCCGCGCGCTCCAGGCTGGCGGCAACCTGCCTGGCTGTTGCCGGCCCGGTCGGGAACAACGCGGCGACGCTGACCAACCTCGGCTGGAAGGTCGATGCGGCGGCACTGGCAAAAAAATTCGCGTTGAAATCACTGCGCCTGATCAACGATTTCCACGCCGCCGGCTTCGGCGTGACCATGCTCGGCGAACGCCATCTGCTCAGCCTGCAGGCTGCGGAAGCGGATGCCGATGGCGCCATTGCCGTCATCGGCGCGGGCACCGGGCTGGGGGGGGCTGTACTGTCACGGGACGGCGGCAGTTACCGTGTGCTGCCTTCCGAGGCAGGAAACGCCGATTTCGCGCCTGTCGACGAACTGCAGGACCAGTTGATGATCCATCTGCGCCGCACCTATGGTCGCGTGTCCTACGAGCGCGTGGTGTCGGGCCCGGGGTTGATGCGCATCTTCAGTTTTCTGCAGGAATCGGGTTACGGTGTTCCCTCCAAGCAGTTGCAGGAGGCGACGCAGCGCTCGATCATCGATTACTCCGACGTGATTGCCGATTTCGGCCTGCACAAGCGCGACCAGCTGGCAATGCGCGCGCTCGACCTGTTCATTGCCGCCTATGGCTCGTTTGCCGGCAACGTCGCGCTGAGTGCGTTTGCCCGGGGCGGCGTCTACATCGCCGGCGGCATCGCACCGCGGATCGTCAATCGCATGAAAGACGGCGGGTTCGTCAAGGCGTTTACAGCAAAAGGGAACTTCTCGCCGCTGCTCACCGGGATACCGGTGAGCGTGGTGATGGATCCGCAGGTCGGAGTGCGCGGCGCGCTGCGCGTCGCGGCGTTCGATGCCGCGTTGACCTGATTGACCTGAGCAAGCCAGTCTGAAGAAAAATAATTTAAAAACATATAGTTACGTTTATCCTGACCCCCATAACGTCGAGTTTTCGGGTCAGAGCGGGAGGGTGCCGTGGAAGCTTTTCTGATTTCCACCGGCATCGTTGCCCTTGCCGAAATCGGTGACAAGACGCAACTGCTGTCGTTCATCCTCGCCGCCAAGTTTCGCCGCCCGTGGCCGATCTGCATGGGCATCCTCGTCGCGACGCTGTTCAACCACGCACTCGCCGGGGCACTCGGCACCTGGATCACCGCGCTGCTGGGGCCGGAGGCGCTGCGCTGGTTGCTCGGGCTGTCGTTCATCGTGATGGCGGCCTGGATGCTGAAGCCTGACCGCTTCGACGAGGATGACGCCACGATGGCGAAAGCCGGGGTATTCATCACTACGCTGATCGCGTTTTTCCTCGCCGAGATGGGCGACAAGACGCAGGTGGCGACCGTCGCACTGGCCGCGCAGTATCAGGCCTTCACCGCAGTGGTGCTGGGGACGACGCTGGGCATGATGATTGCCAACGTGCCCGCCGTGATCTTCGGCAAGAAGATTGCACATCGCATGCCGGTGAAGCTGGTGCACCGCACAGCGGCGGTGATTTTTGCTTTGCTCGGTGTGGCAGTGCTGTCGGGGATCGACAGGGCGGTGACTTAACCGCGATTGCTTGTCGCCAGTTCTTCCCGCGTATTGATATTGCTGAATGCGTCAGCCTCGTCGTCAAACTGCACTTCAACGACTTTCAATGCGGCGTACCAGGCATCGATCTTGCGGCCGCCGTTTTCCAGAAATTGCGTGAGTCCGGGCAGCACGGATTTCCTGCATAAGCAGAACACGGGGTGGGGCTGGTCTCCGGTCCTGGCGACCGTGAGTTCGGCCTGATGAGCTTTCAGCGCGGCATACAGACGCGCGATAAGGTCGGCAGGCAGGAAGGGTGAATCGCAGGGCACGGTGGCGACGAGGCCGTGCCTGGCCTCGCTTAGACCTCTGTGCAGTCCTGCCAGCGGTCCGGCAAAGCCGCCGATGACGTCCGGAAGGACGTGATATCCAAGTGATTGATATTGTTCAATATTCTGGTTGGCATTGATCAGCAGTTCATCGACCTGCGGGGCGAAGCGTTCGATCACGTGCTGCGCCATGGGCTTGCCGCGTAACAATTGCAGGCCTTTGTCGACACCACCCATGCGGCGGCCTTGGCCACCCGCAAGAACAACGCCGGTAATTGGTTCGTGCGCGTTGGCGCTCATGCCAGCATCGTCGGCGATGCCGTCGTTTTGATGAAACGTCCGCGGCCGGTAAACAGCAGGTAGTGCTTGTTGACCGCGCGCCCGAGCATGGTGATGCCGATGCGGCTGGCGATGTCGTAGCCCATCTGCGTGAGTCCAGAGCGCGACACCAGGAAGGGGATGCGAATTTGCGCGGCCTTGATCACCATCTCCGAGGTGAGGCGGCCGGTGGTGTAGAACACCTTGTCCGAGCCGTCGATGTCGTCCAGCCACATCTTGCCTGCGATGGCGTCGACTGCGTTGTGGCGGCCGACGTCTTCAACAAAATGGAGGATCGAAGCTTGGTCATTGCGGTCGACGGCGGCAAGCGCGCAGCCGTGCACCGCGCCGGCGGCCTTGTAAATGGTCTCGTGCAGCCGCACCGCATCGAGCAGGCTGTAGAGGGCGGATTCGGTCAGTCGCACGTCGTTGCGCAGTTTGATCGAATCGACTTCCTCCATCAGGTCGCCGAATACCGTGCCCTGGCCGCAGCCGGTGGTGACGGTGCGCTTGCTCATTTTCTGGTCGAGATTTTTCAGCGCCTTGCGTGTGGTGACTGCAGCGGATTCGGTTTCCCAGTCTACTTGCACCGCGGCGATATCGTTGACCGATTTCACCAGACGCTGGTTGCGCAGGTAGCCCAATACCAGAGCTTCCGGGGCTTGCCCCAAGGTCATCAGCGTGACGATCTCGCGCTTGTCGATGTAAATGGTAAGCGGGTGCTCGCCTGCAATGGGCGTGGCGAGAACTTCGCCGCGTTCGTTCAGCGCGTCAACTTCGCGGGTGAGTGCGCGTGCTGCAGAGGTCAGTTCAGGTTTGCGCGGGCTGCTGGAGGCTACAGTTTCTTTCTTGGGCGCAGCAGCTTTCTTGCGGGTGGAAGCCATTATCCGCCGATGTACGACATCTCGATTTTCTGCAGCGGGATCGTGTGCTGGCCGCGGATTTCCGAGTAGCGATCGTCCCGCGCACTCCAGATCTTGCCGATGGCGGTGTGAATCTCATCGTCACTGGCGCCACCGCGCAGCAGTGCGCGCAGATCGTGCCCTTTGGTTGCGAACAGGCACGTATAGATCTGTCCTTCGGTGGAGATGCGGGCGCGGGTGCAATCGCGGCAGAACGCCTGGGTGACCGATGCGATGACGCCGATCTCGCCCGAGCCGTCCCTGTAGCACCAGCGTTCGGCGACTTCGCCGGAGTAGTTGGGGTCGGCGGGTTCCAGCGGCATGTCACGGGAAATGATGTCGACGATCTCGCGCGCGCTGACCACGTCGTCCATGCGCCAGCCGTTGGTGGCGCCGACATCCATGTATTCGATGAAGCGCAGGATGTGACCGCGTTCTCGGAAAAAACGCGCCATCGGCAGGATGCTGTGTTCGTTGAGGCCGCGCTTGACGACCATGTTGACCTTGATCGGCGCGAAATCCGCTGCTGCCGCGGCGTCGATGCCTTCGATGACTCTTGCCACGGGGAAGTCGACGTCGTTCATAGCCATGAATACCGCGTCATCCAGTGAATCGAGGCTGACGGTCAGGCGCTTCAGGCCGGCTGCGCGCAGCGCCGCGGCTTTTTTTGCCAGCAGCGAGCCGTTGGTGGTCAGCGTCAGGTCGAGTCCGGGGATGTCTGCAAGCAATTTGATCAGCTGCTCGACGTTCTTGCGCACCAGCGGCTCGCCACCGGTGAGGCGGATTTTTTCGATGCCGTGGCGGGTGAAGATGCGCGCGATGCGGGCAATCTCCTCGAAGCTGAGCAGCGCGCTGCGTTCGAGGAACTGGTAATCCTTGCCGAACTTTTCTTTCGGCATGCAATAGACGCAGCGGAAGTTGCAGCGGTCGGTGATCGAGATACGCAGGTCGCGCAGCGGCCGCCCCAGCCGGTCGCGGCTGGCGGTGAGGGCAGGGCTGGGCACGAGATTGTTCATGGTCGCTGTATGGGCTGCGGAGGGGCATTATGGCAAAGTCGAAACCGCGGAGGCAAGGAAGGCATTACTTGAAAATCAGGTATTTACGCAGGGGTTCGGGTTGAATTGACCGGTCTGCTGGCGCAGAATGCTCTTTATGCAAAAAACTGCCGATGTCACCGGACAAAGCTGGGCTGCGGCCGTGGTGATGGAGCGCACGGCGCTCGATAACCGCTGGGCCAGCGAGAAATGGGAAGCCAAAGCCGTGCTTCCGGATTTGACGCCTGATGCGCCACCGCGGGTGATTGTGGATACGCCCGGGCTCAAACAGATACTGTTTTCAGGGTTGCGTGTCCGTTTGCACAAGGACGAGGCTGAGGGTTATGCCATGAACATTACCTCCGCTCAGCCCAAGGTTTTTGTGCTGTGGCGTGCCGAAGATGACGATGTCAGGCCGGAGATGCTTACCGCCAGTTATCACGAAGGCAGTCGCTGGCTGGACAGCGGTGAACATGTCGACGGCGTACCCCTGCCGGTGGAATGGGTGGCAACGCTGGCGGCGTTTTCCCATGAGCACTACCGACCCGAGCCGCGCAAGAAACCCAAGTACGCCACCAGCAAGGACAAGGGGAGAATGGGCAATTGGCGCCCTGACTGATAAACAATGCCGGAGCTTGCCATGACTGCGTTGTCCGCTGCGTTTCTCCTCGCCTTACTGTCAGGTAATGTCCCGTCAAAGCCTCGCGGACGCCTTGTCCTGGCTTCGCCCGGGCATTGTTTTTTTGCAGATTGAAACCATGGCTACTCCTCCCGAAGACGTACGGAAACCTGAAGAAGACTTTCTTAGCCGCTGGTCGCAGCGCAAACAGCAGGCCCGGGAGGAAGCTGCGGCTGCCGACAAGGCCAGCCCGGCCAAGGTTCAGTCCGAAGAACCGCCACCGAAACTGCCTCCGGTTGAAGACCTCACCATGGATTCGGATTACAGCGGTTTTTTTCATCCCAAGGTCAACGAGGAAATGCGCCGGTCAGCGATGAAGAAGCTGTTCAGCGATCCGCATTTCAATGTCATGGATGGCCTCGACATCTACATAGATGATTACTCGATTTCAGAGCCGATACCTGCGGCAATGCTCAAGGAACTCAAACAGGCGCAGAACATCCTGGACTGGGCGCGAGAGCGCAGGGAAAACGAGGCCGAGCGTGAACGTCAGGCCGGATTGGCAGCCCCGGGGCAGAATCCGCCACCTGCGCTGGATGCTGCGGATGAGCCGGCTGCAGCCACGGCCCCTGAAGCGGCTGCGCCTGCTGTAGAGGAAACAGTAAGAAAACCGCCGCCCGAAGGACCGCAAACCGCGTAGACTGCGGCGGTTCGCAAAAACCGGAAACCTCATGCGCCACAAACTGCTGTTGTGCGACTGCAATCGCACGATGAAAATCGACACGACCGGTATTGCCCGCGGTTTGGGGGTCAACGAGCTGCCGCGCGTGCAGAGTGAAATGTGCCGTCGGCATCTGGCGGCCTTCGAATCCGCGGTCAAGTCAGGAGACGACCTGCTGGTGGGCTGCACACAGGAAGCCCCGCTGTTTTCCGAGTTGCATGCCGAAATGAGGGGCGCTGGCGCGATCCGCTTCGTCAACGTTCGCGAAACCGCAGGCTGGTCGGAGCAGGGGCAGCAGGCTGGCCCGAAGATGGCCGCGCTGGCGGCAATGGCCGATTCGCCTGAGCCGGAGCCGGTTGCTGCGGTCAGCTATGAAACCGGTCGTCAATTGCTTATCGTCGGCCCCGGTGCCGCCGCGCTGGCATGGGCGGAGCGACTGCAGGGTTCGCTGTCCGTGACCGTGTTGATGACCGACGACGGTCGTGGGGCGGAATTGCCGGCAGAGCGGCGCTATCCGGTGATTTCGGGAAGCGTTACTGCACTCTCAGGCTATCTGGGGGCTTTCACCGCGAGCTGGGAGCAACGCAATCCGATCGATCTCGACGCCTGCACGCGCTGTGGCGCCTGCATCGAGGTCTGCCCAGAACAGGCCATCGATTACAACTTCCAGATCGACCTCGACAGGTGCAAAAGCCATCGCAAGTGCGTTGCTGCCTGCGGCCAGATCGGTGCGATTGATTTCCAGCGCACCGATACGGCACATGTGGATCGTTTCGATCTGGTGCTCGACCTGACTGATGCTCCGCTCATCAAATTGCCCAAGGCCCCCCAAGGCTATGCTGCACCCGGCCGTGATCCGCTGGAGCAGGCGCTGGCGGTGGCCCAACTGGCGCAAATGACGGGGAGTTTCGAAAAGCCGAAATTTTTCGAGTATCGCGAAAAAATCTGCGCACATTCACGCTCCAACATTGCAGGCTGCACGCAATGTGTGGATGTATGTTCGACCGGTGCGATTACCAGTGATCGTGCCGCCAATCGTGTTGTGGTCGAACCCCATCTGTGCATGGGCTGTGGAGGCTGTGCCACCGTTTGTCCGTCGGGCGCGATGAGCTATGCCTATCCCCGGGTCGCCGATGCAGGCGCGAGAATGAAGGCGGGTCTCAAGGCTTACGCGGCGGCCGGCGGCAAACAACCGGTACTGTTGATCAGCAATAACAGCGACGGGCGTGACAAGCTGGCCCGTCTGGGCCGTCAGGGCAGGGGACTTCCGGCCAACGTGATTCCCGTCGAGGTGCTGAATGTGGCATCGCTGGGTCTGGACCTGCTGCTCGGCGCGCTGGCGTTGGGGGCGACCCGGATTGTTGTGATGGGCAGCGAATCGGAAGAGACGGAATATGGTGCCGCCGTCATCCGCCAGATGTCCTATGGTTCGGCGATTCTGGAAGGGCTGGGGTATGCGGGTAAACGGCTGCACTGGGTCAGTGCAGAGAACATGAAACAGGTGGAACAAGTGCTGTGGTCGTTGGAATTGCCCGCAGCTGTTCCGGCGGCGACGTTCAATCTCAGCAATGACAAGCGCAATACGCTGGACTTTGTTTTCGATCACCTGCTGATGCATGCTCCCAAGCCTGCAGATACGGTTTTGTTGCCCGCTGGCGCACCGTTTGGCGAAATCAGGATTGACATTGCGAAATGCACCCTGTGCATGTCCTGCGTCGGCGCATGTCCGGAAGGTGCCTTGCTGGATTCCAAGGAAACCCCAGCCCTGCGTTTCATAGAGCGCAATTGCGTGCAATGCGGATTGTGCGAACGCACATGCCCTGAACAGGCCATCAGCATGGTACCGCAATTATCCTTGGTGAGTCAGGCCAAAAACCCGAAAACGATCAATCAGGCTGAAGCCTTTGCCTGTGTGAAGTGCGGAAAACCCTTTGCAACCAAGCAGATGGTTGATGGCATGTTGTCGAGGCTGGGCAAGCATTCGATGTTTGCCGAACCCGGTGCACTGGATCGGATCAAGATGTGTGCCGACTGCCGGGTAGTGGATCTTTTGCACAATGCGCGGCATGGCAACATCAATGAGATCTGATTGAAAAACCTTGGCTTCACAAGGTCAAATTTCAATGTGGAAATTTTGGATAAACGACTTTAATATAGGCGGAATTTCACATGATGACTGCCACTTTACAAGATGGTAGCCGCGTCGTACCGATAGTGGGCGACATCGCGGAGGAAAGCCGTGCAAGAGCCGGATTGTACGGCGTGCTTGCGCATCTTTTCCTTGCTGCTCCCGGACGCGAGCTGTTGAACGTCGTTGCCGGCTCAGTCGACATGGTCTCTGCAGACGCCGGGTCGCCGCTGGCGTCCGCCTGGCGCAATCTCTGCGATGCCGCAGGCAGCGCCGATCCGGTTTTGGTCCGCGAAGAGTTTGAAAGCGTTTTCGTCAGTCCCGGCCGTCCCGAAGTTTCGCTGTATGCCTCTTCCTACATGAGCGGTGCGCGACGCGGACATCTGCTGGCGGAACTGCGTGATGATCTGGCGCGTGCAGGATACGCACGGACAACATCCAGTACGGAATACGAGGATCATCTTTCCGCAATCTGCGAGGTCATGCGTGGTCTGGTTGCCGATGAAATGGACGATGACCTCGCCCATGGCAAGCAACGCGATTTTTTCCGTAACTACCTTTCGCCCTGGTATGGCGCGGCATGCGATGCGATCAACCAGTCCGATCGCACCGATTTCTATCGGCTTGTTGCCGGCTTTGCCAGTGCATTTTTCACCAACGAATCTGAATATTTTGAATTAGCCTGAAGGAGGACTTGACCATGAGCACCAAAATGAGTCGCAGGAAATTCCTTGCCGCCGCGGGTGTGGGCGGAGCAGCTGCTGCGGCAGTGGTGGTTTCAAAATCCGGTCGCGAGCCCGAAGCCGCTACCGCAAAGTCGGGCGCACCCTCAGGCAAGGGTTACCAGTTGACCGCGCACGTGCGCCGTTACTACGAAACGACCAAGGTTTGAGGAGGCCCACATGTTACTGACTCGCAAAAACAGCCAGACCACGCAGGCCACCAGCCGGCTTGCCCGCAATGCTTCGGCGTTTCTGGGCAATACCATTGACCGCCGCACTTTCCTGAAGCGCAGCGGCCTTGCTGCCGGCGGTGCTGCGGCGCTTTCGCAGTTGCCGTTTTCGGTGATGCAGAAGGAAGCCGTTGCCGCCGACAAACCGGCTGGCAATATCGAGGTCAAGCGCACGATCTGCACCCACTGCTCAGTGGGCTGTGCAATCGATGCCGTGGTCCAGAACGGCGTGTGGATCCGCCAGGAACCGGTTTTTGATTCCCCGATCAACCTTGGTGCTCACTGCGCCAAGGGTGCATCGATCCGCGAGCATGGCATGCACGAGATTTCGCATCGCCTGCGTTCGCCGATGAAACTGAACAACGGCAAGTGGGAGAAGATTTCCTGGGATCAGGCTCTGGGCGAAGTCGGCGATCGTCTGCAGAAAATCCGCAAGGAATCAGGTCCGGATGCGACTTTCTGGATCGGCTCCTCCAAGCACAACAACGAGCAGTCCTACCTGTTCCGCAAGTTTGTTTCCATGTTCGGCACCAACAACATGGACCATCAGGCGCGGATCTGTCACTCAACGACGGTTGCTGGCATCGCGAATACCTGGGGCTACGGTGCGATGACCAATTCGTACAACGATGAGCAGAATTCCAAGTGCGTGTTGTTCTTCGGCAGCAATGCTGCAGAAGCTCATCCGGTCTCGATGCTGCATACCCTGCACGCCAAGGAAAACGGCGCCAAGGTGATCTGCGTCGATCCGCGGTTCACCCGCACGGCAGCCAAGGCTGATGTTTATTACCGCATTCGCTCCGGCACCGACGTGGCGTTCCTGATGGGTCTGGTGCACCACATCTTCAAGAACGGCTGGGAAGACAAGGAATACATCAAGGCCCGCGTCTATGGCATGGACAAAGTCAAGGAGGAGGCTGCCAAGTGGACTCCCGACAAGGTCGAGGAAGTCACCGGCATGAAGGAAGCCGAGGTCAAGCACGTCGCCGAGCTGATGGCCAAGAATCGTCCCAGCACCATCGTGTGGGCGATGGGCCAGACCCAGCATACCAACGGTAACGCGATCGTGCGTGCATCAGCGATTCTGCAACTGGCGCTGGGCAACGTCGGCAAGTCCGGCGGCGGCTGCAACATCTACCGCGGCCATGACAACGTGCAGGGCGCCACCGATGTGGGACCGAATCCGGATTCACTGCCGGGCTATTACGGCATTGCGGAGGGTTCGTGGAAGCACTACGCCGCAGTCTGGGGTGTCGATTTCGACTGGATCAAGGGTCGCTTCGCGTCGGGCATGCTGACCAAACCCGGGATCACGGTTTCGCGCTGGCAGGACGCCATCACTGAAAAGAACGAGCACGTCGACCAGGATCACAACCTGCGTGCCGTCATTTTCTGGGGGCATGCGCCGAACAGCCAGTCGCGTGGCAAGGAAATGTTGGAGGCGATCAAGAAGCTCGACACCATGGTGGTGGTCGATCCCTATCCCTCCGCGACGGCGGCAATGGCGGCGATGGCGCGCAAGGACGGGGTATACCTGTTGCCGGCGGCCACCCAGTTGGAGTGTGCAGGTTCGGTGACTGCATCCAATCGCTCGATCCAGTGGCGCGAGAAGGTTATCGAACCCATGTTCGAGTCGCGTACTGACCACATGATCATGTAC
>JAYQOT010000041.1:0-21527 GCA_038144955.1 Burkholderiales bacterium | reverse complement strand
GGCATGGCGCTGTTGCCGATAACCGCTCCGAGCGCTGCGCTCGGTTGCATTGCCTTCATGAATGCGGCATTGGGTTTGCGCTTCGCGCCGCTTTTCTTTTTCTTAGCAGCGGGTTTCTTGCTAGCCTTTTTCTTTGCAGCCATCGATATCTCCCGTTCAGGTCTGTCTGGTTTAAGTCCGGTTAGTCTGCTTTGCCGTGGTGTTGCACGGTGACGAGAGGATGCCGATGGAAAGTGTCTTTGTCAACGTTTTCCAGAGGGAAAAACGGGAATTTACGTCGATCACAACTCGTTTCAAGCTGCGGTATTTTCCCCTGCAGGTGATGAATTTCGTTTGAAACCGGGTTCGAACCGCCGCACAATAGCAAGTCTTGCGCTAGCGATCCTGCAGCAGCGGACATCGCAAGAGCAGAGGCAAATCAACGACCTAGTCGAGGAACTTGAATTGTGTATCTGCATTAATTATCTGTTTTGCAGCGCTGATTCACCGTCGTCCTGCGGTGACACGTTGCAACCCATGGCAGGATAAACGGACGTTATCGTGGCCCGGCAGCTTTCCCTGTTCGAAGGCACAACACGGCCGGACACTCCTCGGCGTGCAGTCACCATCGGCGCCGCTGAGGTCCCCCAGGAGGTCCGCGATGTTGCCCGGCAATTGCCCCGGGGCGTCAGGCTGGGCACTTCATCCTGGCATTTCCCGGGTTGGAAAAACCTCATCTGGGCAGAAACGGCGGCACCAGGCGATCTGTCCCGCCACGGTCTTTCCGCCTATGC
This sequence comes from Burkholderiales bacterium, assembly GCA_038144955.1. Lineage (GTDB taxonomy): Bacteria > Pseudomonadota > Gammaproteobacteria > Burkholderiales > SG8-41. The sequence goes on along the minus strand of JAYQOT010000041.1, from coordinate 20,754 downwards.
CCGCCATCCCCTGCTGCACACGGTCTGCGTTGATCGTTCGTTTTATGCACCGCTCTCCCAACACCAATATGCCGCCTACGCGCGACAGGTCCCGCAGGATTTCCGTTTTGTAGTCAAGGCACCGGTACAGCTGACCAGCCCCTGGCTGCAGGATGATGACAGTAACCGGGGCAGATCAAATCCGGGGTTTCTGGATGCCGCACTTGCCATCAGGCAATTTATCGCGCCAGCTTGCGAGGGATTGGGCGATCAGGTGGGCCAGTTGCTGTTCCAGTTCCCGCCGCTGGGAAGATCACTGACCCGTTCCCCCGAGCGGTTCATTTCCGTTCTGCAGGAGTTCCTCGACCGCTTGCCCAAGGACTGCCAGTACGCAGTCGAAATGCGTGACGAACGAATCATCAACCGCCGCTTCTTCGCCATGCTCAAGGAAACCGGGGTCCGCTATTGCGTCAGTGTACATCCGCGCATGCCGCCCGTAGCCGCACAGGCTGCAGCCATGTCCGGCTTCGGGCCTGGGCCCCTGCTGGTGCGCTGGAACCTGCACTCGGGCTACAGCTACGAAGAAGCGAGGCAGCGCTTCACCCCCTTTGACCGTCTCCTCGATGAAGACAGTGCAACCCGCGAATCCATCGCCCGTTTGTGCCTGGCCACGCTGGCAGCCGGACAGGAGTGCACGGTGATCGCCAACAACAAGGCTGAAGGCTCGGCACCATTGACATTGATCAAACTGGCCGAAGCCATAGTGACCGCGGCTCGCCTGCGCTCCCATTCCGCCTAATAGGGCGCAAGCATCGCCCGGTCGGTACCGGCTATTTTTTCAGCCGGTCTGCAAACTTCCTGCGGAATTTCGAGACCTTCGGTGACACCACGTACTGGCAGTAGGGTTGTTGCGGATTGTTCGCGAAGTATTCCTGGTGATACGGCTCGGCCTCATAGAACTGGACGGCCGGCGCGATCTCGGTGACGATCGGATGTGCGTAGGCCTTTTCCGCGGTCAGCCTGCGGATGATGTTTTCGGCGGCTGATTTCTGCTCCGGCGTGTGATGATAAATCACCGAGCGATACTGGGTGCCGACATCATTGCCCTGCATGTTCGGTGTCGTCGGATCGTGTATCGAGAAAAACACCTCCAGCAGATCGTCATACGAAATGACCGCGGGATCAAACGTCACGCGTACGACTTCGGCGTGCCCGGTATCCCCTCCGCAGATGTCCTGGTAGGCGGGATTCAGGGTCTTGCCCCCGCTGTAACCCGACTCGACGGAAACTACACCGTCGAGTCGATCGAATACTGCCTCAAGGCACCAGAAGCAACCGCCGCCGAGGGTGGCCACTTCGCGCGCAACGGTATTGTCGGCTGTAACAGCCATTGTTCTCTCCTTTCATATGATCTGCCGTGCCGGTTGGTCGCTGCAGGCGGCGACTCCTGACACTCAGCTCCCGTCGCGGTGATAGCCGGTCACCCGCTCGACCTCGTTGCGGGAACCCAGGATGACGCCAACACGCTGGTGCAGTTTGGTCGGCTGCACCTCGAGTATGCGCTGGCGGCCGGTGGTGGCGGCACCACCGGCTTGCTCGACGATGAAAGACATCGGATTCGCCTCATACATCAGGCGCAGGCGGCCTTCCTTGTGCTTGGCATCCTGCGGATACATGAAAATGCCGCCGCGGGAGAGGATGCGATAGACGTCGGCAACCATCGATGCAACCCAGCGCATGTTGTAGTCCTTGCCCAGCGGGCCGTTTTTCCCTGCCAGGCATTCATCGATGTAGCGCGTGACCGGAGCACCCCAATTGCGGCGGTTCGACATGTTGATGGCAAATTCTGCTGTATCGACCGGGATTTCGATTTTCGGCTGAGTCAGTACCCAGCTGCCAAGTTCGCGATCAAGGGTGAATCCGGCAACGCCATTGCCCACCGTCAGCACCAGCACCGTGGAAGGACCGTAGACCGCGAATCCCGCTGCTACCTGTCGCGTGCCCGGCTGCAGAAAAGCCTGTTCGTTGGGTTCGCAGCCCTCACCGCAGCGCAGCACCGAGAAAATGGTGCCGATCGAAACGTTGACGTCGATGTTCGAAGAGCCGTCCAGCGGATCGATCAGCAGCAGGAACTCGCCGCGCGGGTAGCGGTTGGGAATCTGGTGGGGATGCTCCATTTCCTCCGATGCCAGGGCAGCAAGGTGGCCGCCCCATTCATTGGCTTCCAGCAATACTTCGTTGGAAATGACGTCGAGTTTCTTCTGTGCTTCGCCCTGCACGTTGTCGGTGCCGGCGCCGCCGAGTATGCCGGTCAGGGCGCCTTTGCTCACGGCATGGCTGATGGATTTGCAGGCGCGTGCGACCACTTCAATCAGCAATCGCAGATCGGCCGATACGACCCCTTTTGCCCGCTGCTGCTCGACCAGGTACTGCGTGAGTGTAATGCGCCGCATGTTTTCTCCACTAATGAACGAAGCCCGGTGCGCCGGGTCTATGAGCGGGAATTATCCGATATACTGGTTTAGACCGGGAGAGCCAAGTAATGTCCATGATTTTGAAAGCAATTTTTTTACAACTCGCACTGTGGTCTGCCCTGTTGATGCCGGCTTCAGGTCATGCCCAGCACGCGCCAGCGCCACTGCCCAAACCGGTACCGGGCACTTCAATTGCCACTTTCGGTGGCGGCTGCTTCTGGTGCATGGAAGAAGCGTTCGACAAGGTACCCGGCGTGTTGTCGACCACTTCCGGCTATATGGGCGGACACATCAAGAATCCGTCCTACGCCCTGGTTTCCACCGGCGGCACCGGACATAACGAGGTTGTGCAGGTGGTCTACGATCCGGCGAAAGTGAAATACACGCAATTGCTCGATGCCTTCTGGCGCAACATCGATCCCACCCAGTTCAACGGCCAGTTCTGCGACCACGGCTCACAATACCGCAGCGAAATCTTTTATCACGATGAAGAACAGCGCAAGGCGGCAGAAGCATCGAAAGCGGTCCTGGTGAAGAACAAACCGTTCAAGGGGGACATCCGCACCCTGATCACCCGCGCTTCCGATTTCTATACCGCCGAGACCTACCATCAGGACTACTACCGGAAGAATCCGGTGCGCTACAAGTACTACAAGACCAGCTGCGGGCGGGAAGACCAGCTGAAGGAAGTCTGGAAAACGCGCTGATGTCGCTCAGGCGGGCTACGCTAAACCCATGAAGCGCAGCCTGCTGCTGATCGGCGGGGGCCACAGCCATGTCGAGGTCATCCGCCGCTGGGGGCTGGCCCCGGAACCGGGGGTGACGGTCACCCTGGTCAGCCCCGACCGGCACACCCCCTACTCAGGCATGCTGCCGGGATTCATCGCCGGGCACTACAGCCATGCCGACTGTCACATAGATCTCGACGGGCTTTGCGCAGCAGCGGGGGTCATCCGCGTCGCCGCCACGGTAAGCGCGCTCGATCTGCAGGCCAGGGTTGCGCACTGCGGATCTGTGCCGGACCAGCCTTTCGACCTGCTGTCCATCGACACCGGCTCCACTCCGGTTATTGCACCGATTCCCGGTGCAACCGAACACGGCATTGCCATCAAGCCGGTGGCGGCATTTCTAGAACGCTGGGGCCGGCTGCGGGAGCTTTCACGCATTGCGAAACATCCACTGCATATCGCGGTCGTCGGCGCCGGCGCGGCAGGCGTCGAAGTGATCCTCGCCATGCAGCACCGCATTGCCGCTGATGGCGGCCGCGCCCGCTACACTCTGATTGGCAATGAGCAGGACATACTCGGCGTGCATCCCCGCGGCGTGCAGCGCCGCTTCGAACGCATCCTGCTTGAACGCGGCATAGTAATCAGAACGCAGACCGCGGTGTCACGCGCCGAGAGAGGGGCCTTGCTGCTCAATGGCGGAGAACGCCTGTCCTGCGACGAGGCGGTATGGGTTACCGGTGCGGCGGCACCGGCCTGGCCCCGCGTCAGCGGCATGCATACCGATGCCGCCGGCTTCATCCTGGTCGACCGTCATCTTCAGTCGCTGTCGCACCCGGGTGTATTCGCCGCCGGTGACGTCGCCTCGATGGCCGAAACGCCGCATCCCAAATCCGGCGTCTACGCCGTGCGCCACGGCCCGGTACTGGCTGAAAACCTGCGGCGCATGCTGCGCAATGAAGCGCTGACCGATTACCGTCCGCAGAAAATCTCACTGGCACTGATCAGCACCGGCAATCGTCACGCAGTGGCCTCTTACGGCCCCATCGCGTTCGGAGGAAACTGGGTATGGCAGTGGAAGGACCGCATTGACCGCGGCTTCATGCAGCGCTATGACACTCGTTAGCGCAGCCCCGGCATCAATGCATAGCCGTTGATTATTTGATGGTCACGCGGGCGAACTTGCGCTTGCCAACCTGCAGCACCACGTTCGCGCCACTTCCTAGCTTTAGGGACTTGTCGCTGATTTTCTCGCCGTCGATCCGCACCCCGCCCTGCGCAAGCATGCGCAGCGCGTCGGAAGTGCTCGCGGTGAGCCCGGCCTGCTTCAGCACCGCGGCAATCGGCAGCCCGTCACCATCGGCGACCAGTTTTACTTCGGGCAGATCGGCAGGAATCTCGTCGCGGCTGAAGCGTGCCTCGAAATCGGCGAGTGCCTTGCGTGCTGCGTCGGGGCCATGGAAACGTCCGACAATCTCCTGCGCAAACGCCACCTTGATGTCGCGGGGATTGCGACCGGCTTTTACTTCATCGCGCCAGCCGCGGATGGTGGACAGCGGCTCGAACGACAGTAATTCAATGTACTTCCACATCAGCTCGTCGGAAACCGACATCAGCTTGCCGAATATTTCATTCGGCGGCTCCTGGATACCCACGTAGTTGCCCATGGATTTGGACATCTTGTTGACACCGTCCAGCCCCTCGAGCAAAGGCATGGTCAATATGCACTGAGGCGCCTGGCCATTCTGCTTCTGCAGTTCGCGGCCCATCAGCAGGTTGAATTTCTGGTCGGTACCTCCGAGCTCGACATCGGCTTTCAGCGCCACCGAGTCGTAGCCCTGTACCAGCGGGTAGAGGAATTCGTGGATCGCGATCGGCTGGTTGCCGCGGTAGCGCTTCGAGAAATCGTCGCGCTCGAGCATGCGCGCAACGGTATGCGTCGCGGCCAGGCGGATCATGTCCACCGCGCTCATCTTGTCCATCCACGTCGAGTTGAACACCACCTCGGTGCGCGAACGGTCGAGTATCCTGAATACCTGCTCGGTATAAGTCTGGGCGTTGCGCGCGACCTCGTCGCGGGTCAGCGGCGGACGCGTCGCGTTCTTGCCGGTCGGATCCCCGATCATGCCGGTGAAATCCCCGATCAGGAACAGCACGTGATGCCCGAGTTCCTGGAACTGGCGCAGCTTGTTGATCAGCACGGTGTGCCCCAGATGCAGGTCCGGCGCGGTCGGATCGAAGCCGGCCTTGATGCGCAAAGGGCGCCCCGCTGCAAGCTTGGTGCGCAATTCGGTTTCCAGCAGCAGTTCGTCACATCCGCGGCGGATGATCTCGATCTGGTTGTCGACTGCGCTCATCTACAGACCCTTTCGGCGGCCAAATTCCGGTTTCCCGCAGGGCCGGATTCTGCTAAGCTCGTGGCTGAAAAATGCTTGTAAATCATAAGGGAAGCGCAACTTGACGGCGCCACTCGCGATTCTAGCGCAAAAGCTTTCCACCGGGCTTCGCAGCAGCACCCTGCGCCGGCTGTCTCTGGCGCTGATACTGCCCTTTTTCGGCATCGTCGCCGCCTTCGGGATAGCGCCCGACACCGTAACCGACAAGATTGAACGCACCACGGTTGTAGAGCCGGTCACGCTGCAGGCCACGCCGGCCACTGATCCACAGAAAGAAACCTATTGGCAGGAAACGCGCATTGAGCGCGGGGATACCGTCGCTTCCATTCTGCAACGGCTGCAGGTCGATCAGGCAGGCACGTCCCTGCTGCTGCAGAACAGCCGTCAGGCGCGTGCGCTCTATCGCCTGATACCCGGACGCACCGTCCGCGTCCATATCACCGGCAGCGGGCAGCTGCTGGCGCTGCGCTATCTAAACGGCACCGACCTGCTGAAAATCGATATCGAAGGCGAAGAACTCAAGATATCGGAAGGTCCTGCCGAAGTCGAAACCCGCATCCTGATGGGCGGCGGTGAAATCCGCTCCTCGCTGTTCGCCGCCACCGATGCCGCGGACATGTCCGATGCGGTCCCAGTACAAATCGCGGAAGTGTTTTCGACGGATATCGATTTTCACCGCGATCTGCGCCGCGGCGACCGTTTCTCCGCGATCTACGAGATGCAATATCACCAGGGTGAACCGGTCCGGACCGGCCGCCTGCTGTCGGCGGAATTCGTAAACCAGGACAAGACCTTTCACGCGGTGTGGTTCGAGAATGCCGAAGGCCAGGGCGGCTACTACACGCTCGACGGCAAAAACATCCGCAAAGTCTTCCTGCGTTCACCCCTGGAGTTCTCCCGGATCAGCTCCGGTTATACCAATGCCCGCTTTCACCCGGTGCTGAAAACCTGGCGCGCACACAAGGGTGTCGACTACGCCGCTCCCACCGGGACCCGGGTGCGGGTCACCGGCAACGGCATTGTCGATTTCGCCGGCGTGCAGGGTGGCTACGGCAACCTGGTTGTGGTCCGCCACCAGTCAAAATATACGACCTGGTACGGTCACCTGTCGCGGTTTGCCCCAGGCATGCATCGGGGCAAGCGCGTATCGCAGGGAGATGTAATCGGCTACGTCGGCAGCACCGGAATGGCTACCGGGCCGCACCTGCACTACGAATTCCGCACCAACAACATTCACCAGAATCCGCTGCGCGTCGCCATGCCGCCGGCGCCGCCTCTGGCGCCCCAATACCGCGCGGCGTTCGATGAAATGGCCAAACCCATGGCCGAGCAACTGGCGCTGTTGCGCGAGTTCCGCGCCACTGGCATGCAATAACTCCATCCCCGATGTCCGGCCTCTACCTCGGGTTGATGTCCGGAACCAGCATGGACGGCATTGATGCCGTGCTCACCTCGGCTGATGCGGGACCGGTGCTCGGTCACGTACACCATCCGTTTTCACCGGCCTTGCGTGAAACCCTGCTGGCATTGAACGAACCCAGTGCTGGTGAACTGCACCGGGCTGCACAGGCTGCCAATGCTCTGGCCACGGGCTATGCCGCGGCGATCCGAGCGCTGCTGGCGAAAACCGGCAAGAAGCCCGCTGAAATCACCGCCGCCGGATGCCACGGCCAGACCGTGCGCCACCGTCCCGACGCGGGCTATTCACTGCAATTGCTCAATGGATCACTGCTGGCCGAGCTGACAGGCATTACCGTCGTCTGCGATTTCCGCAACCGTGACATCGCCGCAGGCGGAGAAGGAGCCCCGCTGGTGCCGGCTTTTCATCAGGCGGCTTTTGCGCACCCCCAGCGGTCACGTGCGGTCATCAACATTGGCGGCATGGCCAATATCACCTGTTTGCTGGCCGGTGGTGAAACCTCTGGTTTTGACTGCGGTCCTGGCAATGCGCTGCTGGATGGCTGGATCAGGGAAACCCTGGGCCGCGACTACGACGCCGGAGGAACATGGGCGGCGGAGGGAAAGCTGCTGCCCGAACTGCTCGAACGTCTGCTGGCACATGAATTCTTCGAACGGCCGCCGCCGAAGAGTACGGGGCGCGAAGCGTTCAACCTGAATTGGCTACGCGATGCTCTGCCGGATCAAGCCGCGCCCGCCGATGTGCAGGCGACGCTGTGCGAACTGACCGCCACCTCCATGGCCCGTGCGCTTGACGTGCACTGTGCGGACACATCGGAAGTGTTTCTCTGCGGCGGCGGAGCCCGCAACGACTTTCTGCGGTCGAGGATGTCCGCGTTGTCACCCCAACGGCAGTTCATGCTCACTGATGAACTGGGAATTACCGCTGAGGTCGTGGAAGCAGCCGCATTCGCCTGGTTGGCGGCACGGGCCCTGTCGCGCCAGCCGGGCAACCTGCCGCGGGTCACCGGAGCAAGCGGCCCCCGCGTGCTCGGTGCGATTTATCCCGCCTGAAAAGACATGCACAAAATGAAAACGGGGGCCACAGCCCCCGTTTCAGAGTAAACGAACAAACCGTCAGGCGGAGAAGGAAGAACCGCAGCCGCAGGTTGAAGACGCGTTGGGGTTCTTGATCACGAACTGCGCGCCTTCGGCATTCTCCTGATAATCGATCTCGGCACCGGTCAGGTACTGCAGGCTCATCGGGTCGATCAGCAGCGTGACGCCACCCTTTTGCATCGACATGTCGTCTTCGTTGACCGCCTCGTCGAAGGTAAAGCCATACTGGAAACCCGAGCAGCCACCACCGGTGACAAATACCCGCAGCTTGAGTTCAGAGTTGCCTTCTTCCTCGATCAGCTGGCGAACCTTGGCTGCCGCATTTTCGGTAAAGACCAGCGGATCCGGCATTGTTTCCGTTACGGCGGCTTCGGTTACTGCATTCATTGCATGCTCCTCAAATCAATTCGGTGATGATCCCGGCCGGCACTCTGTCATTCAGCCGAAGCGGGTTTGAACTTGACGACCTTCTCGGCCTTGGCGTCGTCCTGATAGACCAGCCTTCCCTGGACAATGGCACCGAGGTGCATCTCCAGAGTCCGATAATACACATCCCCTGTGACATTGGCCTTGCTTTGCAGTTCAACGTAGTCAGCGGCATACACCGGGCCCACCACCGCGCCGTTAATGACCACATGGGAAACGCGGATTTCGCCTTCGATCCGCGCCGCCTCGGACAATACCAGGGTGCCGGGTTTGCCCTCGGCCGAGCTGACGTTGCCGTGCACGCGGCCATCGACCCGAAGGCCGCCGTCAAAAGTCAGATCGCCCTCGATGACCGTACCTGCGCCGATCAGGCAATCAATACGGTTTTGCGGCTTGTTGGTTTTGTTGCCAAACATATTGCGTTCTCCTGCTAAGAAATCGTGATGTTGTGTGTCAGTTTCGGCGTATCGGAATTGCCTTCGAATACGCGAACCTGCAGCCCCTTGACTGCGGCATCAGGGGCAATCTTGAACATGCCCTCGACCCGCTGAAACAACTTGAAGTTGACCCGGTATTGCTTTGCTTCCTCCCGGCCGGGGTCCGAGGGCAGCACCAATGCCACTTTACGGCCATCCTGCTGCAGATTCAACACAAACTGCAAACGACCGTTGAATTCCTTCGCCCGCGCCCCGGCCTGCACCAGCAGCAACTGGTAGCGATATTCACCCGGCACCGCGTCCGGAATCAGGCGGAAACGGTTCACGCTGATGGCACCCTCCTTGCCGGTCGCCGTCAGCGACTGGAAAAAAGCCAGGTCTTCCTTCAACGCTGCGTTTTCCTGGGACAGCGCTTTCACCTGCTTTGCCAGATCGCCGAATGTTGCGCGCTCGATCTGCAACTGGCGTTCCGCCGCCACTGTACGGGCGTTGAGTTCGGCCAGTTCAGTCTTCTGCTGCTTGACGGTTTCGTCCAGTTGCGCCCGCAGTCGCGTCGCCTCGCTCTGGCGGAATCCCGCATACTCGAGACCGAAGTCATAGGTCAGCCAGCTGACGCCCACCACCACTGCCAGCAGGGTAAGTACACCCGCCCAGCGCCAGTACCACGGCACGTGCGGCCGTACTGCCAAATGCGGCGCGTCGATGCCGAAACGGCGGACCAGCGTTTTCAGCGCCCGTTTCATTCGCTCACGGCAGCAGTGCGATCTGTTTCAGGCCCGCATCCTCGGCAAAACCGAACATGATGTTCATGTTCTGCACGGCCTGGCCCGCGGCACCCTTGACCAGATTGTCGATGACCGACAGCACGACGGCGATGTCGCCGCCCTGCGGGCGATGCACCGCGATCCGACAGTGATTGGCGCCGCGCACCGAGCGCGTGTCGGGATGACTGCCGGCCGCCATCACATCGACAAATGTTTCTCCTGCATAGCGTTTTTCATAAAGAGCCTGCAGGTCGACATCACCGGTGAGCCGTGCATACAGCGTGGCATGGATACCGCGGATCATCGGAGTCAGATGCGGCACGAAAACCAGTCCAACCGCACGTCCGGCAGCGCGCGTGAGTCCTTGCGCAATTTCGGGATGATGGCGATGGCCCGTGACACCGTAGGCCTTGAAATTGTCCGCGGCCTCGGCGTGCAGAATATGGGTTTCCGCCTTGCGACCCGCACCCGATACGCCCGACTTCGCATCGGCGATCAGATGATCGAGGTCGACGATGCCTGCCTCGATCAAGGGCAGGAATCCGAGCTGCACCGCGGTCGGATAGCAGCCCGGATTGGCAATGACCCGCGCCTTGCCAATCTGCTCGCGGTTGATTTCGGGCAGCGCATAGACAGCCTCGGCGACCAGCTCCGGGCAGGCGTGCTTCATCTTGTACCATTTTTCCCAAAGCGCGACGTCCCTGATGCGGAAATCAGCTGCAAGGTCGATGATGCGCACCCCGGCATCGACCAGCGCGCGTGCTTCCTGCATCGCCACACCATTGGGTGTCGCGAAAAACACCACGTCGCACTGCTCCAGCCCTGCCGCGGCGGGCTCGCTGAAACTCAGGTCGACGTGGCCGCGCAGGTTCGGAAACATGTCTGCCACCGGCATGCCCGCTTCCTTGCGGGAAGTAATCGCCCGCAATTCGCAATGGGGATGCTGCGCGAGCAGGCGCAGCAGTTCGACCCCGGTGTATCCGGTCCCACCGACGATGCCGGCCTTGATGGTTTTCTTTGCAGTCATCTCACTCCGCCTTCCTGCCCCTGCCGGCTGTCTGCCGGCAGCGACAACTTCACTTCACCAGAGACGACAAAGCCGCCCTTGGGCGGCTTGTCCGAACCACTGTTCTGCCAAAAATACTGCGTTAACGCTTGGAGAACTGCTTGCGACGCCGCGCCTTGCGCAAGCCGACTTTCTTGCGTTCAACTTCTCGCGCATCGCGCGTGACCAGACCGGCCTTGCGCAACGCAGGCTTGAGCGCCACGTCGTAATCGATCAGCGCGCGGGTGATGCCGTGCCTGGCCGCGCCGGCCTGACCGGACTCGCCGCCGCCGTCAACGTTGATGTTGATGTCGAAATCCTGCAGCTTTTCCACCAGAACCAGGGGCTGGCGCACGACCATGCGGCCGGTCTCCCGGGAGAAAAACTCGTCCACCGGTTTGCCGTTGACGACGATGTTGCCTTTGCCGGGTTGCAGGTAAACGCGGGCAACCGCGCTCTTGCGCCGGCCGGTACCGTAATTCTTTTGAACTGCCATGGTCTGTGTCCTAGATTTCGAGGGGCTTGGGCTGCTGCGCGGCATGCGGATGGTCCGTGCCGGCGTAAGCCTTCAGTTTTTTCAGCATCGCGTAACCCAGCGGGCCCTTGGGCAGCATGCCCTTGACCGCTTTTTCCAGCGCGCGGGTGGGATGCTTGGCCTGCATTTTCTCGAACGAGGTCGTGTAGAGCCCGCCCGGGAAAGTGGTATGGCGATGGTAGAGTTTGTCCTGCGCCTTGTTGCCGGTGACGCGCAGCTTGTCGGCATTGACGACGACGATAAAATCGCCGGTGTCGATGTGCCGGGTGAATTCCGGCTTGTGCTTGCCGCGCAGTCGGCGTGCGATTTCGGCGGCGAGCCTGCCCAGCACTTTGCCGGAGGCGTCGACCACATACCAATCTTGTTTGACTTCGTGCGGCTTGGCGGAATAAGTCTTCATGACGTTACTGTCCTGCTGTTCTGCTTGATTCAGCGAAACCGCGAATTTTATGGGAAATCAAGCAGATGTGTCAAACTCCAAGATCACCCCGCCAAATCCGGACCACAAATAAAATTCTTTTAAAATCATATAGTTAGAAATATGTTGTCGTGGCAACTGACCAACGCCCTGGTCGCATTTCTGCTTCCCCCGGGGCTGCTGATCCTGCTCCTCGCCGGAGGACTGCTGTTGCGGCGTGCCCGTCCGCGCACCGCCAGCGTTCTGTTCGCCAGCGGTCTGGGCGGGCTTTACCTGCTGTCCATGCCACTGATGGCGAACTGGTTGATCGCTCTCTGGGAAGCGCCACCGGAGATAGTGATTGCCCGCGACGCCCAGGCCATCGTCGTGCTGGGTGGCGGCAGATATCTGCAGGCTCCCGAATACGGCGGTGATACGGTCGCGGCGGAAACGCTGGTGCGCCTGCGCTACACAGCACACCTGCAACGCTCGACCGGACTGCCCGTACTGGTCAGCGGCGGACGACCCGACGGGGGAGAAACCAGCGAGGCCAGTGCCATGAGCCGCGTGCTGGAACAAGACTTTGCGGTCACGGTTCGCTGGCAGGAGGGTGATTCCGACAACACCCTGCAAAACGCCCGCTACAGCCGCCGGCTGCTCGGCGCCCAGGACATCGCCAATGTGATCCTGGTAACCCATGCCTGGCACATGCCGCGCGCGCGTTATGCCTTCGAGCAATCAGGATTCAGGATCATCCCCGCGCCCACCGGGCACGTAACCTGGGGCCCGCTGACAGTCCTCGATTTTCTGCCGGATGCCCGCGCGCTGCGCAAAAGCGCGTGGTTCTTTCACGAAATGATCGGCCTGTTCTGGTATCGTTTGCGCCTTCTGTTTCAGGCCGAAGCCCGGGAGTACCCATGAAAGCGCGTATCAAATGGATCGAAAACGTCAGCTTTGTTGCCGAGTCCGGCAGCGGCCACGCGCTGGTCATCGATGGCGCACCCGAGGGTGGTGGCCGCGACCTCGGCCCGCGGCCGATGGAGGTCGTGCTGATGGGCACCGGCGGCTGCACCGCCTACGACGTGATGCACATCCTGCGCAAATCGCGCGCCCCGGTCACCGACTGCGTGCTCGAAATTGACGCCGAGCGCGCGGAGGAAGACCCCAAGGTCTTCACCAAAATCCATTTCCATTTCGTCGTCACCGGCCGCGGCCTGAAGCCGGCGCAGGTCGAGCGCGCCGTACAGTTGTCCGCCGAAAAGTACTGCTCCGCGTCGATCATGCTGGGCAAGACCGCAGCAATCACCCACGACTTCGAAATCCTCGAGGCTGCCGCCAACTAGGCGTTACAGCAGATAGGCGGTACCGGTCATCACTTTCGATGTGGCCTGCATCGCCGTCTTGACCGGCTCAGGGAGTTCTGCGCCGCCGTGACGCAGGGCGCTGGTGGCATGTCGTGCCTCGTCCTCGCGCATCTGCTCGACGATGGCCCGGCTCTTCCGGTCCTCGGCCGGCAAGCGGTCGAGGTGGCCCTCAAGATGACGCACCACCTGGCGCTCGGTTTCCGCCAGGAACCCGAGATTCCAGCGATCACCCAGCAATCCGGCCGCTGCGCCGATTGCAAAAGAACCGGCATACCACAACGGATTGAGCAGGCTTTTACGACTGCCCAGCTCGGCAATGCGCTGTTCGGTCCAGGCCAGGTGTTCGGTTTCTTCCCGTGCCGCCTCTTCCAGCGCAGCCCGTGCCGATGAATCGCGGGCCGTCATGGCCTGCCCCTGATACAGGGCCTGCGCGCAGATTTCCCCGCTGTGATTCACCCGCATCAGCGCCGCCGCAAGCGCACGCTGCCGCTCATCGAGCTCGGCCTCAGGCAGATCATTCCCCGGAATCTTGCGCACGCTGTGCGCGGGCGCAAACAGGGTACGCAGGCCCTTGTCGAAACTAATGATCAGATCGTCGATACGCACCATGGTCATGCCGCCTTGCCGAACAGTCGTTCCAGTTCTACGCCGGGATCTGCGGCGCGCATGAATGCCTCGCCGACCAGAAAGCCGTGCACATCGCGCTTGCGCATTTTCTCCACGTCCTGCGGACCGAGGATGCCGCTCTCGGTGATCACCAGACGGTCGCCCGGCACTTTTGCCAGCAAGCCGAGCGTTGTATCCAGGGTGGTTTCGAAGGTGCGCAGGTTACGATTGTTGATGCCAAGCAATGGGGTTTTGAGTTGCAGCGCTGCCTCGAGTTCCGCTCCGTCATGAACTTCGACCAGCACCGCCATCCCCAGAGTGTGGGCAACACGCTCGAGCTCCTGCATGCGCGCCGGTTCCAGCGCAGCCACAATTAGCAGTATGCAGTCCGCCCCGGCAGCGCGGGCTTCATAAACCTGGTACGGATCGACCATGAAATCCTTGCGCAGCACCGGCAGGTTGCACGCATCCCGGGCAATCATAAGGTCCTCGAGGCGACCCTGAAAAAACTGGCTGTCGGTCAGCACCGAGAGGCATGCCGCCCCGTGGCGCTCGTAGGTCGCGGCAATCGCCGCCGGGTCGAATTGGGCGCGCAATACGCCTTTGCTCGGGCTGGCTTTTTTTACCTCGGCGATTACCGCCGGCTTGCCGGCCCTGATGCGGCTGCGCAGCGCGCCGGCAAAATCCCGCGCCGGCGCCGCGGCTCGCGCGGCCGTCTGCACCTCCGCCAATGACAGGCGCGACTGCGCCGCGCTGATTTCCTGAGCCTTCACCGCCAGGATGCGTTGGAGGATGTCAGCCGCCATGCTTTTGCGTGTATGCCACGAATTGATCGAGCTTCTTTCGCGCCGCACCGCTCGCCATCACCGCGAGCGCCTTTTTGACACCTTCGGCCAGCGTGGCTGCCTGCCCCGCCACATACAAGCTGGCGCCGGCATTCAGCGCGACGATGTCACGCGGCGCGCCCGGCTTGTCTTCCAGGGCCCCCAGCAGCATCGCCTTCGACTGGTCGATGCCTTCGACGCGGATGGCATCATTGTTCTGCGCCTTCAATCCGACGTCGGCTGGTGACACCATGTATTCGCGTACCGCGCCGTCCTTGAGTTCGCCGACCGCGGTGGGGCCGCTGATCGACAGTTCATCCAGCCCTTCGAGTCCGTGCACGATCATCACCCGGCGGCTGCCCAGCCTTTGCAGTACCCGCGCCTGGATGCCGACCAGGTCGGGATGAAACACACCCATCACCTGCTGCTTGGCACCGGCCGGGTTGGTCAACGGCCCCAGGATATTGAACAGGGTCTTCACGCCGAGTTCGCGACGTACCGGCGCGGCGTGCTTCATCGCGCTGTGGTGATTGGGCGCAAACATGAAGCCGATGCCGGTTTCAGCGATCGACTGCGCGACCTGTTCGGGCTTGAGGTTGATGTTGACGCCGAGCGCTTCCAGCACGTCCGCGCTGCCTGACTTGCTGGAAACCGAACGACCGCCGTGCTTGGCAATCTTCGCGCCGGCAGCAGCAGCGACGAACATGGCTGCCGTGGAGACGTTGAAAGTATGGGCAGAGTCACCACCGGTGCCGCAGGTATCGATCAGGTCGGCGGTATCAGGCGCAGGCACTCGCGTTGCGAATTCGCGCATCACCGTGGCCGCGGCGGCGATTTCACCGATGGTTTCCTTCTTCACGCGCAGCGCCGAGATGATCGCTGCAATCAGTACCGGTGACACTTCACCGCTCATGATCTGCCGCATCAATGACAGCATTTCCTCGTGGAAGATTTCCCGGTGTTCGATGATGCGCGCAAGCGCTTCCTGCGGTTTCATTGCCGTTTTTCCTCGAGAAAGTTTTTCAGCAGCTGATGTCCATGCTCGGTCAGCACCGATTCGGGATGGAACTGCACGCCCTCCACCGCCAGCGTCTTGTGGCGCACGCCCATGATCTCGCCGTCGTCGGTCCAGGCCGTCACCGCCAGGCAATCCGGCAGACTCTCGCGCTCGATGACCAGCGAGTGGTAACGGGTCGCGGGAAACGGCTGCGGCAGGCCGCGGAACACGCCTTTGTTCTCGTGCTGAATCAGCGATGTCTTACCATGCATCAGCTGCTTGGCATGGACAATCCTGCCGCCGAAAGCCTGGCCGATGCTCTGATGGCCAAGGCAGACGCCGAGGATGGGAATCCTGCCGGCGAATTTTCCGATCAGCGGCACCGATACGCCCGCTTCGTTTGGCGTGCAGGGACCCGGGGAGACCACGATGCGCGCCGGCTTGAGTTTCTCGATTTCGTCCAGGGTGATTTCATCATTGCGATGCACCGCGACGTCTTCACCCAGCTCGCCCAGATACTGCACGAGGTTGTAGGTGAATGAATCGTAGTTGTCGATCATCAGCAGCATAATATGGGCTAACTTATTGATATATAAGCATTTGTGTATTGTGGGGCTTAATTCGATACCAGCATAACTACCCGCTTCTGATCATAAATAGCGATTTTATCGAACCACGGATTTTACTAGGAAGGTTTACTTAGACCCTATTACGCGCCCGCACATGCGCTACGCGTAGTGCTCCCTGCCGCTGGCACCCAGAATCGGCACACAATTCAAAGTCCAGACGAAATCTTGAACGTCATGGCCTTGTCTATTCGTGTAATGGAACCGCGAATACTCACACGACGGCGGCGTAGCACAATCCTGTTGCACCTTCTACCAATGGTGCTGTGCATTGACCGGGCCATCTGCTTACTTCCAAGCGTTGATCATTTCCTGCTTGGTAAGGAATCCGTCGCCGTCGGCATCGATTTTCGCGAAGCCCGCCGGTGGGCCTTTGAATTCGGCTTTCGAAATTCTGCCGTCCCCGTCCTTGTCAGTGGCCGCAATTATTTGACTAGGCGTGCGACCCGTCGGGCCGACCGGCTCGTCGGATGCACCCTTAGCGCCCGCGGCGGAACCGGCGGCAGCGCCTGCTACAGCGGAGGCAGCCAAATGCTTATTTAACCACGCAAGAGTCCGCTTAAACGCATCTTCTGCCACTTCAAAATTTGCGCGATACGTAAAGCCCGTGGCTCCAATTTCACCACTCATGCCGGCAACGTTGCCGCGATCAAACCGGTGATAGGCATCCGGGTACGTCACCAATTCGGACACTTTACCAGCAGCCTTAAGGGACTGATGCATTTCACGAGCATCTTGCACGTTGATCTCATCGTCTTTCTCACCGTGCAGTAAAAGCACGGCAGCTTGCTGAACCTCTGCCGCAAAATCACTCGGGATTTTGATGTTGTCCGGCAACTCATCGCCAACACCCTTGCCACCTTTAGCATATTTCCGAAGATTGTAGCCGCCGTAGTAGACCACGACAGCCTTAATGATCGGAAGGCGGGCACTCAGCGAAATCCCCATGGATCCGGCAGAGAATCCAACCGTGCCGATGCTCCTGTTACCAACCTCTGGTCGTTGACGCAGCCATTTGACGGCACCTGCCAATTCGGATGTGGTCTTAGCTGACCAGCGGTGAGATCCCACATTTATTTGATAACTCAGGGCCAGTCCAACGAAACCGTTTTGCGCCAGTCTCCTTGCATATTGCTTATCCGCTTCTTCTGGAACACCGCCCGCCAGGAGCCAAAACTAGGACGGCCGGAAACGGTCCTGCACCATCTGGAACATACATAACGCCCGGGATCGTACCACCACCGGTAGCAGAGGGAATTTCTACATCGAAACGCTTTTCCGCCGATGCTGACGATACGACCGACACGGAACACGCAAGAATAACCAACAAGCCAAAGACCGCTGACGAAACAAACGAATGCCGACGCATGCTCATATCCCAGAGATGTGGATATCCACGAATTAATGCCCGCAACGATAACCGCATTTTGTCCGGATTGGAACGGACAGGTTCGGCAATTTTTCGGACTATTGTCCTCTATGAAATGCAGGGGGTTTTGGTTGCCGCCAGAGAGCCATTCCAATTATCGATCATCAACAGCATGCTGTTTCCCGATATATTGTATTGATAGGCAGTTATCAGGATTCTGTCACGATGCCCGGCCATGAGCCGCTGCAACGACCTGCCGCCGCAACAATTAGATGGACTGCGTGGTCACTTTGGTGCTGGTGTTCGACGCATTCCTGCCGATCGCTTCTACCAGACGGTCGAGCGCTGCCTGGAGCTGCTTGCGGTAATGGTCGGCTTGATCGATCCGCCCGCCCCTGAGTTCCTTCTCGGCGGTCCCTGCCAGATCCCACAGTTCATTCGCCCCGATATTGGCTGCAGCGCCCTTGATCGAATGCACGCTGCGAATGATGTTTTCGACATCATTGACCTCAATGGCCCGGTTCAGCTTGCCCATCACCTGCGGAAAGTCATCGGCTGCCAGATCCAGAAGTTCGTTCAGCAGCGCTTCATCGTTGCCGAAACGGGCCAACGCCTCTTCTCGATCAAACACCTTAGGTTTTACCGGGGCAACAGATGACACAATAGTGCCGAACGGCTCGACATCAGCCTTCACCGCCTTACCGGACAACAGCCATTTCGCCATTGTCTCGCGCAATGTCTCGATGAAAATCGGCTTGGCAATGTAGTCGTCCATACCCGCCGCAAGGCACTTCTCGCGATCGCCCTGCATCGCATTGGCGGTCATAGCGATAACAGGGGTGTTGCATCCGGAAGCGCGCAGATCCCGGGTGGCCTGATAGCCGTCCAGCACCGGCATCTGACAATCCATCAGAATGACATCAAAAGTTTTTTTGTTAACAGCGTCAATCGCCTGCTGACCGTTTTCCGCCACCTCGATATTTTTATAGCCGAGCTTATCCAACATCCCCAGCGCGACAGCCTGGTTGGTCTTGTTGTCTTCAACCAAAAGGATGTCGCATGCAGGCGGAGGCACACCAGCGGGATCAATATTTTGCGATGTTCCCGCTAAAGCAGAGCCCTGCTCGAAGGGGATTTCAACCCAGAAAAAAGACCCCTTCCCCTCTTCGCTGAGGAAGCCTACCTTGCCGCGCATCAGTTCAACCAGCTCCTTGGTAATGGCCAACCCCAATCCGGTGCCCCCAAATTTCCGGGTTGTCGAGGCATCGGCCTGTGAAAATGACTTGAACAGCTTTTGTTGATCCGCATCCGATATGCCTTCGCCTGTGTCTTCAACTCTGAATCTGATTAACGATTTTTCCTCATTTTTCAGAAGCCCTTCGACGATCAAGCTGATGTGCCCCGAACGTGTAAATTTGATTGCATTGCCCAGGAAATTGTCCAGAATCTGCCGCAAACGGGTTATGTCGCCCTTGATCCACTGCGGCACATCGGGGGCGCAGAAATAATTGAAGGAGAGGTCCTTGCTTGCAGCGCGGAATTCATAAAGGTTTTGCAGATTGCCGAGGAATGCATGAAGATCAAAATCTATTTCCTCAATTTCCATCTTTCCGGCTTCGATCTTGGAGAAATCAAGTATGTCGTCGATGATGTGGAGCAATGATTGCGCACTGGTGATGGCGACATCGGAGTAGATTTGCTGCTGTTCGTCGAGTTGCGTGCCCCTGAGCAGGGACATCATGCCGACGACCCCGTTTATGGGCGTACGGATTTCATGGCTCATGGTGGCCAGGAACCTGCTCTTGGCATCGTTGGCTGTCTCGGCCCGGGCTACTGCCGTTTTGAGCTCCTCCGTGAGCACCCGCAATTCTTCCTGCCGGGCGAGCAATTCCTGGCGCTGCTGATGCAACCTGCTGGAGGCGGAATTCAACGCCTTGTCCAGCGAGGTGATCTCCAGCGGGCCGGAACTGACCGGCAATTGATCACCGTTCATGCGCGAGAGGCGGAGGGCGAATTCCGCGGAGGCCTCCAGATTCCGTACCGTCTTGCCAAGAAACAACAGCAGCAGAAAGGCAGCGACCATGCCGCCGGCCATGTTAAGCAGCATCGTGTTTCTGAGGCTGCGGAGAATCGCGCGATTAATCTCTACTTCAAAAAAGCTGAGTCTTACCCAGCCGATGAGTTCGCCTACCTTGATCGGAAACCACACCAGGCCGGAACCTTCGGTCGAGGTAAAAATTTGAATGAAATCTAGGTGCGACTCATGTGAGTACTCAATTTGCGGTGTCGGTTGCACCGGAACCACATGCCGTTTTGACCCGTACACCGCTTCGGGATTTCCCGAGGCACCAATCGCAACCGAAGTCAGTGGTTTGCCTTCCCGGTTGACGATATCAATGCTTTCCAGCCCGGGATAAGCTGAGAACCGCAGCGCGAGGGCCTCCAGTCCGGCAAAATCCTCGCGAACAATCGGGTCCGCACTGCCCGAGGCCAGTCCCCCGGCAACGGCAAGCATCTGCTGCTCGAAATCCTGACGGGCTTGACTTGATTGTTTTTCGGTGACAATCAAGCCGAAGATGCAGGCCAGAACGACCATCACCGAGCCGATCAGGACGGGCAACTGCCAGCGCAGCGATCTTCCGGCAAATAACGCCATCGCTGCTACTCTTTACCCCCGATGTACTTCTCGAGGCGCAGCTTCTCCAGTGGCTGGTAATCTCTTGCGTAATCGGCTTTGACGATGTTGTTCATTCGCACCGTCTTCAGCAACGGTCTCTTGTCATTCATCGTGCGGTATTTGAGCAAGGCGTCTTGTAATTTGGCACGATCAGACGCCGTGACTCGCGGGTGCGCTGAGAGTGGATGCGGGGCAGCTACGGGCGTCTCGAACAGCACCCGCAGCTGACTGCGCAAGGCCTTGGGCTCGGTATCCAGCGCCCGCTGGACGCTTCCGCCGGCAAGAACTTCCCCCGCAATGACATGGCGATATACGTTTGAATGCGTATTCAGCCAGCGCGACTCAAACTTGAGTCCATGCTGTTCTTTCAGCAATGCGCGCATGTACAACGACGCCCCGAAAGAATTGGGCGCGGGAAAACCGAGAACCTTGCCGTTGAGCTCCTCGATCTTCTTCGGTCCTTCATTTCTGACCAGCAGAATCCCGATCAACTGATCCTCATCGCGCACCAGCGGTATATAACCCTGTGCCTTGCGCGCCATGACGGCGTGGTACGGATTCATGAAGGCCAAATCAATCGTGCCTTTATAGAATGC
>JAYQOT010000040.1:0-21810 GCA_038144955.1 Burkholderiales bacterium | reverse complement strand
ACTGCGGACTGAGGCACCGTTCGGATTTCGCTCGGCAAAACCGGGCGC
Source organism: Burkholderiales bacterium (assembly GCA_038144955.1). Classification (GTDB taxonomy): domain Bacteria; phylum Pseudomonadota; class Gammaproteobacteria; order Burkholderiales; family SG8-41. The sequence continues at coordinate 21,762 of JAYQOT010000040.1, read as the reverse complement.
TACTACGTTGAGCCAGATGAGAAAACTAATTAGGAATGCCCCACGGCTACCCTACAGGGTCGGCATAGGGTCGGTGGCGAGGACACTCCGAGAACCCAATCAATAAATCAGTTAGGATTCTTCGACTTTCACGCCATAAAGGACGCTGTGACCTGTACTGTTAATCCGCAGGTCCCTGGTTCGAGCTCAGGTCGGGGAGCCAAAATTCTCGTAGCGTTTCTTGCACTTGGCCCTGCCACCGCGGCGGGGCTTTTTGTTCCAGGATCGCAAAACCGAGAGATTGGGGAGCAGTAATATCGAAGCTCCCGTGACGTAATGGGCTAGACCGTCTCCGGCACCATCTCGATGGCACCACATGGGCATTCAGCGGCGCAAACACCGCAGCCCTTGCAGTAGTCGTAATTGAATTGGAAGCGCTTGCCGGGGCCGAGCTTGATGACTGCGTTGTCCGGGCATACGCCGTAGCAGTTGTCGCATTCTAAACAGTTGCCGCAACTCAGGCAGCGCCGCGCCTCGAACAAGGCGTTGTCTTCGGTGAGCCCGCCCTGCACTTCGTCAAAACTGCTGGTGCGACGCGCAATCTCCAGTTGCGGCTGCACGGTCTTCGGCGCATCGCTGTAATACCACGGGTTCAGCCGCTCGAACGTCGCAGGAGCATGCTTCTTCGGTGCGGCTGCGGATTGCGTTCCACGCAGCCACGCATCGATATGCCGCGCCGCCTTCTTGCCATGCCCCACGGCTACCGTGACATTGCGCTCCGCCGGAACCATGTCGCCGCCGGCAAACAATCCGGCATGTCCGGTCATCATGGTCGCCGGATCGACCTGTACCACCCCGTCCTTGATTTCCAGCCCTGGCACGCCCTCCAGCAATGAAAGATCCACATCCTGTCCCAGCGCCAACACCAGAGAATCCGCCGCGAGCGTCTCGAATTCACCCGTAGGCTGCGGATTGCCTTTGGCGTCGAGCGCCATTTTCTCGATGGTCAGCGCGCCTTCTGCTCCGGCCTGGCGAATAGTCGAAAGCCATTTCACCATTACACCTTCCTGCAGGGCTTCTTCGACTTCGAAGTCGTGCGCGGGCATACGCTCGCGGGTGCGGCGGTAGACAATGATGGCCTCCGTGGCGCCCAGGCGCTTGGCGGTGCGCGCCATGTCGATTGCGGTATTGCCGCCGCCGTACACCACGACCCGGCGCCCCAGCATCGGCTGCTCCTCGCCTTCCATGGAGCGCAGCACCGACACCGCATCGAGAATGCGTGACGAATCCACGGCAGGTATGAACGCGCGCTTGGCAATATGCGCGCCCACGGCAAGGAAGGTTGCATCGAAGTTGCCATCGCGCATCTCTGCGGTGAGATTCGCCACCCGTGTGTTCAGTTCCACCTTGACACCCATCGCCGCCACGCGCTGCATCTCGGCGTCGAGCACATCGCGCGGCAAGCGGTATTTGGGGATGCCGAAACGCATCATCCCGCCCAGCAGCGGCCCGGCTTCCTTTACGGTAACCCGGTGGCCCAGCCGGCGCAGTTGATAGGCGGCGGACATGCCCGAAGGGCCTGCGCCGATCACCAGCACATGCCGGCCGGATTCGGCCGCGGGTGCGGCAAACTGCCAGCCGCGACGGAGCGCCTCGTCACCCAGAAAGCGCTCCACAGAATTGATGCCCACAGCGGCATCGATCTTGCCGCGATTACATGCGCCTTCGCAGGTGTGATAACAGACCCGTCCCATGATCGCGGGAAACGGGTTGTCGCGAGTCAGGTGGCGCCACGCCGCTTCGTAATCGCCGCTTTCGGCATGAAACAGCCAGCCCTGGATGTCCTCACCTGCCGGGCACTGGGCATTGCACGGCGGCAGACGGTCCACGTATACCGGGCGCTCGGTGCGCCAGGTGCCGGTCTTGTTGGCGAGAGAGGAGCCCGGGTCAAGGGTGATGGCGAAAGGCTTTTGCATGGTCATCGCGTACCCTCCGCATCCAGCAGGCCGAAGCGCCTGATGTTGCGGTCAGCCTGGGCCTGGATGCGCTCCAGCATGTGCATTTGCTCATGGGGTCCGAACAGGTGACTGAAACGTTTCTGCGGCCGCAGATATTCCTCGACCGGAATGCGATGGCGTATCTTGGTCACTGCAGTCACTTCGCCACGTTCGGCCTCGAACACCGGGAAGAGCCCAGTCTCGCGCGCCAGACGCGCCAGCCGTATGGTGTCGTTGCTGGCCGCTCCCCAGCCCAGCGGGCAAGGAACGAGGATGTGCAGATAACGCGCGCCGCGCATGCCCATGGCTCGCTCGACCTTGGCTTCAAGGTCACGCAGGTCGGCCACGGTCGCCGTGGCGACATAAGGGATCTCGTGGGCCATCGCGATCAGCGGCACGCTCTTGCCCTGTCCGAACAGCGCCCCGGGTTCCGTGCCCACGGCCATGGTTGTGGCCGTGCGCGCAGCCGGCGGCGTCGCCGAACTGCGCTGCACCCCGGTGTTCATGTAGGCCTCGTTGTCGTAGCAGATGTAGAGCACGTCGTCGTTGCGCTCGAACATGCCCGAGAGGCAGCCGAAACCGATATCCGTGGTCCCGCCATCGCCGCCCTGTGCAATCACCCGCACATTGCCGCGGCCCTTGACCTTCATCGCTGCTGCAATCCCGGTGCCTACGGCCGCAGCATTGCCGAACAGCGAATGGATCCACGGCAGTTGCCACGAAGTTTCGGGATAAGGCGTGGAGAACACTTCGAGACAGCCCGTGGCATTGGCGGCAATCAGTTGCCCCTGGGTAACGCGCATGGCCGCATCGACGGCATAACGTGCACCCAGCGCCTCGCCGCAGCCCTGGCAGGCGCGGTGACCTGAATTCAGTGAATTATTGCGCTCCAGGGAGGACTGAACGCTGCGTTGCTCCACTGACAGCAGCCGGTTGCCGACGGTGAAGGTGCCGGTCTGGTAGAACTTGATGGGGGCATTCATCTCAATGCACCTTGGAAGCCACGGTACCGACATCGCGTAGCAGATTTTCGGCAATTGGCCCACTGCGCCGCGTCGCGGCTTCACGCTCAAGCTGCCGGTTGACGATGCGCCAGTCGAGATCCATGAATGTGAGCGGTTTCAGTTTGTCGGCGACGGCTTCACGCAGCGTGGTGGCCAGCGACGCCTTGGTTATGGCCCTCCCGCCCAGTCCGGCAATGACGGTGTAGCCATGCAGCTGCAGGCCAGACAATGCCACGCGCACGTTGGACGACACCACGCCGCCGAGTCCAACCGAGAAACTCTTTTCCAGCACCACTACGCGTTTTGCCCCCTGCAGCACGTTGCGCACGGCCGCCAGCGGGAAGGGCCGAAATGAGCGAATGCTGAGCACGCCGATGTTCACGCCATCGTTGCGCAGCTCATCGACAGTATCTTTCAAGGTGCCGATGACCGAGCCCAGTGCGACCACGATGGTCTCGGCATCCTCGCAGCGATACGCGCGCACCAGTCCTCCGGACTCGCGACCGAAGCGCTGCGCGAATTCGCCCGCAATCTGCGGGATGCGCTCGAGCGCCAGGGTCTGCTTGGCGTGTGCCAGATAACGAACCTCCATGAAGGCCTCCGGCCCGACCATGGCACCGATCGACACAGGCTCGGCAGGATCCAGCACCTGACGGGGTTCGTACGGTGGCAGAAAGGCATCCACCTGTTCCTGTGTGGGCATGTCGACGCGTTCGTAGGCATGGGTCAGAATGAAGCCGTCCATGCACACCATCACCGGCATCGACAGCTCTTCTCCCAGCTTGAAGGCCTGGATATGCAGGTCCAGCGCCTCCTGGTTGTTCTCCGCGAACAGCTGTATCCAGCCGCAGTCGCGCTGGCTCATCGAATCGCTATGGTCGTTCCAGATATTGATCGGTGCGCCGATGGCGCGGTTGGCGACCGTCATCACGATCGGCAGCCCGAGGCCCGAGGCGTTGTAAATGGCCTCGGCCATGAACAGCAGGCCCTGGCTGGCCGTGGCGGTATAGCTGCGCGCGCCCGCCGCCGAGGCACCGATCGCTACGCTCATCGCGGCGAACTCGCTTTCGACATTGATGAATTCGCAGGGGCTGAGCTGCCCGCTTTTCACCAACTCACCCAGGCCTTCGACGATATGGGTCTGCGGCGAGATCGGATAAGCGCAGATCACCTCGGGGCGACAGAAGGATACGGCCTCGGCGACCGCGCGCGAGCCTTCAATCTGTTTGAGCATGCGCGAGCTCCAGCAATTCCTGCTTGACGTAATCGTAGGCATCAGCGGCAGCGGCCACATTGCCCTCGGCAACCTTGCTGCTGAACTTGTCGCGTATGGCATGCGACACCGCATCCAGCGTAATCAGCCCCGACAGTGCGGCGAATCCGCCCAGCAGCACTGCATTGGCCACCGGGCGCCCGAGGTGCTTCATGGCGATCTCGGTTGCAGGCACGTTGGTCAGCCGTTCATGACGAAACCGCTTGGTGATGTCGCCAACGCCCAGTTCGTCGAAACTGCGTGTGCTGTTTATCAATACGTAGCCGTCAGCGCGCAGCCCCTGGAATACATCGACCTGATGCAGCAGCGTGGGATCCTGGATGATCAGCACGTCCGGCGCGAGTATGGGTTCGCGGGAACGGATTTCGTGGTCATCGATGCGGCAGAAGGCCACCACCGGCGCGCCAGTGCGCTCGGACCCGAAGCTGGGAAACGCCAAGGCATGGCGCCCCTGCTCGAAAGCGGCAATCGACAGCAGCTCCGCCGCTGTCACCACCCCCTGCCCGCCTCGCCCGTGGAATCGCACCTGCAGCATCTGCTGGCACCCCTTCTGACTATCTCAAGCCATTCTGTTCGCCGCTGCCAATCCACGCTTTGATCTTAATCAACTCCGAACGCAATCATGGAATACGGGCAGCGCGGCAGATGAAGTCGGGGGAAACCATTAGGTTTGGATGCAGCACTGTTCCAGTTATGGCAATTTTCCGAATTTCCGGTCGAAAATCCTCCGGGTTGTTCGTAGAATGTAGTTTTTTTACGTTGACACCAGCAGAAGGAGTTGCCCGAGATGATCATCGATTCGCAGGTTCATGCCTATGAAGCGAACACCCCGAAACGGCCCTGGAGATCCGTGCCGAACTGGCCGCCGAGTGCAACAGGTGACGAAATGGTCGCCGCCCTGGATAAGCTGGGCATCGACGGCGCTATTTTCATTTCATCCTTTTCGATGTACGGCTACGATGCCAGTTACGCGGTGGAAGTCCAGCGCGCCTATCCCGGCCGCTTCGGCATCGTCAAACCGGTTGATCCGGATGCCGCAAATATCGAGGACATTGTTGCAGAGTGGAAGAAGACTCCCGGTGCAGTCGGCGTGCGCATCATGCCGACGAAAGAACCTGGTCGCAATCGCGATGCTTCGGACCCGGGTCTCGCTCGCATACTGCGCGCGGCGGCCAAGCATGATCTGCCCGTCAACATGCTGTGCTGGGGCAATCTGGAAGTCGGTACGAAACTGGTTGATCAAAATCCGGATACGCGATTCATCCTGGACCATCTGGGCATACTCCAGCCCAAGACCCCGCCCGCCCCGCCGGAACCCTGGGCTGATCTGCCCAAGGTGCTGGAACTGGCTAAACGCCCCAACATCGTGATCAAGGTCAGCGGCGCCTGTACGCTTTCGAAAAAACCCTACCCCTTCCCCGATATATGGGATCCGCTGGCGCGGGTATTTGATGCCTGGGGTTTCGAGCGTTGCCTTTGGGGGACGGATTGGACGCGCGCCCATGCTGTCGTCAATTACGAGCAGGCCGTCGAACCGTTTCGGATTACCGACCGCTTGACGGACAGCGAGCGTGCGATGCTGATGGGTGGTGCCTGCGCCAGGGCCTATAACTGGAAGCCCGGCATGAAAAAATGAAGCGTTCGGCTGTAATAGCGGAACGCTTGAGGGAAGAGCCTAGTCGAAGACTGATTGGGCTTTAACCTGCGGTTTGCGTTCGACTGCCGAGTCGAGAAACTCAAAGCGAAGCACTGGCGCATGGGCATTGTGACCCTTGCGCATGACGAAGGTTTTGCGACCGTGCGTCAATTCTATACGGTAGTCCGCACTGAATTTGTGGACCAGATGCGGAAGCGTTCGTTGGAGGTAATCCAGCTGCCGGTCTTCCCTGACGATGATTCCCATGCTTTCCAGCAGGCTGACCTTCGGCCATTCATCACTTCCGGGGCGGCCGTAGGTGACAACATTCATGAAACCGTCGAAGTCCCGTCGCCAGGGATCATTTTCAAGAATTTCCTTGCCGTTTGAATAAATGGCATCCATGAAATAGGTGACGGTCAAATCGCGCTTCGGCTGCTTGAGCCACTGTTCCAGAACATCGATCAGCGTATTTTTCAGGCAGATCTCCAAGTGTCCCCCTGTGACATAAATCTGGGAGACACGGAGATTGATCGGCAATTCACCATCTTTGGAATATACCCAGTGACTCGGATTGCAGTCATCCGTGAGGTACTGCTCGGGCGGCGCATTGTCCTCAAGGTATATGACCGGAACATTCCGGTTTTTTGCAAACTGTACGGCGTTGTCGACGCCGCGCTTGGTTGCCATCCGCGCGTCGTAGCGTGTAGAGGCATGGGTAACCAGCAATACTGCATCTGATTCGATGTGAATCTGCGCCGGATTGGTTTGGGCATGCGGTCCGCAGGCCCCCAGAGCCGTGGCCGGCACCCCCATCAGTGCCGCCAGCGCCAGGATAAGCAGCGCTAATCCTGTTCTTTGTGGTTCGGCGGTATGTGTTCCCAGCATGGTCTGCGACCCGGATATCGGATAGCAGGATTCTGTGAGGGATGGCTTACGACAGACTGACTCTGTGCCGGTAAATCGTGAAAGACGTCAGCCTGGAATCCGGGCTATGTTTTTGGCACTGTCCCGGCTATTCTTGTCACGCATGACAAGTTACCTGTCAATCAATTGAGGGTTGGGGACATGAAACTTCTTGAAGGGAAATCCGTGGCAATGACCGGCGGTGGCGGCGGACTTGGCCGCTACTACGGCGTGGCCATGGCAAAAGCGGGTGCTGCAGTAGCGGTTTCCGACATTGATTCCGCAGCAGCCCAGGCCACCGTGGATGCGATCAAGTCTGTCGGCGGACGCGCTGTGGCGGTACCCGGTGACGTCACCAAGGCAGCCGCTTTCGAAGAGCTGTTTGATCGTACGGAAAAAGAATTCGGACCGCTAGATGTCCTGCTCAACATCGCCGGCATGTTTCCGCGTTGCCCGCTGGTCGAGATGGAAGAAGATCTGTGGGATGCGGTTATCACGCTCAACCTGAAAAGCGTATATCTCGGTTCGCGCGCAGCGATCCGGCGCATGCTGCCGCGTAAACGCGGTGTGGTGCTCAGCACGGCCTCGGGTACCGGCATCCGCGGGCAACCCAAGGGCTCGGCCTACTCGGCCTCTAAAGCGGGCATCATAGGATTTACCCGCGCGGTGTCACTGGAACTGAAAGACAGTGGGGTACGCATCAACTGTTTCGGTCCCGGTGCAACAGACACCCCGTTGTGGCGGGTAGGCAAAACCGATGAAGACATCAAACGGCTGCTGGCTGCGGGAAATGTCTTCCAGCCCGATGATTTTTCCAACGTGGTGGTCTATCTCGCCAGCGATTACTCAGCGCCTCTGAACGGAGAGTTCATCAGCCGCGATCTTCATCGCTGAGCGTGCTCAGTGAATGATGTAACCGCCATCCATGACCAGCGCATGGCCAATGACATAGGAAGCGTCACCTGATACCAGGAAAGCGACTGCTCCGGCTACCTCCTCCACGGTGCCAAAGCGTCCCAGCGGCACGTCCCTGGCCCGCTGTTCCAGTTCACCGGGATTGCGGCCCGCAATGAACCCTTCGGTCGCGATGGGTCCCGGGCATACTGCATTGACGCGTATGCCGTCAGCGGACAGTTCGAGCGCCATGGAACGCGTGAGCTGGATCAATCCGGCCTTGGTCAGGTTGTAGATGGCGCCGTAGCGTGAAGCCACGATGCCCAGCTGGCTGGCGATATGGATGATGTTTCCCCCACCCTGGGCGCGCATGATCGGCACCACGGCCTGGCTGGCAAAAAACGGTGTGCGCAGGTTTACAGCAACCAGGCGGTCAAAGTCCTCCTGCGTAAAATCCTCGAAAGCCTTGCGCGCGCGTATGCCGGCATTGTTGACGAGGATGTCGATCCGGCCCAGGCGCTGATGTGCTGCAGTGATCATGGCCTTGGCGGCGTCGGCCTGTGACAGGTCATGTAATCCCCACACCGCTTCAGCAGCCCCGGCCTTGCGGCAGGCATCGGCAGCCGACTTGAGTTCGGATTCTGTGCCGTCGGCAGCGAGATATACCGATGCACCATCGGCTGCCATTCTCAGGGCGATGGCATTACCGATACCGCGCGAGGCGCCGGTAACCAGCGCGACCTTGCCTTTAAGTGCCGCCATGGCAGCGCTATCCTGTATGAAATGTGTAACCGTGTTTTCCGCTGGGGAGCGGAGAACACGGTGTGCCGGCGTTTACTGGTTGACTGTCAAACCGGATTCACGGATGACTTTACCCCAGCTGCGGATTTCGTCTGCGACATGAGCCTTGAATTCAGCCTGGGTGTAATCGGCTGATTCAGCGGAATTCGCGGTGAGGACGGTTTTAACACGCGCATTCTGCACCGCTTTCATCACTTCGGAATGCAGCCGCGCAGTGATGTTTTTCGGGGTTCCGGCAGGCGCGAAAAATCCGGTGTTGCAGCCCATTACGAAACCCGGCAGTGATTCAGCCACCGCCGGAACATCAGGCCACAGCGGGGAGCGCTTGGGCAGCGTGATGCCGAGAAAGGTGAGTCGACCGGCCTTGATGTGGGGAATCGCGGCGGAGATGCAAGAGAAATACGCCTGTGATTCTCCCGAAACCACGGCGGCGGTGCCCGGGCTGCCCCCCTTGTAGGGAATGTGCAGCGCCTTGATGCCGGTTTCCGATTTGAAACGTTCGGAAGTCAGGTGGGTAATCGAGCCCGGACCAGAGGAAGCGAAACGCAGTTTGCCGGGGTTCTGCTTGGCGTAATCGATCAGCTGCTGGATCGAATTGACACCCATTTTCGGATAGACCACCAGGACTGTCGGCGAACGTGACGGCAGCGCGATGGGCTCGATATCCTTGGCCGGGTTGTATGTCAGCTTTTTGTACAGTGAGGCGCTGATGGCATGGCTCGGGACATCGGTCATCAGCAGCGTGTAACCGTCAGGATTGGCCTGCGCCGCGATCGAAACACCGAGAGTGCCGGCAGCACCGGGGCGGTTGTCGGGGACCACCTGCTGCCCCATCGATTCGGTCATTACTGCACCAACGGTGCGCGATATCACGTCGGTAATGCCACCCGGAGACCAGGGAATGACCAGGCGCATGGGCCGCGAAGGATATTCTGCCGCAATGCTCGTTGCACACACAGACAGCAGCAAGGCTGCAACTAGCGGTTTTGCTGATTTAGCCGACCTCATTTGCACCTCCTCCTCGATGTTCTGTTTTATCCCTACTCGAGACCATGCTATTTAGAACCTCATGACTGGCAGTGTCAACCTTGGAAGGCGCACAACACCGCCTACCAGAGTGATTTCAGGCGGCCTCCGTCCAGATTCAGAGATACGCCGGTGATGTAGCTCGCACGCTCCGAGCACAGGAATACGATTGCATTGGCGAGTTCCTCGGGTTTGCCGAACCGGTTCAACGAGTTTTTGCGCGCTGCGAGACGGCGCGCCTCCTCTTCGCTTTTCACGCCCAATTCCTGTTGCAGGCCCTGCGCATTGCGTTGCCACAGGTTGGTGGCAACCCAGCCAGGACAAACGGCGTTGACCAGCACGTTGTCTTCACCGAACTCGGTGGACAGCGATTTGGTGATGTTGAGCAGACCGCTGTTGGTGATGCCGCTGCCGAACATGTAGGGATCAGGCTCCTTGCCGGCCCCGCCGATCAGGTTGACGATGCGTCCCCAGCGTTTTTCTTTCATCATCGGATAGACCAACCGGATAGCACGCAGGAAGCCGAATAATTTGGTTTCTAACTGTTCCTTGAGTCCATCATCAGTCATCACGTTGAAACGTCCCGAATACATCTGCCCCGCATTGTTGACCAGGATATCGATGCCCCCGAGCTGTTTGACGGTGCTGTCAACGAGGCGCTTGATGTCGTCGGGTTTGATCATGTCGGCGACGACTGCGTGGATCTCTCCGCCGGTGGCCTTGGCGAGTTCGGCGCGGGTTTTTTCCAGAGTTTCCGCGTTGCGACCGCAGATCATCACCCGCGCGCCCTCTTCCAGAAACTGGCGGGCTGTTTCGCGTCCAATACCCCGGCTTGCGCCGGTGGCCAGTGCTCGTTTCCCCTTGATGCCAAGATCCATGCTTTTCTCCTCGAATGCCGTGATGATTTCGGCACTGATTGCAGTGCCGGGAATGTATGAAGGCGTATCCCGCGTTCAGGGCCATTGTAAAACAGCTTTCCGCAGATTCTGGGCACGTTCTTCTTACGCACAACGGTCGAAATGAGGCAGAATTTTTACTGCGACCACGATAAGGACTTGGACATGCATATTGGATTCATCGGACTTGGGCAGATGGGGCGTGGCATGGCGGCCCGCTTGATCGACTGCGGCTACCGGCTGACTGTCTGGAATCGCACATCTGCCGTGGCCGCGCCATTTGTGCAGCGCGGCGCAACGATCGCATCAAAGCCGGATCAACTGCTGCAGGCGGAAGTCGTGATCACCATGCTGGCAGATGACGCAGCAATTGATGCGGTCTGGATTGCCTCGGGACTTGCAGGCAGGATGCCTGCGACCACACTCCATCTCAACATGTCCTCCGTCAGCCTGCGCATGGGGCAACGGCTTGCGGCTTTACACCGGGAGCACGGAATACCGTACGTTTCAGCACCCGTATTCGGCCGTCCCGAACCCGCAGCGACGGGGCAACTCGATATCGTGGCCGCAGGCGAAGAATCGGCAATTCAGCGCTGCGTGCCGTTGTTCGAGGCGCTGGGCAAGCGCTGGTTCAATGTGGGAACCGATGCTGCCCGCGCCAATATCGTCAAGATTGCGCGCAACTTCCTGCTGGGCAGCATCATCGAAAGCCTTGGCGAGGCATTCGCGCTGGTGGAGAAATCGGGGGTCAGTCCGGCTGACTTTCTTGAAATCATCACCAGCACATCGATGAATGCACCGGCCTACCGCAATTACGGGCGGATGATCCTCGAAAAGCCGGAACAGCCTACCTTCACGCTGCACCTGGGACTCAAGGACATTGAACTGGCGTTGCAGGCTGCCGGTGAAACCGCAGTGCCGATGCCGCTGGGGTCTTTGTTGCGGGACCAGCACCAGGCGGCGATCACGGCGGGATATGGCGACCGCGACTGGGCAGCGCTGGGTAATTACATCGCCCGGCAGGCCGGATTAAAATAATTTATTAAAACAGATACTTACAATAATTTCTTAAGAGGCGGCAGCAGCACCAACGGCACCAATCGCAGCAAACAGGTTGGCCACGGTTTCACGCGGGATATTGCGGGTGATGAAGACGATGCGGGTGGAATGGTCGGCGCTGGGCCAGGCCTGCAGTTCGACCGGGGGATGAAACAGGTGTTGTACGCCCTGCACCACCATCGGTCCTGCATGCCCTTCGACGTTGACCAGACCTTTCACACGCAGCATGTCTGAGCCACGCAGTGCGGAGAGCACTTCCATCGTCTGCGAAAACTGCTGCCAGCCCAAGGGTTCCGTATAACGCAGCGTGAAGGACTTTACCTTGGAGTCGTGGCTGTGGCGATGGCCGTGCTCATCCGGCTCACCCATCCAGCGCTCGATGTCCTCCAGCTTGCCCTGCATGTTGCGCAGGCCGACATCGACCAGGAAAGCCAGGTCGATTTCCCCGTTGACGGCGCGCTTGATCGGTGCCTGCGGGTTGAGTGCACGCAGGCGTGCTTCCAGTTTTGCAGTGGTGGCCTCGTCCGCTAGGTCGGACTTGGTGATGACGATACGGTCAGCCAGCGCAGCCTGCTTTACCGGCTCCTCCATCGTGTCGAGCTGTTCGATGCCGTTGACGGCATCGGCCAGCGTCACCACGCAGTCGAGACGGTAATTCTCCTGCAACAGCTCATCGGTCATCAGCGTCTGCATCACCGGCGCCGGATCAGCGAGGCCCGTGGTTTCAATGATGACGCGGGTAAAGTCGATGATGTCGCCATTGCGGCGCTTGACGTAGAGATCACGCAGCGTTTCCTGCAGGTCTCCACGCAGCACGCAGCACAGGCAGCCGTTGTTGAGCAGCATCATCTGTTCGGATGAAACCTCGACCAGGTCGTTATCGACCGCCTGCTCGCCAAACTCGTTGACGATGACGGCGACCCGGTTCATGTCCGGCCGTTTGAGCAGCTTGTTGATCAGCGTCGTCTTGCCGCTTCCGAGGAAACCGGTGACGACGCTGACCGGGAACTTCCCGGATAGTGCATCCAGCATTATCGGACGACTCCGTTATGCAGTCGTTTCGATGACGTAGAGACCGCCGCCGAAACGGTCCACAGCATACACCAGCCCGTTTTCATCGACCCACACGTCGTTGATCTGCACCGCGCTCTTCGGCGACATCGCGGGCTTGCCCGGCACGAAATAGGCGACTTCCTGCGGCTGGTACGGGTTGGAGGTGTCGAACGCGCGCACACCGCCGTTGAAGAATGTGCCGAACACCATCGTGTTGGAGCGGAAAGACGCCGGTCCCGGCAGGTTCTCGTGCAGGTTGTGCGCGCCGTAACGGCCACCGCGTTTGGCGAAGTTCTCCACCGGCGGCAGCGGCAGCGTCGATACCGGCACCAGATTGGTTTCGACGCTGGCGTTGACCACGAAGCCGAGTTTCGGCCAGTCAATGCCGTCGTCCTTGGTGCACTCGTCAGTGACAATCATCAGATCCCTGCCGAACAGCGGCATTACCGTGTGGCAGAAGCCGTTGAACGGCGGTGAGTATTTCCAGTTGGTGACCATCTTCGGGTTGCTCTTGTCCGAGATGTCGAGAATCACCGCTCCGCCGTCAAGATAGGCCACGTAGGCGCGATCCGGGCGCTCCGGATAGACGTTGATGTTGTGCGGGCGGTAGCCACCATCGAATTTCGGGTGACGCGGCGGCGGCGCTTCCTTGTCGCCCTTGTGCGTGCCCGGGTAATGCCAGCGGCCCACTTCCACCGGCTTTGACGGGTTGCGCACGTCGATGATGCGGTAGAACTGGAAATCGTTCGGGTGGGTCGGCTCGAAATCAGCCGAGCCCGAGGTCAGGTGCACGTATTCGCCATCGACGAACCAGACACAGTGCGCACCACGCGAATGCGGACCGGAAGCGTCAAAATGCGAAATCAGCTTCGGCTTCTCCGGGGTGCTGATGTCGAAGAGGTCCATGCCCGCCGGCTTGTCGCCGACTTTCTTGGTCTGGTAGGCCACGGCCATGATGTCGCCGACGACGTCGAGCGAGTTCGAACGAACGCGCTCGTGCGGCAGATCGGTCTGCACGATCACCTTCGGATTGTGCACGTCCGTGACATCGACGCCAGTGAAGTTCTTCGGCGCGGACTCATGTGCCAGCCAAAGGATGCGGCGACCGTCCTTGGTCACCTGCATGTTGATACCCTCGCCGACACCGCCGAATCCGGAGAGCTCGTTATGGGACACCAGCTTCATGTTTCGGGAAATGGTTTGCGCAGCCTGGCTCTGCGGAGACATGGTCGGTTTCATCGGCTCTTTCTCTTTCGTGTTGAAGTTGATTTTGGTGATCCTTGACGGCGTTTCACGCCGGCCATCTGTTCCAGCACGGCACAGACGGCGGCGGTATCTTCAAGTGCGCGGCCCTGTGCATAGGCGGCGGCATAAAACGGCTTGGATGCCTCGAACAGCGGCACCGGGCAATGCAGGTCAGCGGCAAACTGTTCGATGATGTCGATGTCCTTCTTGTAAACATCGACTTTCATGGTTGCCTTGCGGTAATCGTTGGCGATCATCAGCGGACCACGCACCTCGAACATGCGCGAAGTGCCGGCGCCGTCCTTGATGACCTTGTAGAGCAATTCGAGATCGAGGCCGGATTTCAGGCCCATGACCATGGCTTCGGCAGCCGAGAGGTTATGGATCGTTACCAGCAGGTTGGCGACGTATTTCAGTTTCGAACCATTGCCGTATTCGCCGCAGTAATAAACGCTGCGTGAAAATCCCCTCAATGCCGCTTCGGCTTTTGCGTAAGCCTTGTGATCGCCGCTGGCATAGATGGCGATATCGCGGTTGGCAGCCTGGGCGCCGGTGCCACTGACCGGGCAATCGAGCACGGTAATGCCACGCCTGGCGCAGGCGTCATGCACTGCCTGCTTGATCTTCAGCGGCAGCGTGCTGGTTTCGATGACAATCGTTCCCCGTTTCGCGGTTTCGGCAATGCCGTCCTTCCCCAGGAAAGCTGAGTTGACGGCTGCAATGCTGGGAAGTGATGTCACCAGTATTTTGCAGGTGCTGCTGACGGTAGACGCCTTGGCAGCCGGTTTGCCGCCGAGCTTTTTCAGTACTGTGCGCCTTGCCGGGTCAATGTCAAAACCGGTAACAGCGAAACCGTCGGACAGCAGATGGCGCGCGAAGGCGCCGCCCATGATGCCGAGTCCGATGGATCCGATGTGGGTTGTTTTGGCGATGGCGGTTCTCCTATCGGGACAAACCGAGGAAATCCATGACTTCCTTCAGTTCCTTGTATTCCGCACCCATGAATTTGCGGGTTTCTGCGGCATTCTTGTAATTGATTTCCCATTGGTTCTTCGCAGCCACTGCCTTGAATTCCGGACTGGCGGCAATTTTGCTGAACACGCCGTCCCAGTAGGCCACTTCCTGTTTCTGCATGTCCTTGGTGCCGATGATTCCCCGCCAGTTTTCGAACACGCCCTTGTAGCCGAGTTCGGGCCAGGTCGGGCCAGAAGCCAGCGCACCGGGCAGGCGTTTTTCGGAGGTCACGGCCAGCAGGCGCATCCTGCCGCTGGCGACATGCGGCGCTATCTGTACCGTGCCGCCGGAAAGTACGTCCACATGACCGCCCAGCAGTGCGGTCACTGCCTCTCCGGTCGAATTGAAGGCCACCATGCGCAGTTTCTTGATGTCCACCTTGCCGGAAAGCAGCGGCAGTCCGAACGAGATGTGGTGGGTGCCACCAACTGCGCTGCTCAGAGCAAGGCTGTATTTCGCCGGGTCGGCGCGCAGGGCTTCGATCAGGTCCTTGCCGGTTTTCAGCGGTGAATCGGCGCGTACGGCAAAGGCGATGTATTCGGTCAGCATCACAGTCAGCGGCGTGAAATCGCGGTACGACAGCTTGGTGCGTCCGTTGATGTTGCTGGTGTGCAGCGTCGACGAAGTGATGCTCATGAAATACGGATTGCCGGCACGCTGGTTGAGGAAGTTATAGGCAATGGCATGTCCGCCCCCGGCCATGTTCAGAATCGTGCTCGAGGTGGGCACCAGCTTCAGTTGATCCCACATGCGCTGTATGGTGCGGCCGACGTTGTCCAGCGAGCCGCCCGCGGACGACGGTACGATCAAGCCAACGTTACGATCCGGTTGCCACTGCGCGGGGGCCGCGCCAATCTGAAGCAGCAACACCAGAAAAACCGCCAATCTGCCTTTGCTGATTATTTTGTTCATTGCTCCTCCTGTGAAATGCGGAATAGCGCCTTGTTAATTCGGCTTCATGTTGATGCGTGCCTGCTCCGCCTCTGCGGGCGACATGTTGTCGATGCGGTTTTCCAGCCAGGGTGTTGAGCAGACGATGGCGTAGCGCGCGTGTTCGCGGACCTGGAGGCGGTAACGGTCGCCACGTTTCACATAGACGATATCGCCGGCGCCTACTGTTTTGCGTTCATTGCCGGCAACAGCATCGATTTTCCCGCTGAGCACATACACGAACATCTCTCTTCCGGATTCGGTCTCCGGTTCGTCATATCCTGCAGGGACTTCAAACAATCCGAATGCCAGTCGTTCGCCTTCGATCCAGTTCGCGCAGCGCCCCGAGCGCCTGGGGGCTTCCAGGGAGTCCAGTATGGGGTGAAAACAAACCGGCAAACCCTCGATGATGGCCTGTGACTTGCCCTGCGTTTTCTGGTGCTTGTCTTTGTCGCCGACGTTGTACTTGGCATTGACTTCGGCTACGGTCATCGCCTTCTCAGGAACAGCCTCGTCTTCGGCCAGACCGACAACGGTCCAGGTCTTGTCCTTGATGTAGAGGTACTGGAGATTGCCGTCCTCGGTGGCTTTCATCGAATGCCGCGCATAGGCCGGGGCATGCACGAAAGTGCCGGGACTTACCACGCGCCGATCCTTGCCGACGATGGCGTTGATTTTGCCGCGCACCGGAAAAATCAGCAGTTCGTTGGGATGGTAGTGCAGCTCGGAGCCGGTGCCCGCATTCTTGTGCAGCAGACAGAAATACATGTAGCGGCCGTCGATGACGGGCGCCTTCCCAGTTGACAGATGCGGCGTCAGATAATTGCTGGTGAAATCCTCGAAGCGGTGAAACGGCATGAGTCGTCTTCCGGAGTGAACTGAAGCGGGTATGGGTAATCAGGCTGTTACTGGAAGTACAATCTTTATGCTAGCACGCGGGATATCACGTACCAACCCGATGGCCACAATGTGTTCTGGCCAGATGCCGCTCAGATTTTCCCGTCGAACAGTGCCATTGCCGCCTTGCAGTAGATGTTTTCCCTTTCCTGAGGCGTGAGACCTGGCGTCATCTCGACGCGGTCGACTGGCGCCATCTCGCCCATATCGAACGGCGCATCGGTTCCGAGAACAACGCGTTCCGAACCAACGACATCAATCAGGTGCCGGATCGACTGCGGGCTGTGGGTCAGCGCATCGAACCAGAAACGCTTCAGCATCTGCAGCGGGTCGGATTTGGTCGCTGCGGCCGTGTCGGGTCGTACCTTGTGGCCATGGACAAAACGGCCAATCTGGTAAGGCAGGAAGCCGCCGCCGTGAGCCAGCAGGATTTTCAAGTCCTTGAGTTCATCCAGGGCGCCGCTGAACATCAATTTGCCTACCATGATCGTGGTGTCCAGCGGGTTGCCGATCAGGTTGGTCAGATAGAAGCAGTCCAGCCGTCCTGCCGAACCCTGGGTGTTCGGGTGGGCGAAAATCATCAGCTTTAACTGCTCGATGCGTTTCAGTACCGGACGGAACTTGGGGTCGGCCAGTTCCTCTTCTCCGATTGCCGTGCCCAGCTCGAAGCCCCGGAATCCGTATTCCTTGACCACGCGCTCAAGCTCGGCAATCGCCGCCTCCGGGTTCTGCATGGGCAGCGTCGCCATGCCGCGCAGGCGGTCAGGCCTTGCGGCTGCCATTTGCGCCACACCATCGTTGACGATGCGTGCCGTCTGTGCAGCCAGTTCATCCTTCAGGTTGTAAAAAAAACACTGCGGGCCCGGTGAAATGAATGCGATGTCGATTTTCTTGCGGTCCATCGACTCGAGCTTGGCGTCGGCGTCGTAGAACTCGGGCTCGAACGGGAAGCTCACCTTGCCGCGAATGAACACCCGGTTGTGCCCTTCCCCTTCGATCCTGGTGTTGTAGACGGGATTCCCCTGCATGGCTTTAACCAGGGTTTCCGGGATGACGTGGTTGTGTACGTCAATACGCTTCATGCCTGCTCCTTGCCTTTTTTGATTTGGATTGTCCGGATAGCCGATTTCAGTGGCCGGTTCCTGGCAGATTGAACAATCCCTGCTCGGACAACTCACGCACTTCGGCGGTTACGATCTGGGCCACTTCTTCTATTGCCGCTGATGGCTGTCGTTCAGCGGGCTGACCGAGCGTGAGTATACGATGAATGTTCGCATCTGCAATCGGTGAAACCGCGAGCCGTTGCTGATCAAGGTCGTCATGGAATGTTGAAACCGGCATCAGTGCCCGGCTGATGCCGTTCAGCACCAGTCGGCGTATCGCTTCAACCGCATCGATTTCAGATTCGAGATGAACCCGTGCGCGATAACGCTGCAGTTGTTCGTCGGCGATGATGCGGATGGCGCTGGTGGTGATTACCGGCGTGCTTGCCAGTTCGGAAGCCCTGTAGAAACGCGGTCCGGTCCCGGCCTTTGTGCTCTCGAAAATGACGATCGGCTCGGAGATCAACGGCGTCACTTTCACCGTGCGCGCAGCAACCGGGTTGGTCAGTATCGCCACGTCCGCACGTCCTGTCTGCAGCCAGTCATGCAACTGGTCACTGAATCCCTCGACTACGCGCAAACCGATTTGCGGGCATTGACGTCGCATGCGCAATATCAATCCCGGCAACAGCAACGGGCCGGTCGTTGGAGACACGCCGAGTATGACCTGCCCTTGGGCGAATTCGCTGCCGGGACGCAAGGCATCCTGGGCACGGTCCAGCTCGCGCAATACCCGTCGGCAGTGGTCGAGGAATTGGCGGCCGGACGTGGTCAGCCTTACCCCCCGGGGCAGTCGCACCAGCAGTGATACCCCCAGTTCTTCTTCCAGGACATGGATGTGCCGCGACAGCGCCGGTTGCGCGACGTGGAGATGCTGTGCGGCGCGTGTCATGCTGCCCAGTTCGGCGATCTGGACAAAGTAGCGGATGCCTTTCAGATCCATATCAAGACATCAGAAATAACGAACTTGTATGACTTGTGCATTTGCAGCAATTCAGTAAATACAATAAATACAATGGGTTAAATATTATCACTCAGCATTTATCTAGGCATTAGCGTGCTCATGAAAGTTTAGCTATAACGAATTGTGATTCCATTATCCAGGATTTGGTATTGGTAGTGAAAGCCCGCAACCACTACCATTCAACTCAACAATTGAGGCCGGCCTATTCATGTCCGGCGCGCCTTTTCGAGGAGATTCATAGCTTGAAGCCCATCAATGTAGGCATCATTGGCGTAGGCTGGTGCGGTGGCATCCGTGCCGAAACCTGCGCCATCAATCCCGCGGTCAACGATCTGCACCTCGTCGAAACCAAGCCCGAGCGGCTGGCTGAAATGGCCAAGGCCACCGGTGCCAAGACAGCGCTGACGGACTACCGGCAACTGCTCAATGACGTGAAGGATCTCGATGCCGTGATGATTTCGGCAACGCCCGAGGCCCTGCACTATCCGATGGCGCGCGACTGCCTGGAATCCGGCCTGCACGTGTTCATGGAAAAGCCGATCGCGGTGGAAATGCACGAGGCGGATGAACTGATCGCGATCGCCAAGCGCAAGAACGTCAAGTTCACAATCGGCTACTCGCAGCGTTACAACTCCAAATACGCCTACGTCAAGAAGTGCCTGGACAACGGCGCGATCGGCAAGCCGGTCAGTGCTCTGGTCAGCCGCCACATCCAGCGCAGCCTTGGCGCCAAGATCACCGGACGCAGCAAGCTGTCGCCGGCAGCCATGGAAGCCACGCACGACCTCGACTTCATTTTGTGGTGTCTGGCACCGGCCAAGCCGGTTCGCGTCTATTCGCAGCTCAACTATGGCGCCATGCGCGCAGCAAGCAACCGCGATGTGCCGGACACGCAATGGATCACGGTGACCATGGACAGCGGCATGTCCTTCGTCATCGGCGCCGGCTGGAGCCTGCCCATCGGCTATCCCAATGCCTGCCAGACCTGGATCGAGATGATCGGCACTGACGGTGCGCTGTTCTGCGACGATACCCATCGCGACGTAATACTCAACACGGTGAAAAACGGCATGCAGCTTCCGATGTCGTCGATGCCAGGCGAACGCGTCGACCACGCCTTTGCGGGCCCGATGCACGCAGAGACTGTGCATTTCATCGAAGCCGTCTGCTGCGACCGACCGGTGCTGGTCACCGCAGAAGAAGCTCGCAACGTGATGGAGGTTTACATTGCCGCCGACATCTCCGCTGAGCGCAACGAACCGGTCAACCTTCCCCTGCCTGAATCGCGGCCGCTGGCTGCCGCGGGAGGTGCACGGTGAAAAAAGATCCAAAGAAAATCGGTCTCGCCATCATCGGCGCGGGCCGCGTCGGTCTGATCCGCGCCGAACTGGCGGCACGTCACCCCACCGTGGGCTGGATCGGCATTGCCGAACTCAACCCCGAGCGCGGCGAAATCGTGCGCGAGAAATGCGGTGGCGATTTTGTCACCACCGATTTCCGGGAATTGCTGTCACGCCCTGAAGTGAATGCCGTTGCCGTCTGCACAGATGAACATCTGCATGTCGATCCGGTGATTTTCGCTGCTGAACGCAAACTGCCGATGCTGATCGAGAAGCCGCTCGCCACCGATCTTGAGGAGTCAGCACAGACGCTGGCCGCGATCGAGAAACACGGCGTCGATGCGGTAATCGGTTACACCCAGCGCTTCCGCCGTCGCTGGCTGGTGGCCAAGGAAAAAGTGCGTGCCGGTTCACTCGGCGAAGTGACCATGGTGACCTCGCGCGCCTTCATGAACCGGCTGGTCGCCATCGACAACTACAAACGCAGCGACAACCGCTCTGAAGTCACGCCGATGGTGATCTCGGGTACGCACGCGCTCGACGTGGTGATGTGGCTGATGGAAGCCAAGAAACCGGTTGAAGTCTATGCGCGGTCAGTGAACAAGGCGCTGGGCCCCACCTGGCAGGGTGTCGACGGCACCGGTTACACCATCACTTTCGACGATGGCGCGATCTACCACGGCGTGATTTCCTGGGCGCTGCCTGAAATCTGGCCGGGTGCGGTATACAGTCTAGAGGTTGGGGCGGTCGGCACCGAAGGTGTTCTGACCATCGACGATACCCATCGTGACATCGTGCTGGCGACCAACCTGATCCAGGGCGAGGGTTACGCGCCGGACAAGCGCCGCCACGTCGATTTCCTGACCAGTTACCCGGTCGGTGACATTGCGCTGGGCGAGTTGCGCGGCCCGATGCGTGAAGAAACCAATTCCTGGCTCAATCGCGTGTCGCTGGGCGTACCAACCCAGCACGCCACTGCCGCCGAGGGCCACAACCGGCTGATGCTGACCAAGGCCATCGATCTGTCGGCGCGACTGAAAAAACCGGTGCGTCTGCCTGTTACCCCTGAAGAAGAAAAACAGGGCCGTTGATTTGCCGCGACAACGATCCCAGGGCGCACGCATGAAATCCCGGCAGTCGCAGCCGCAGCATGACATCCGCATCGAAAAGGATGTGGAAATACCCCTGCGCGATGGCGTACGTCTGAAGGCAGATATTTTCCGGCCCAAGGCCGGCGGCCGCTATCCGGTCATCATCAACCTCGGCCCCTACCAGAAAGACAAGGTCTGGGTTCCGCCCGCCGACCTGGAGGAAAAAGCCAATCCCTACATGAACTGGGAAACGGTCAATCCTCTGTGGTGGGTGCCGCGGGGTTACTGTGCGGTGCGGGTGGATACGCGGGGTTCTGGCAAGTCTCCCGGCGAAACCGACCCGTTTTCGCTGCAGGAGGCCGTGGATTTCTATGACGCCATCGAATGGTCGGCGCGCCAGCCATGGTGTAACGGCGCGGTCGGCACCAGCGGCATCTCCTATTTCGCGATGACGCAGTGGCTGGTTGCCAGCCTGCAGCCGCCGTCGTTGAAGGCGATGATCCCGTGGGAAGGCGCTGCCGACATGTACCGCGACATGGCTTATCACGGCGGCCTGTTCTGTTTCGGGTTTGTGAGTAATTGGTACAACAATCACATGGCCCATCACCTGCTCGGCCGGCGCGAACAGTCCAGCCCCGAGGCATTCTCCAAGAA
>JAYQOT010000039.1:22105-22385 GCA_038144955.1 Burkholderiales bacterium | reverse complement strand
AATACCGGCCCCGGCAGGCGGTCGAAGGCTTCAGCTTCAAGCGCCTCGACCTGAGATCCCGAAAGCTTGAGTTGCAGCGCCACGTCGGCCACACTCAACTGCTTCTGCACACGCGCCTCCGCGAGCACCCGCCCCGGACGCAATCCGGGTTCGCTGGTGACAGATACTTCTTCGACGGAAGGCGTGTCGCTCATTCAAAGCGTCCTGCCTGCAGAGCCGCCGCCTCCCTGGATTGCGGGAAGTTTTTCCGCAGTTGCTGTGCGTAACTTTCCTCGCCGAG
>JAYQOT010000039.1:0-22095 GCA_038144955.1 Burkholderiales bacterium | reverse complement strand
CGGCATTCGCCACCGAGGCCTGCCCGAAACGACGCAGATAGCCCTGGGCTGCCGCATAGTTGTTGGCACTGAAAGAAAGTTCGGCCAGCAGATACAACGCCTGCGGCTGGTTGGGACGCACCGAAATCGCACGCTGGAAAAACTCCTGCGCAGCGGCATCGTCACCACGACGGCGGGCGCAGATCCCCGCATTGACCAGGGAACGCTCGGGATTCTTGTAAAGCGGATTCTGCACCGCCCTCAGAAAATACTTGATGCCCTGTTCTTCCCGCTTGCGCTGACACAGATACGATCCATAATTGTTATTGACGTCGGGGTCAGCCGGACTGATCTGCAGGGCGCGATTGAAATTTTCTTCCGCACGACGATCGTCCTTCAGAGCCGCATAGACCAGGCCGGCAACGTTGTATGCCGGCGCATAACCGGGATCCGCCTGCTGTGCGATGCGCACCTCTTCCAGAGCGACGCCCAGGTTTCCAAGATCGAAGTAGCCGGCAGCAAGTTCGGTATGGATGCGCGCGCGATTCTGTGCGTCGCTCTCATTGCCCGTGGTACTCGTGGTGGGTTGAATCCCCTGATCGGAATCGGGCGTAGAAGCACAACCTGTGACCAGCGCAACCACGGTCACAAATACCAGGGAACGAACCCGAAGCAACGCCGATTTCGCAAACAGTTTCATATACGCTTCTCCTCGATGCGACGCTGCACGCGCCGGGTTTTATCCCTGACCTGACCGGCCAGCTGTCCGCAGGCTGCGTCGATCGTGTCGCCGCGGGTCTTGCGCACCGTTGCCACCAGCCCCGCCTGCTGCAGCACGTCGCGGAACGCGGCAATGGCCGGTGCAGGTGAACGCCGATACCCCGAGTCGGGAAATGCATTGAAGGGGATCAGGTTGATCTTGCACGGCACGGGCTTGACGGTCCGCACCAGTTCCCTGGCCTGTGCAACGCTGTCATTGACACCATCGAGCATCACATATTCAAAGGTCACGAAATCCCGCGGTGCCTTTTCGATGTAGCGCAGGCAGGCCGCCATCAGTTCGCGAATCGGATATTTGCGATTGATCGGCACCAGTTCGTCGCGCAGCGCATCGTTGGGCGCATGCAACGATACAGCCAGGGCTACCGGACAGGCCTCGCGCAGCCGGTCGAGCGCCGGCACCAGTCCGGAGGTGGACAGCGTCAGTCGCCGCCGCGATATCCCGTAGGCGTGATCGTCAAGCATCAGTTGCATCGCCGTTACCACGTTGTCGAAATTCGCCAGCGGCTCGCCCATGCCCATCATCACCACGTTGGTGATCGGGCGTTCGATCGCCAGATCAGCAGTCAGGCTGCGGCTGGCATGCCACAGCTGGCCGATGATTTCAGCGGCACTCAGATTGCGGTTGAACCCCTGGCGCCCGGTGGAACAGAAGGAACATTCCAGTGCGCATCCGGCCTGCGAAGAAATACACAGCGTCCCGCGATAACGACGGGCACCTGGTTCATCATCGTCAGCTTCGCCCTCGGGGATGTAAACCGCCTCGATGGCATTGCCGGTCCCGACATCGAACAGCCATTTGCGGGTACCGTCAGGCGCAGTGGTGTCCCGCATCACCGACGGGGCGGCAATCACGGCGGCTGCCGTCATCCGCTCGCGGAAATCCCGCGCGATGTCGGTCATCTGCGCAAAATCCCCCACCCCCGACTGATGCATCCAGCGCATCATCTGCCGGGCGCGGAAGGGCTTCTCCCCCATCTCCCCGCAAAGCGCCTCAAACCGCTCGCGGTTCAGCCCCAGCAGATTGAGCGACATGGGATGATGAAGCCCGGATACTCAGCGTGCAAACACGTCGAGCGAAGGAAAGAAATAGGCGATTTCGGTCGCCGCATTCTGTGGCGAATCGGAACCATGCACTGCATTGGCGTCGATGCTGTCGGCAAAGTCCGCGCGTATCGTGCCCTTGGCGGCCTTCTTGGGATCAGTCGCACCCATCAGGTCACGGTTCTTCTGGATGGCGCTCTCACCTTCAAGCACCTGGATCATCACCGGCCCTGAAATCATGAAGGCAACCAGTTCGCCGAAAAACGGGCGATCCTTGTGAACTGCGTAAAAACCTTCTGCCTGCTGGCGCGACAGATGCGTCATGCGCGCAGCAGCGATGCGCAGTCCGGCCTGCTCGAAACGGGAGTAAATCTGGCCGATGACGTTTTTCGCCACGGCGTCCGGTTTGATGATGGAAAGTGTACGTTCGACTGCCATGAAAATCCCCTAGGCTCCGGTGTAAAAAATAACCCGGGAGAATATCACGATAACGTCTTGAATAAAAGACGTTTACCGGCAACTCACCGGCGCAGCCAAGGCGTTTTCAGCGGCGCCGGAGGTGCCTGGACTCAGGCGACCGCAGCGCGCTGGCGGAACCGTTGCCAAAGGTAGATGGGAATGCCGATACCGAGACCAATGAAATCGCTGACGCCCCCCGGGTGTAGCAGGTTCAGCGCCGCGAAGAACAGGATGACGCGCAGCGGCATGGCCAATTTCCCGCCGAACCAGCCTTCAGTGGAACCGGCAAGGAACCAGACCCCGATGGCACCGGAAATAGTGGCCTGCACGATGCCCAGCCAAGGTCCCTGCATCAGCAGTACCGGTGAATAGAAAAACATGAACGGAACCAGGAATGTTGCCAGCCCCATCTTCAAGGCTATCCATGAGGTTTTCCACGGATCAGCCTGCGCCATGCCCGCCGCGGCAAACGAGGCCAGCGCCACAGGTGGCGTGATCGAAGACACCACGGCGAAATAGAACACGAACATGTGTGCCACCAGCACCGGAATGCCGACCTTGGTCAGTCCCGGCGCAATGACCGCAGCGGCAATCGCATAGGCTGCGGTGGTCGGCATGCCCATGCCCAGCACCAGGGCAACGACGGCGGCAAACAGCATGGCCAACAGCTGGCTCGCGCCGGCAATGCCGAGTATCAGCTCGGAAAAGCGGCCGCCGATTCCGGTCAGTGCAATCACGCCGACAATGATGCCGGCACAAGCGCAGACCGCTACCAGTTGCACGGTATCCCGCGCCGCCAGGTTAAGCGCCTCCAGCGTCCGCCGCCAGCCGAACAGCGCAGCCGGTACGCCGACCAGCAGAATCACGAAAGCCCATACCACATATTCACCGAACGACTTCAGTGCCGGCACGCCGTACTGGAAACCCAGCGCCATCAGTCCCCCGGCGCCAGCCAGCGCTGCGAACCTTACCAGCAGCGACGCCACTACCGTGGGCACGGACCGTGGATCCTCGACCCCATCCGCGCTGGTCAGATCGTTGAACGTGCGCGACAGCCAGCCGGCGAACAGGGCTGCGACGATACCCAGGCCGCCGGCACGGAACGGCGAATAGCCCTCCAGCAGCGCCCAGATAAATACGATCAACGGCGAAAACAGGTAGAGGCGCGTCATCATCAGCTTGATCGGCGGCAGCTCACTGCGCGACACACCCTTCAGACCGAGCCGGATCGCATGCAGATCCACGTGAATCCAGCATGCGATGTAAAACAGCACAGCGGGTATCACTGCGGCCAGCGCAATCTGGCCATAGGGTATGCCGGTGATCTCGGCCATCAGGAACGCACCCGCACCCAGTACCGGCGGAGTGATCTGCCCGCCCGTCGAGGACGTAGCCTCGATCGCCGCAGCTGTCGGGCGGTCATAACCGACCTTGCGCATCATCGGGATGGTCACCATGCCGGAGGCGACCACGTTGGCCACTGCCGAACCGGAAATCGAGCCGAACATGATGCCTGAAGCCACCGCGGCCTTGGCTGGGCCGCCGCGCGCCCATCCGAACATCGCGTTGCACAGATCGTTGATGTAGTCGCCCACCTTGGAAACCTGGAGGAAGGCGGCGAAACAGACAAAAAGGATGATGTACGACGATGACACCTGCGTGGTCACGCCGAAAATGCCGTATTCGCTGTAGATATAGGTAAAGAACCGGTCGGGCGCAAAGCCCTTGTGCTCGAGCACGCCCGGCATCCATTTGCCGACAAATGAATAAAGTATGAAGATGCCGGCGATGATCGGCAGTGCCAGGCCCGAGGTGCGCCGTGCAAATTCCAGCACCAGCAGCGTTCCCACCACTCCGACCACCACGTCCCCGGTGGTGAACTGCGCACCCGCACGGAACAGCAGGCCGTCGAGTTCGTAGGTGATATACACCGCACAGCCGATTGACGCCAGCACCAGCAGCCAGTCATACCATGGCACGCCGTGCTTTGCCGCACGCCTGAGGGGTGAATAAAGGATGAATCCCAGGGCGCCGCCCCAGCCGACGTGGATGGCGCGGAACATCAGGGGCTCCAGCGAATACACGTTGAGCACATAAAGATGAAACACGGTGAAACCGACACAAAGCACCGCGAGCAGGATGCCTTCCCATCGATGAAGAACGCGCTTGTTCCCGCTGAATTCCTCATCAGCCATCGGCGGCTTGATGACTTCGTCAATCTCTACTTCACTGGTTTTCTGGCTGCTCACGCCGGACTCCTCGAGGACAAACAAAACCGCACTGGGCCTTGAGGGCGCAGTGCGGTTGTTTTCGACACAGTCAGATCAGCCCTTGTATTCGGGCGGGATCAGGTGTTTCGGCACGGTGATGCCTTTTTCCTTGAAATAGCGGATTGCACCGGGATGGAACGGCAGGAAACCGTTGCGGTTCCAGTTGGCCAGCAGCGTTTCCTTTGCGGCCGCATGGCCCTTCACCATCTGCGGATTGTTTTCAAGAACCGCCTTGACCACTGCATAGACCAGGTCATCGGCAACATCCTTGTTGGCAATCGCGAAATTGTAAAGGCCGACCGTCTTGTGATCAGCGGTCTGCTGCTTGTAGGTGCCTTTGGGAATCAGCGAATCCGACAGCTCGGGCAACGCCGCCTTGACCTTCTTCAGTTCGTCATCGGTGAACGTGAAGAAGGTGACCTTGTTGGTGGTCTCCAGCTCGGAATAGGCTGCGATCGGCACGCCGGCGCAGAACGGGAACGCATCAATCAGTCCGTCCTGCAGGTTTGCCGACATGTCGGAAGCCTGACCGTTGCGGATGGTGGTATCGATGCCCAGCGCCTTGAAGAACAGCGGGAAATAGGTACCGCAGGTGCCGGCACGGGGCCCGACGCCCGACTTCTTGCCCGCCAGATCCTTGACCGACTTGATGCCGGATTTCTCGAGTGCGACGAAATGGAATGGCGTATCGTACATCGGGAACATCGCGCGGATGTTGCTGTACTTCTTACCCTTGGTCCATTCACCCTTGCCTTCCCAGGCCTGCAGCGCGACCCCCATGGTCGCCATGCCGAAATCGATCTGCTTGGAATCGGTCAGGATGATGTTCTGGTTCGGACCCTGGGTCTGCTGGGTGCTGATGTTGGTACCGATCTTTTCATTGACCAGGCTCGCCCACACCTGGCCGTAGACGAAATAGGTGCCGCCCACGGAAGCCGTGCCCAGCGTCAGGTTGCCCGGCCATTTCGGATTCGGTTTGCCCTGGGCATAGGCACCCGCTGCCAGCGTCAGCCCGGTCAGGGCCGCCAGCGCAAATTTCGCCACTTTAGACATACGCATATTGTTCCTCGCTACGGATCGTTGGGAAAGCCAGAGTAACCCCTGCTGACGAGGGATTTTGTTATTCACTGGCCACTGGTGCAAAGACGCGCGCAGATTAGCAAAGGCCCCCGGGTTTGGCAAACCACCAAAACGTCTTGATTTTGATCAAACTGGTGGCCTACTGGTCAATTACATGACCAGTCCGGCGAAAACCCCATTTCGGTGCGGCGAGCCTGAAAATCCACGTTTATACCCACACCCGGAACAGCCACCAGTTGCCCGTCCAGCCAGATGAACGGAAGGCGTTCCCGGACCCATGGCGGCAGCCCTGCCTCCTGCAGCAGATTGCGTACAGTGCGTGAATGCGCACCTGCCCGCAACCTCAGCGACTCTCCACCGCGCCGGGCACGCACGATCAAAGCGCCCTGTTCCAGCCAGTACGCGGAAATGCCCTGCCCTTTACGGCGCACCATCTTCAGCGTCCCGCCCAGTTGCGGTAACCGCAGCAGTCTGCCGTCCCACACCTGCTCCCATTCGGGTTTCAATACAGGCAAAGGACGCACGAGATATAGCTCGTCCTGGTACCTGCGCAATTCCGCCTCCCCCAGATCAACGCAAACCTGGGCATCACGCCGGGCCGAAGTGCACTGGCGCAACGCTTCCTCCAGGCGATCCGCCTCGGGCATGGCCATGCCATTCAGGCGCAGGAAACCGCGCAAAGCATTGCGCGCGCGCGCTGGTTCCAGCCGCACGAGCCTTGCCACCGGCAAGGACCGGCCGGGAGCCAGGCGCCCCAGATCATTACGCGCCAGTACATCGAGTAACTCCGAGGCTTCAGCCTGGTGACGCGAAGCTCGCGCCAGCGTCGCCCCGCTTCCCGGAAAACGCGATTCAAGCAAGGGCAGAACTTCATGACGCAGAAAGTTGCGCAGGTAGTAACGATCCTCGTTGCTTTCGTCCTCGACCCAGCGCAGGCGGTGACGCCGGGCATAGCGCTCGATATCAGCTCGCGGTACATCGAGCAGCGGTCGCAGCACAGGCGGCATTGCCCCGGCAGCCGGCTTCAGCACACCCATCGCCGCCAGTCCGCGCGGCCCCGCACCGCGCAGCAACTGCAACAGCAGCGTTTCGGCCTGGTCGTCACGGTTGTGGGCAAGCAAAACGAAATCCGCAGGCTGCGAAGCATACGCACGATAGCGCGCGGCACGCGCTGCGGCTTCCGTACTGTTGCCGCGTTTGACTTCGACCATGACGGACCGCAGCGGCAATCCCAGCCTGGTGCAAAGCCGGCCACAGAATCCGGCCCAGCGCGCAGCGTTGGGACTCAATTGATGGTTCACATGGAGCGCTGTGAGACGCGATGGAGACAAGCGCAGTCCGCGCGCAAGCACATGCAGCAGCACCACCGAATCAATGCCGCCGCTGAGGCCGAGCAGCAGATGCCCGCCGGAGGGTACATGTTGACGCAGTACTGATTGAACACGTGTCGCCAGCGCATCCATTAGCGGAATGGCGTTAGGTGCTCGCCGCGATGCATGTGCGCCACCGCGTCAGCGGTCAGCGGTTTCCTTGAACTGACCATAGCCCATCAGCCGCTCGAAGCGGGATTCGGTCAGCCTGTCGGCCGGTGTGTCACGCAACTGTCGCCAGCTGTCCTGCAACGCTTTTTTCAGCGATTGCATCATCGCATCAGTATCGCGGTGTGCCCCGCCCAGAGGTTCATTGACGATCTTGTCGATCAGGCCCAGTGTTTTCAGCCTCGTGGCCGTGATGCCCAGCGTTTCCGCCGCGTCGGCCGCCCGCTCGGCACTCTTCCACAGGATCGACGCACAACCTTCAGGCGAAATCACCGAATAGGTTGAATACTGCAGCATCAGCGTCACGTCACCCACGGCAATCGCCAGCGCGCCGCCGGAACCGCCTTCGCCGATCACGGTGCAGATCACCGGCGTTTTCAGCGCTGCCATCGCATAAAGATTCCTTCCGATGGCTTCCGATTGGCCGCGCTCTTCGGCACCGACGCCGGGATAGGCGCCGGGCGTGTCGATGAAAGTGAACACCGGCGCCGAGAACTTCTCGGCGAGCTTCATCAGGCGCAACGCCTTGCGATAGCCCTCGGGACGCGGCATGCCGAAATTGCGGTAAATCTTTTCCTTGGTATCGCGACCCTTCTGGTGCCCCATCACCACCACGGTCTGGCCGCCGAAGCGTGCCAGACCGCCGACAATCGCAGGATCGTCGGCATAGGCGCGGTCACCATGCAGTTCCTCGAAATCCGTAAACAGGCCGTTGATGTAATCCAGCGTGTACGGCCGCTGCGGATGACGGGCGACCTGGGCAATCTGCCACGCCGTCAGTTTCGAATAGATATCCTTGGTCAGCGACTGGCTTTTTTTCTGCAGGCGGCCGATTTCCTCAGAAATGTCCAGCGCGGAATCATCCTGCACGAAACGCAATTCCTCGATCTTGGCTTCAAGATCGGCAATCGGCTGTTCGAAATCAAGAAAAGTCGTCTTCATCGTGCTCCATGATACAGGAGGCCGCGGTAGCGGGTCGTTCCCGCAATAACCGGTGCTTCAGAGGCGGCGGAAATTCAGTACCACGCCACATCGTTGCCGCGGGGATCGCTTGCGGCACGCGCCGGTCCGCTGCGCGGCAGGAAAACCGCCTGCATGTTGCCCCATTTGCGGTTCACCACCCGGAACTGATGGCCTTTCGCCCGCAATGCAGCGCGCCACTCGTCGCTGAAACCCTCGGGTTCGATCTCGATCCGGTCCGGCCAGTACTGATGATGGTAGCGCGGCATCGCCACCAGCCGCTCAACATCGACATCGGACTGGCGCAGGTACTCCAGGATCGCCAACAGCACCTGACTGATGATGCGCGAACCGCCCGGAGCCCCCAGCACCAGCACGCCTTTGCCGTCTTCGACAAACGTCGGCGTCATGCTCGACAGCGGACGCATACCAGGTGCGATGGCATTGGCTGCGCCACCGCGCAGACGGAAGCTGTTGGCGACATCGGAGCGCAGCGTGAAATCATCCATCTCGTTGTTGAGCAGCACCCCGGTGCCGCGGCCGACCACGCCGGAGCCGAACAACAGGTTGATGGTCAGCGTCGCCGCGACCCGGTTCCCGTCACGGTCAACGACTGAAAAATGCGTGGTGTTGGAACTGCCCTCTCGACCTCGCTCCACCGGCAATGGCAGAGTACTGGCCCGATCCCGGTTGATTGAATTAACTTGTTGTTTTAAATAATCTTTTTTTGTTATTCCCAGAGCTGACAACACCACCCTTTCGGGATCACCCAACAGTGCCCGATCACGGAACGCCCGGCGCAACACCTCCGCCACCAGGTGCGCCCTCTCTGTTTCCGGCAGGCCCCCGACGTCGAAATGCTCAAGCATGCCGAGCGCCTGTTCAAGGGCAGTGCCGCCGGCGGATGGCAACGCCGCACTGGTGATGGTCGCATCGCGATAGCGGAAGCGGACGGGCTCGCGCTCAATGACGCGGTATGCAGCGAGATCTTCCATCCGCCACACGCCGCCCGCGGCATTGACTGCAGCAACCAGCCCCTGCGCAACCGCTCCCTGGTAGAAACCCGCTTCACCCTCACGCGCGATGCGCTCCAGCGTGACCGCCAAGTCAGGCTGGCGCAGCCGGTATCCCGGAGCCGGCACTGCACCGTTGTCGAGAAACACCTGAGTCCCGGCCGACTCGCGCAACATCGCGACGCGAAGCTGTGCAATACGCGCATAGCGACGGTCAACGGCAAAACCTTCACCGGCGAGGCGAATCGCCGGTTGCAGGGTGACCGGGAGCGGCAGCTTGCCGTAGCGCCGGGCGAGATGAACCAGTGCAGCCGGCGTGCCGGGAATGGCCGCCGCCGTACCGCCACGTGTCGTCGCACCTTCGATCGGTCGGCCGTCAGCAGAGAAAAAATGACCAGGCAACAGGCCAGACGGTGCGGTCTCGCGCGCATCGATCATGACCTGATGGTTATCAGCCGCACGGTGCAACAGGAAAAAACCGCCACCGCCCAATCCCGAGGAATAAGGTTCCACCACCGCCAGTGCCGCCGCCACCGCCACGGCGGCATCGAAGGCATTACCGCCTTGCGCCAGCACCGATTCGCCCGCAGCTGTTGCCAGCGGATGTGCGGAGGCAATCGCCGAGCGCGCCACCTCGGACGCATGCGCAAGAACAAACCCGCACAACACCAGCGCGAGCAGCGCATTGCGCAGACCCCGTATCATGCCGGTCAGCATCTTCATCATTTGCCGCGCAAGTGGCGTGCGAAGAACTCCTCCGCACGCTTCAGGGTGTCCTGCAATGCGAGCCGGTTCGGTTCATGACTCTGCCGTGTCCTGCCGGGATCGTCATAAGCATGATGGGCGCCGTCATACCATTTAAACTCCAATGCAACACCGCGGCTTTGGAGCTTTTCGGCGAAACTCCTGCACACCACCGGCGAGACCTCTGCATCCTCCTCTGCCACCATCATCAGCAGCGGTGCGTAAGGCGCATAACCGGGTTCGGCATTCTGGAATCGGCAGCTTGGATACTGCGCAATGGCTGCACCAAAGCCGCTGGCCGGCGAGGCATCGCTGCGGCCCGGCAGCCTTGGTCCCAGCGCAGCCAGCACCGTCATTGCGCCGTTGGACCACCCCTGCACGCCTATGCGGTCGGCCGCCACGTCGCGGCGACTGCGCAGATAAGCCAGTGCGCCATAGGCATCCAGAGGACGCACGGTCTGCTCACTGACCTCCGGCGGACGACTGGCGTAGGAATTCCGCGCGAAACCGTCACCGTAGCCGCGGGGGCCGAAACTGTCGACGTGAAGCGCGAGATAGCCCCGCTCCGCCCAGAAGCGGCCCCACATCAGGTGACGCTGGCTCAAGGCATCAGCATCGTGCTGCCCCCGCTTCAACGACGAATAGGGACCGGAACGGCCATGCAGCATGACCACCGCGGGATGTGGCCCATTACCCGCGGGCACAAACAGATAGCCGGTCAGCTCCGTTTTGCCGTCAGCGCTTCTGAAATGAACCGTATCCACCGCGGCGGACCATGCACTTCCGGCTGCCAGAGAGGAAATCATCACCAAGACAGCCAGGCGGCGCATCAGTGTTCTTTGCCGGGCGTCACCGTGCCCGCCCGCTGCACCGCATCGCGACGCATCAGCCAGCCTGCGATCGCCAGCAATACCGCATCCAGCCAGAACACCGGCACCATGCCGAAAGCCGTGCTCAGTGAACCAAAAACGAACGGCACCAGGATTTCGGTGCCCTTGTTGGCCATCTGGCGCAATCCCATGGCTTCGCCCGAGCGCCCTGCCGGTGCACGGTTATAAGCCAGCATCATCGACAGCGGACTGCCGCAACCCAGACCCACCCCCATCAAGAACGATATCAGCAGCAGCGTGACAAAACCCTTCACGAACGGGAATACCAGGCAGACCACCGTCGCCAGCATCAGCGACGCTGCCAGCACCCGTTCTTCGCTCGAACGTTTGACCAGATGCGGCATCAGCGCGCGCACCAGCAGCAAAGCCAGACCGAAAGCCCCCAGGATCAATCCGATCTCGGTGGCGCTGAGCCCGATGCGATGACCGTAGATCGGCAGCAGCAGATTGTAGAGTTCAAGCCCGGTTTCGATAATGCCGGCCACGATCAGGGCACGCCGCAGCGGCCGGTTGCGCAGCAGATCGGCGAAGCGATGGTTCGATTTGTCGGTGGCACCGTGCTGATGTTGCGTGGTAGCCGGCAGCCATCCCGGATAAAAAGCCAGCAGCAACACCGGCACCACAGGCAGCACACCCAGCAGGCCGAAAGTCGAACGATGGCCGACTGCATCGATCAGCACCCCAGCGGCCGTGGGACCGAGCAGTGCAGTGATGCCGACGCCGAGGCTGAACCAGCTGTAATTCCGGGTGCGCTCCATGCCCTCGGCCATCGCACCGATCAGGTGCTGTATCGACACGGTGTAAAAAATGTAGCAAAAGCCGATCAGTGCAGCGGAGATGTACAGCACCTCAAGCCGGTGCACCAGGAACGGCAGCGAAAGCCCGGCCAGCAGGCCCACGGCACCGAAGAGCATCGGCTTGCGGAAACCGATGCGATCCGAAATCTTTCCGGCGTAAACCGACAGCAGCAGCGGAAACAGCGCATAGGTAGAAAACAGCACGCCGACGAAAAATTCGTTGGCGCCCAGTTCCAGGGCCGACAGCGACATCAGCACCTTGCTGCCCTTGAAGGCAGTGTGCGTGAGCACGCTCAGCAACAC
Source organism: Burkholderiales bacterium (assembly GCA_038144955.1). Lineage (GTDB taxonomy): Bacteria > Pseudomonadota > Gammaproteobacteria > Burkholderiales > SG8-41. The sequence goes on along the minus strand of JAYQOT010000039.1, from coordinate 10,238 downwards.
GACGCGAAAAATCGCCGGCATGTTCAGCACGGGAACCGCGCCTTGCAGGCGCGACCAGGTCGCGGAATGTGCATCAGGAATCGAAAATGTTCTTGGCGGGCGAATGCGCGGACGTGTATTTTATCGCATCACCAATCCCCACCTGCGGAACAAAGCGCATGAAATTCAACAACATCGGAGTCATCAGCCCCGGCGACATGGGCCAGGCAGTAGCCGCTTCCCTGAAAAGCAGCGGCTTTTCCGTCCACACCGCGCTGGAAGGCCGCAGCGAACGCACCCGGACCCTCGCCCGCGAAGCCGGTCTCAATGATTGCGGTTCCATGCAGAAAGTGATCGAGACCTGCGACGTCCTGCTGTCCATCCTCAACCCGGCAGCAGCAGTCGATAATGCCCGCGCAGCGGCAGCAGCCCTCAGGAAAACCGGTCGTCGCTGCCTGTTTGTGGACTGCAACGCGGTGGCGCCACAGACGGCCAGGGAAATCGACGGCATCATCCGTGCCGCGGGCGGCAGTTGCGTCGACGGCGGCATCATCGGACCGCCGCCGCGCGGCAAGGCGAGCATGCGGCTCTACGTATCAGGCCCCGAAGCCACGCAACTGCAAACGCTGGCCACACCCGGCATTGATGTCCGCGTCATGAGCGAACGCATCGGTGACGCCTCCGCGATCAAGATGTGCTATGCCTCCTATACCAAGGGCGCTGTCGCCCTCGGCGTCGAAATGCTGATGGCCGCGCGGCGCCTCGGCGTGGATGAAGCGCTGGACCGCGAACTGCTGGGGAGCGCCGCCGACAACCGCAACTGGGTGCTCAGCCGGTGCACGGTCATGCCGCCCAAAGCCTATCGCTGGATTCCGGAAATGAACGAAATCGCCAAGACCTTCGAGGGCGTCGATCTGACCCCGCGCATCCTGCTAGGCGCTGCCGACATGTACGAAATGATTGCGCAGACGCCCCTGGGGAAGGAATCGCCCGAAGAGGCGCGCGCGCAGGGACGTGACGGCCGCTCCATCATCAACGGACTCGCCGACTTTGCTTCGGGTCAGACGCGATAGATTGAACGCCGGTCGCGGCTGAAGGCCACGAACGGCTCGGGACATTCATTGCTGCTGTAGCCCGGGCGTATTTCACCCAGTCCCTCGAGCAGGATTTCCTGCCTTACCAGGTGAATCTCGTCCCCATTCTCGTGAGTGATGAACGTCCCGTTGGTGCTGTGATCAACCAGATAAAACTGCGTACGCTGCACGCGGATCGTCGCATGCCGGCGTGAAGTCCGGTTGTCCCCAATCACCAGTTCGCACCCGGGATCACGGCCGATCACCAGCAACGGATGCCAGTAATCAACCCGGCGTTCGAGGCCGCCGATCTGCAGCAGCAGGCTGCCGATGTCGCGCGGGATCATGCGGGTGATATTCAGGTTGATATTGGTGCGTTCGGCCTCGTCGTCACGCCACAGAATTTCATAGACCGAGGTTTTGGCCAGCGTGCTCTTGAGGATGGCGTCAAACAGCGGCCGCACATTGTCGCGCCAGCGGGCGCTCAAATCGGACAGCGCCTCCTCTGCAATCAGCACCTGGCCGGGCGCGGCGGCGTCGGTCAGGTAAGCCGCCACGTTCACGGTATCGCCATAGACATCATCCCTGCCGATGACCACAGCACCGCCATAGACCCCCGCCCTGATCTGCACCGGGACGCCACCCGGCTGCAGTTTGCCGATGACACGCTGCATTTCCACCGCCGCGCTGACCGCGTGGTCCATGTCAGGGAAGATGCACATCACGGCATCGCCCAAAGTCTTCACCAGCCGGCCCCGGTACTCGGGGAGCACGCCGGTCATCGCCTCCAGGCAGGCGCTGACGACCTTCAGCGCCTCGATATCGCCGAGTGCGCGGTAAAGACCGGTACTCTCGACAACGTCGGCAAATAAAACGGCCAGATCACCGGTATAACGGTTGGACATGTCGGGTGAGACTGTCAAGGAAACGCCCTGATAGGGAGGTTCTGAGTGTTTCGTGATTCGATGTTTTGCGGGCTGTTGCTACTTTAGAGCCTGCCGCGGAAAAAGGCAAAAACCCGAGTAATATCATCGACAAATGACGGCACAGGCGTCACAATCTTTTGTGTAATTCCCCCGGGAGAAGCTGTGAGCACCACATCCGACACCAGCAACATGGCCCTGTTCTGCGATTTTGAAAACGTCGCGCTCGGCGTGCGCGAAGCCAAGTATGCCGACTTCGACATCAAGAAAGTCCTCGAACGGCTGCTGCTCAAGGGCGACATCGTCGTCAAGAAAGCCTACTGCGACTGGGAGCGTTACCGCGAGTTCAAGAAGCCGATGCACGAGGCGGCGTTCGAACTGATCGAAATCCCCCACGTGCGCATGTCGGGCAAGAATTCGGCGGACATCCGCATGGTCGTCGATGCCCTGGACCTCTGCTACACCAAGTCCCACGTCGACACCTTTGTCATCATCAGCGGCGACTCAGACTTCTCGCCGCTGGTATCCAAGCTGCGCGAAAACAACAAGGTCGTCATCGGCGTCGGCGTCAAGCAGTCCTCCTCCGACCTGCTGATCGCCAACTGTGACGAATTCATCTATTACGACGACCTTGCCCGCGAAAAAGCCAAGAAACAGCAAAGCCGCAAGAAACGCTCTGCCACTGCATCGACAGCCAAATCCGGGGCAGCTTCCGCAGGCAACGACAAGGATGGCGGTGACAAGAAGTCCGAAGGCATCGAACTCGTAATGGAAACCATAGAAGCGCTGTTTGCCGAACGCGGCGCCGAAGACAAGATCTGGCCGTCGATGGTCAAGCAGACCCTGAAACGCCGGCAGCCGGGCTTCAACGAAAGCTATTACGGCTTCCGTTCCTTCGGCAAATTGCTGGAGGAAGCGCAGTCACGCAAGCTGCTGGAACTCGAGCCTGACGAGAAGTCCAACGGCGTCATCATCAAGAGCTACAACCCGGATTACTGAACGTCTGCGAGCAACCGCGGTCTCAACAGGCAAAGGAGACCGCCTCACCATGAATCAGCAACAAGGCCCGCACATCCACATCCTCAACCGTCCCCAGGCGGGATTGCTCGAACGCATCGTGTTTTTCGTGCTCGGGCTGATCGTGCTGGTGGCGGCTTTCTTTTTCGTCGGCATTGCACTGATCGCAGGCGCGATCCTCGCCGTGGTGATCCTGCTGCGCCTGTGGTGGCTCAAGCGCAAGCTGCGGGATACTGCAGAAGACGGCGTGGTCGAAGGCGAATACCGGGTCGTCGAAACGCTGATCACCGACGAACGCAAGCCGCGGGAATAGCCGACGCCCCTCCCCCGGTTTCAGCGGTGCGGCCGGTGCAGTTCCTTGTCATGCAGGGAAACCGGATCCTCCAGCGGTTCGATGTGGGTCAGCACGTGTGCGTTCGGCACCACCCGGCGGATGTCGGCTTCGATGCGCTCTGCCCAGTCATGCCCCTGCTGCACCGTCCATTTCCCGGGAACCATCACATGCAGCGAGACGAAGGCGCGACTGCCGGATTGGCGCGTGCGCAGCGCATGAAAATCCAGACCCTGCCGGCGATAATCCTCGAGCACGGCATCAATGCGCGCAATGATCTCCGGCGGCAGCGATGCATCCATCAACCCGTCTGCCGAACGCTGCAACAGCTGCCATCCGGTCCACACGATGTTCGCCGCAACCAGCAGCGCGATGGCCGGATCCAGCCACAACCAGCCCGTCAGCCAGACCAGCCCGACGCCCGCGACCACTCCGGCAGAAGTCCAGACATCGGTCATCAGGTGATGCGCGTCCGCCTCCAGCGTGATCGAATGGTGTTCGCGGCCCACCGCCAGCAACGTACGCGCCGCGGCAAAATTGATTCCTGAAGCCAGAACCGATATCACCAGACCGATGCCCACCTCCTCCAGCGGCCGGGGATTGAGCAGACGTTCCACCGCGACATAGGCAATGCTCAGCGCGGCCACCAGGATCAGCAGGCCTTCGAAAGCGCTGGAGAAATACTCGGCCTTGCCGTGTCCGTGCGCGTGGCCCTCATCGGCGGGTGTCGAAGCCAGCGTCAGCATCCACAGCGCCATCAATGCCGCCGCAAGATTGACGAAGGATTCGATCGCATCGGAAAGCAGCCCGACCGATCCGGTCATCCACCATGCCATCCCCTTGAGCAGGATGGTCGCAACCGCCGCCGCGATCGATAACCAGGCGTATCGAGTCAGCGAGGGATGCGGTAGCGTCGAGTTGATGTGAAAACCCCGGGAAGTGGCTGTAAGCTATTGTTTATTTTGATTTATTCGCCGAAGTAATTTTACCCTGCGTGCGCTGATCGAAACGGTCAACCGTGACGATGACGCGCTCATGCATGCCCTCGCCGATGGGTTCGACTTCGTCCTCAGCCCACACCCGGAACGTCAGCTTGCGACCTTCGACCTTGGTCACCTCGGCATGCGCTGCGACCCTCATGCCCACCGGAGTCGCCGCAGTGTGACTCACATCCAGCCGCGTGCCGACGGTCTGCTGCCCCGCCGGCAGCAATCCCTCCACCGCATTCAGCGCGGCTTCCTCCAACAGCATCACCAGCACCGGCGTTGCCAGCACCTTGATCTTGCCGCTGCCGACATGCGGCGCGGTATCGCGCGTGCCGACGAGTATCTCGGTAGTGCTTTTCAGACCCGGCTTGATGGCGTCGAAATTCATGGCACAACCTTCATTGCAGTGGATTACGCCACGATGTTACATTGAATCGGAATTCGCCATAAAGGAAAGAAACCGTCATGCGTCTCGGATTTTTCACCATGCCACTGCATCCTTCCCATCGCCCGCCGGCGGTGACCATGCAGGAAGACCGCGAAGCCATCATCATGGCCGACCGCCTGGGTTTTCATGACGCCTTCGTCGGCGAACACCTGACCGAGAAATCCGAGAACATCCCCAACAGCTTCATTTTTCTGGCGACGCTGATCCATGCCACCCGCCAGATCAGGCTGGCCACGGGGACGTCCAACCTTTCACATACGCACCCGGTGCTGGTTGCCGCCCATGCCGCGATGTTCGACCACCTCGCACAGGGTCGCTTCATTTTCGGCGTCAGCCCCGGTGCCCTGCCCTCGGACGCCGAAGCGCTGGGTCTGCTCGACGAGGACCGCAACAAGATCTTTGCCGAAGCCATCGACATCATCCTCGCCATCTGGGAACGCGACGTGCCCTACGACATCGACCTTCCCGGCAACCGCTTCAAGGTCAGCACCGCGAAAACCCGCAATCCGTCGGTCGGCCGCGGCGAAATGTTCAAGCCCTACCAGCAGCCACGCCCCGAAATCGTCGGCACCGTGGTCGCCCCATTTTCGAAAGGCGTCATCGCCATGGGCGAGCGCGACTTCCACCCGCTGTCGGCCAACTTCCTGCTGTCACAGTACCTGGCCTCGCACTGGAGTAACTACGCCGAGGGCAAGAAGCGCGCCGGAAAAATTGCCGATACCGCCGACTGGCGCATCGCCCGCACCATTTTCGTCGCTGACGACGAACGCACCGCGCGCCGCTACGGGCTCGAGGACAGCGCCAGCCCGTACCGCTATTACTGGGACATGATGCTGCGCAAGATGATGATTTCGAAACGCCAGGCCATCTTCAAGACTCATCCGGAACAGAGCGACGCCGAACTGACAACCGACTACATGGTCAACCGCCTGGTCATCTGCGGCACTCCATCCAGCGTCGCCGAGCAGTTACTCGCGCTGCGCGAGGAAACCGGGGACTTCGGCGAAATCGTCTATGCCGGCATGGACTGGGTCGATCCGGGACTGGCCAGACGGTCAATGGAACTGATGGCCGAGAAAGTCATGCCCGAGGTGAACGCCGCGATCGCGCCCGGCAGCCAGGCAAAATCCGCCTGATCAGGCCTGCGCAGCACCCACGACGGGCAGCAGGAAATAAAACACCGAACCGCGGTCGATCTCGGTTTCAAAACCGATCTCGCCATTCATGTATTCGACCAGTGATTTGCTGATCGACAGTCCGAGGCCGGTGCCTCCCTTGCGCCGCGTATTCGAGCTGTCGGCACGTTCAAAGCGCTGAAAAATTGCAGCGCGGAAATTCTCCGGGATGCCCGGGCCGCGATCGCGCACGGCAACCCTTACCCGGTTTCCTTCTGCCGTCGCGCTGACATCTACCTCAGACCCCTCTGGCGAAAACTTGGCGGCATTTGAAATCAGGTTGGTCAATACCTGCATCAGCCGGTCGGGATCGACCGATACCGTGAAATCCGGCCCGGGCAGCAGATTGAGCCGAACCTTGTGGATGTCGGCGTAAGGCCTGTTGATATGCACTGCGCGCTCCAGCAACTCCCGCAAACCCTGGGGGCGCAGGTCCAGGGTCATACGCCCGGAGCGGATTTTCTCCAGGTCCAGCACGTCATTGATCAGCGCTGAAAGACGCTCGCTGTTCTGGTAGGCCATGTCGATGAAGCCTGCTATCTCCTCGTCCATGCCAATGCCGAGTTCCTTGACCAGCCCCAGCGAACCGATGATCGCGGTCAGCGGGGTGCGCAACTCGTGACTCACCGTGGACACGAATTCATTCTTCAGGCGTTCGACTTCCTTGCTCTCGGTAATGTCGGCATTGGTGCCCACCACGCGCAACGCCCGGCCTTCCACACTGCGCTCGGTAACCTTGGCGCGGCTGAGTATCCAGCGCCATTCGCCATTGACGCTGCGTACCCGGTGCTGCACCTCGTAGAACCGTGCGTTGCCCTTGATCACCGGAAGCAGTTTCACGCGCAGACCTTGCATGTCGTCCGGATGCACCAGCCTCTGCAATTCTTCAATTTTCGTGTCGGTCTCTTCCTTGCCGCCGCCCAGAATCATCTGCCATTGTTCGCTGAGGTGCACTTCACCTGAAAGGACATCCCAGTCGAACATCGCAAGGTTTGAACCCTCGAGCGCCAGACCCAGCCTTTCGCGGCTTTTCATCAGGGTCTCGGTGGCCAGCCGGCGCTCGGTAATATCCTCGATGCTGCCGACATAACCCGTGATGGTTTCGTCATCCCGGATTTCTGCCGCCTGCGCCGTCGACCAGACCTCGACTCCGTCCGTGCGCAGGAAACGGAAAGTGATGGTCATTTCGGGAGCGCGCGACCTGATTACCTCGCTCCACTCCTCCACCACCCGCGCCCGATCTTCGGGATGAATGGCGACGGCCCAGCCCTCACCGAGTGCGGCCTTGCCCTGCAGCCCCGATATCGATTCAAACCGCGGATTGACATAATTCACCCGCCCGTCGCTGTCGGTGCGGAAAATTCCCAGCGGCGAGGCATCGCTCATGGCATGCCATTCCGCCTCGCGGCGACGCACTTCCCGGGTCATCGAACGCGCCAGGTTCACCGCCCGCTCACGCGCGGTCCACAGAGACCACAACACCGCCAGGAGCAGCAGATGGATCAGGAAACCGCCGATAAGCACCAGCATCGGTTTGTGCCTGTCGATCGTGGCCTCAAACTCCGGAGTCGAATGCATCTGCAAGGTCCACACCCTGCCGTGAATCAACAATGCAGACTTGAAAAAATAACGTGGCTCCCCATTACCCGCCAGTGTTGATCCACTTCTGTAAAGCAGAGCGTCTTCCCGGGCTTCAGCACCGTCGAATACAGCGACGCGCATCTGCCTTTCATCGCCCAGGATTCCCTTGATCAGGTTGCCCGCACGAAAAGCTGCATAGACTACGCCCTGCACTGCGGCTTTTCTTTTCTCCGCATCATCGGTCGGGACTCCTTTCCTGTAGACAGGCAGATACATGAGAAACCCTGCCTGCACATCCTCATTGGTTTCCTGGACCAGGGTAACCCGACCGGAAACACTGGCACGCCCGTAGGTCAACGCCTCATCAATTGCATTCCTGCGCGGCGCGCTGGAATACATGTCAAAACCAACGGCACGAAGATTCCGTTCGGTATTGGGCGTCAGATAAATGATGGGATAGTAGGTCTCACGCTCTCCTGCGGGCTTGAGTTCATAATCGGGATAGCCCGTCGCACGCGCCTCCGCCACCACCTTTCCAATTTCTGATGGCAATACGCGTGGCGCGTAACCCATGCCCTGAATGCCGGGATAATAGGCTTCGAGCTTGAGACTGCGGTAATAACTGCGCCACTCCTCCCGCTCCACCGACTTCGAGGCGGCGAACAGGCCGGTGGCACCGCGCAAAACCTGTTCGTAGTCCAGCATGCGTCCGGACAGGGCCTCGCGGATTTCTTCAGCCCGGAAATCGAAGCGGGTACGTGCCTCCTGCTCTGCGCTGTACAGCGCATGATGCCAGGCCAGGTATACCAGGAAACCCGGCAGCATCACCGCCAGCATCACGGCGAGGAGGTTGTAGACCCGGTCGCTGCCGATGGCCCTGGCAACCCGGTTCAAGATTTGCCTCCGCCGGTCTGCCAGCTGGCACTCCGCTTCATCTCACCCCAGCGCGCCTTGGAACGGAACATCCACAGCAGCAATCCCCACAGCCGCCATGCCGAATTCAGCTGCCGATAACCGAAATTCTCGATGATCACCACCAGCAGCAGCACGGCCAGCTGGTGCGGCTTGGGATAGATGTGAAAAGACAATTCCTCGAGCAGCAGCGAACTCACCGAAAGCACCATGCCAAAACCAAAGGCAATCAACATGAATGTCAGGAAAGCCTCGCCTGATACGAGGCCCAGCAGATAAGCGGCAATCATGAAAATATAGCCCGCCACTTCGATCAGCGGCCCCAGCCATTCGAACAAGGCCATGAAGGGGAATGCGAGCCACCCGGCAGCACCGCCGCGCGGATGGAACAGCAGGCCGATGTTCATGGTCAGACTCTCCGACAAACCACGCTGCCAGCGCACCCGCTGGTTCTTCAGCACTTTAAGAGATTCAGGGGCCTCGGTCCAGCAGATGGGATCGGGCACAAAAACAATGCGGTACGGAATGCGCCGCGTGCGGTACAGGCGATGCAGCCGCACCACCAGCTCCATATCCTCGCCTACCGTATCGTGCCGGTAGCCGCCCGCATCGACCACGACATCCTTGCGGAATATCCCGAACGCGCCGGAGATGATCAACACCGCATTCAGCGGCGACCAGCCGAGTCGGCCAAAGAGGAAGGCACGCAGATACTCGACGATCTGCAATAGTGCCAACAGATTGCGCGGCAAGCCGACGCTGGTGAGAAAACCGCTTTCCACGCGGCAGCCGTTGGCGATGCGCACGGTGCCGCCGGAGGCAATGGTTCGCGGGTCCTCAAGAAACGGTTCGACCACCCGCTTCAGGCTGTCGCGTTCCAGCACCGAATCGGCATCGACGCCGCAAAACAGCGGATAGCGCGAGGCATTGATGCCGGCGTTCAGCGCATCGGCCTTGCCGCCGTTCTCCTTGTCCACCACCCGCAGCGTGGGATAGCGGGTGGAACGGTAAATGGCCCTTACCGGCTTGGTCTGCAGGCGCTGCCATCCCGCCTCGGGAAACGGCACCAGCGCGAATTCCCGGCGCAGGGCATCCATGGTGCCGTCCTTCGACCCGTCATTGATGACCACCACTTCGTAGTCGGGATAATTGAGCTGCAGCATCGAGCGCACCGACCCGCCGATGGTGGCCTCCTCGTTGTAGGCCGGCACCAGTATCGACACCGGCGGCTCAAAGCCCGAGATGCCGCGCGGCAGATCATCCAGGCTGTGCGCCTCGACATAGCGCCTCAGGCTGCCCAGCGACAGCAGGTTGAGCAGCAGGTAGCCACTGTTGATGCCGATGAAATACAACAGGAAGAACCACTGCAGCCCGAGTATCCAGTCATTCATGCTCATGATGCACGGGCCTCGGCAATGACCTGCGACAGCATGTCCACCGCATAGCGGTCGGGATGCGCGTCGCGGATCTTTTCCAGATCCTCGAGATTCACGGACGGCAAGGTCAACAAAGACCGGGCAGCGTGATAACGCACCCACCAGCTGGGATCGACCAGCATGCCGGTCAGCAGTTTGGCATCGGCCGCTTCGCCGATTTTTCCAAGCACGCGTGCAGCACTGAGACGGACGAACCAGGCTTCATGGCGGGCGCAGGCGCGCACCGTGTCGAGATCGCGCGGATCCAGCAGCAGGCGCAGTCCGGCAGCGACCACCTCGGGCTCAACAGACTCGCGCACGATCTTTCCCACCACCGGCCCGATGCGTTCGGTGTGCGCAGTTTCCATCATGCGCAGCAGGCGCACCACCTGGCGCGA
>JAYQOT010000038.1:0-22461 GCA_038144955.1 Burkholderiales bacterium | reverse complement strand
GCCAGTTCGCCACCATCGTGTGTGCACACATCCTCGATCGCGAAATATTCACCATTGATGTTGAACACGGCGATCTGTGCGCCGTCGATGTCGACCACCTTGCTGGCACCGGGGGGCAGCTCACCAACAGCAGCGACGTCGACCCACTCCGCCACGGCTAAACTGCGACGACATCCATGTCAGGCTCAATCTGCCGCACCAGGTTTTCTATGCCGGCCAGCGTGCCCGAAAGTGAACTCGGGCAGCTGCCGCAGGCGCCCTGGTAATGCACCGACAGCTTGTTGCCTTCGAGCCCGACCACGTAAAGGTCGCCGCCGTCATTCTGCAGATAGGGACGGATCTGTTCGTCGAGCACGGCGTTGATGCGCTCCAGCCGTTCGCGATCCGTCTCGCTCAGTTTCGCCGGATCGAGCGCTTCGTCGGAAAGTGCTGCCATCTGCGCCGAATGCGTATCAGCCGAAGCGGCGTCGCGGATCGGCACCGCGAGCTTGCGCTTGAGTTCATTCCAGTCAGCGCCACCATCCTGTGTCACCGTGATCCAGTGATCGACGTAGAAAACGTTGGTCACATGCTCGATGTCGAACAGCGCCATCGCCAGCGGGTCGCCAACGGCCTGCGCCGGCGTGTCGAACGAACGCGTGATGCCCCAGGTCAGCGGTTCCCGGAGGATGAACTTCATCGCGTTCGGATTGGGCGTCGGTTCGATTTCTGCAATTTTAGGCATGATATAACTTGTTGTTTTTATTGAATTATTCAGTTGATGCTGAGCCGTCGCCGGCAAATGCCGCATGCAGCGTATGCCACGGCAGGATGGCGCACTTCACCCGCGTCGGCAGGTCGCGCACACCGGCGAACACGGTCAGGCGGCCGAGATGATGGGGTGATGCCGGATCGAGCTTGCCGGTGGTCATGTCGCGGAATTCCTGCACCATCTGTTCGGCATCGGCGCGGCTCTTGCCCTTCACCGCTGCGGTCATCATCGACGCAGAAGCCTTGCAGATCGCGCAGGCCTCACCCTCGAAGCCCACGGCCTCGACGGTGTCGCCATTCAGTTTCAGTGACAGGTGGATGTGGTCGCCGCACAGCGGGTTGAGACCCTCCGACTTGTGGGTGGCGTCACCGAGCATGCCCCAGTTGCGGGGCTTCTTGTTGTGCTCGAGGATCATCTCCTGGTAAAGCGCTCTGCTGTCCATGATGGTGCGGAAATTTTCAGGCGAAGAGTTTCTGTACCCGGCCCAGTGACGCCACCAGCGTATCGACCTCGGCCATGGTGTTGTAGAACGCGAACGAGGCGCGGCAGGTCGCCGGCACCTTGAAGCGCTGCATCACCGGCTGCGCGCAGTGGTGACCGGTGCGGATCGCCACACCGTCGTCGTTGAGCAAAGAACCGACGTCGTGCGGATGCACGCCTTCGACGGCGAACGACAGCACCGCAGCCTTTTTCTCGGCAGTGCCGATCAGGCGGATGCCGGGCATGCGGTTGAGTTGATCGGTCGCATAATCGAGCAGGTCGGTTTCATGGGCGGCGATGCGCTCGATGCCGACGCCGGTGAGGTAATCGATGGCCGCGCCCAGCGTTATCGCTTCGCCGATCGGCGGCGTGCCGGCTTCAAACTTGGCGGGGATCGGCGCGTAGGTAGTTTTTTCGAAGGTAACGGAAAGGATCATGTCGCCGCCGCCCTTGTACGGCTGCATCTTCTCGAGCATGGCTGCCTTGCCGTAGAGCACGCCGATGCCGGTAGGGCCGCACAGCTTGTGACCGGAAAACGCGTAGAAATCGCAGTCGAGGTCGCGCACGTCGACCTTCAGGTGCGGCGCGGCCTGCGCGCCATCGACCAAGACCGGCACGCCGTGCTCATGAGCAATGGCGATCATCTCCTTCACTGGCGTGATGGTACCCAGCGCATTGGAGACATGGGTCATCGCCACGAATTTGGTGTTCTTGCTGAACAGCTTGCGGTATTCATCAACCAGCAGTTCTCCGCGGTCGTTGATGGGCACCACGCGAATCTTCGCGCCCTTCTCTTCCGCCACCATCTGCCAGGGCACGATGTTGGAATGGTGCTCCAGCGTGGTGAGAATGATCTCGTCACCGGCAGCGAAAAACTTGCGGCCATAGCCATGCGCCACCAGGTTGATGGCGTCGGTGGTACCGCTGGTGAATATGCATTCGCGCGGTTCGGCGGCATTGATGAAGGCCTGCACCATGTGCCGTGCCTTTTCGTATTCGGCGGTCGCCGTCTCCGACAGGTAGTGCACCGCGCGGTGGATGTTGGCGTGTTGCTTGGAGCGGTACTCGACCCAGCGCGCTATGACCGGCTGCGGCATCTGGCTGGAAGCCGCATTGTCGAGAAACACCAGCGGCTTGCCGTTGACCTTGAGATCCAGCACCGGGAAGTCCGCACGAAGGCGGGCAACATCCAGCACGGCAGCAGCCTGATCGCGTCCGCTCATGCGACCGCCTCCGTTACTACCATCAGTACCGAACCGTCATCGCGTCGGCGGCTGGCGGCAATCGCGGACGGTCGCATCCCCACTTTGCGGGACCCCTGCTCCCTGCTCATGCGCCGCCCCCACTCTCAGTGCGCGCCATCACCGCGCGCTCCAGCTGCGCCACCAGCGACGGCACCGGAATGCGGTCGATGATCTCGGCGCCGAAGGCATAGGTCAGCAGGTTGCGCGCCTGTGCTTCGGGAATCCCGCGGCTTTTCAGGTAGAACAGATGATCGGCATCGAGCTGGCCGACCGTGGCGCCGTGTGCGCATTTGACGTCGTCGGCAAAGATTTCCAGCTGCGGCTTGGTATCGACGTGCGCCTTGTCCGACAGCAGCAGGTTGCGGCTCTGCTGCGAGGAATCAGTCAGCTGTGCGCCCTCGCGCACGAACACCTTGCCGTTGAACACCGCGTGCGCGGCGCCGCCGACGATGGTCTTGTGCGACTGCTCGCAGGTCCCGTTGGGCTTGGTGTGATCCATCAGCGTGTGGGTGTCGGCCAGCTGGCGTCCGCCGATCAGCGCAATGCCGTCGACCTGCGCGTGAGCGCCCTCACCCCGCTGAATGACTGACAGGTTGTTGCGCGACAGACGTGCACCGAAAGTCACGGCGTGCGACAGGTAACGCGCATCCTTGTCCAGCGTCACCGCGCAGGTGCCGATGTGGAAGGCCTTAGTGTTTTCGCGCTGCAGCTTGATGTGGCGCACCGATGCATTGGCTGCGACTGCAATTTCAGTCACGGCATCGGTCAGATAAGCTTCTGCGCCCTGCGCCACGTAATCCTCGATGATGCAGCACTCGGACCCGGTCTCGGCAAGCACCAGGCAACGCGGATAGGCCGCCACCCCTTGGCGCGTGGCGACGAACAGCAGGTGGATGGGCGCCTTCATCACCGCATTTCTAGCGGCGTGAATGAACACGCCATACTGCAGGAACGCGGTGTTGAGCGCGGTGAACAGTTCGTTCTCCCCTGCCGCGATTTTCGCGAGATGGGGCTCGACCAGTGCATTGTGCGATTTCAGTGCCTCGGCCAGCGGCAGCACGCTGATCCCCGCCGGCACATCGCCGCAGCGCGACAGCGCCGGCGCGTAAATGCCGTCGACGAACACCAGTTGCACCGCCGCTTCGGCCACCGACCACGCGGCAATGTCGGCCAGGCTCAGCTTTACAGCATCGGCCGCCGGCTGGAACTGCAATTTGGTCAGCGGCGTGAGATCGGTGAAACGCCATTCCTCGTCGCGCGTGGTCGGCACCGACAGCGCATTGGCACGCTCCAGCGCAGCGGCACGCCGGGCATCGAGCCAGGCCGCGGGGCTTTTCGGCACGGCACTGCTGCCGGCCAGCAGCGATGCCACGTATGGATGAGCGGTGGTAACGGTCACGCTGTTGCCTTCTTGCCTTTACCCTCAAGCAGCCAGTCGTAACCGCGCTCTTCGAGCTCGAGCGCCAGCGCCTTGTCGCCGGACTTGATGATGCGGCCGGCCGACATCACGTGCACGTAGTCGGGGGTGATGTAGTTGAGCAGGCGCTGGTAATGCGTCACCAACACACAGGCGTTGTCCGGGGTCAGCAGCTTGTTAACGCCGCCGGCGACGACGCGCAGCGCGTCGATGTCGAGTCCCGAATCGGTCTCGTCGAGCAGCGCCAGCACGGGCTCGAGCAGCGCCATTTGCAGGATTTCATTGCGTTTTTTCTCGCCGCCGGAAAAACCGTCGTTGACACTGCGGTCGAGAAACTCCGGATTCATTTCCAGCAGTTTCATCTTCTCGCGCACCAGGTCATCGAATTCCAGCGGATCGAGTTCGTCCTTGCCGCGGCCGCCCTGCACCGTGTTGTAGGCGAGGCGCAGGAACGCGCTGTTGGTGACGCCGGGAATTTCCACCGGGTACTGGAAACCGAGGAAGATGCCGGCGCGTGCGCGCTCGTCCGATTCCAGCGCAAACAGGTCCTTGCCTTCGAACAGCACTTCGCCGCCCTTGACGCTGTAGGCCGGATGGCCGGCCAGGACCTTGGCGAACGTGCTCTTGCCCGAGCCGTTGGGACCCATGATGGCGTGCACTTCGCCGGCACGCACCGTGAGGTTGATGCCCTTGAGGATTTCGACGCCCGCAACCGTCGCGGTGAGGTTGCGGACTTCGAGCAATGTTTTCGCGTTCTTGTTGATCATCCTACGCTGCCTTCAAGTTTCAGGCCGAGGAGCTTGGTCGCCTCGACGGCGAACTCCATCGGCAGTTGCTGGAATACATCCTTGCAGAAGCCGTTGATGATCATCGACACCGCCTCTTCGGTGGGAATGCCGCGGCTCTGGAAATAGAACAGCTGATCCTCGCCGATCTTCGATGTGGTCGCTTCGTGCTCGACCTTGGCGGTCGGGTTGTGCACCTGGATGTAGGGAAAAGTGTTGGCGCCGCACTGAGAACCGATCAGCATCGAATCGCACTGCGAGAAATTGCGCGCGCCGGCGGCTCCGGGAGCGATGCGCACCAGCCCGCGGTAGCTGTTGTTGGAGTGACCGGCCGAGATGCCCTTGCTGATGATGGTGCTCCTGGTGTTCTTGCCGATGTGCACCATCTTGGTCCCGGTATCGGCCTGCTGTTTGTGGTTGGTCAGCGCCACCGAGTAGAACTCGCCGATCGAATTGTCGCCGAGCAGCACGCACGACGGGTATTTCCAGGTGATCGCCGAACCGGTCTCGACCTGGGTCCACGAGATTTTCGAATTCCTGCCCTTGCACAGGCCGCGCTTGGTGACGAAGTTGTAGATGCCGCCCTTGCCATTTTCGTCACCGGCATACCAGTTCTGCACCGTCGAATACTTGATGTCGGCATCGTCCAGTGCCACCAGCTCCACCACCGCCGCGTGCAGCTGGTTGGTGTCGAACTTCGGTGCCGTGCAGCCTTCGAGGTACGAAACCTGCGCGCCCTCCTCGGCGATGATCAGCGTGCGCTCGAACTGGCCGGAATCCTGGGTGTTGATGCGGAAATAGGTCGACAGCTCCATCGGGCACTTGACGCCCTTGGGGATGAAGCAGAACGAGCCGTCGGTGAATACCGCGGAATTGAGCGCGGCATAGAAATTGTCACCGGTGGGCACTACCGACCCCATGTATTTCTTCACCAGTTCGGGGTGGTTGTGCACGGCCTCGGAAATCGAGCAGAAAATGATGCCGACTTCGGCCAGCTTTTCCTTGTAGGTCGTGGTCACCGACACCGAATCGAAAATGACGTCGACCGCAACGCCGGCGAGCGCGGCGCGCTCGTGCACCGGCACGCCCAGTTTCTCGAAGGTCTTCAGCAGTTCGGGATCGACCTCGTCCATACTTTTCTTCAGCTTGGGCTTGGGCGCTGCGTAATAACTGATCGCCTGAAAGTCGATCTGCGGGTAATTGACATTCGGCCATTTCGGCTCGGTCATGGTCAGCCAGTGGCGGTAGGCCTTGAGGCGGAACTCGAGCAGCCATTCCGGCTCGCTCTTCTTCGCCGAAATCATGCGGATGATGTCCTCGTTGAGACCCTTGGGCGCGGTCTCCGACTCGATGTCCGTGACGAAGCCGTGCTTGTAGGGCTGGCTGACGAGGTTGTCCAGAACAGTACTCATTGCCTCAGGCCTTCTCGGACTCGGCTTTCACGCTGAAGCTCTCGCCGCAGCCGCAAGTCGCGTCCACATTCGGATTTTCAAACTTGAACACCTGTTTCAGGCCGTCCTTGACGAAATCGAGCGTCGAGCCGTTGAGGAACTCGAGACTTTCGCTGTCCACCACCAGCCTGGCGTCGTGCCCTTCGAACACCTGATCATCTTTTTCCACTGCATCGGCATAGTCATAGGTATAGGCCCAGCCCGAGCAGCCGTTTTTCTTCACGCCGACGCGCAGTCCCAGGCCCTTGCCGCGCCGGGCGAGCTGCGCCCTGATCTGCTTTGCTGCGCTTTCAGTCATTTGTATTGCCATCTGATTCTCCAATCCTGTCAGGCCACGGCCTGCAATTGCCGCAGTCGTGCCGTCACTTCACGCAGTGCCGCCAGAAAACCATCGACTTCCTCGGCTGTATTTGCTGCGCCCAGCGAAAAACGCACAGCCCCGCGTGCCAGTGCAGTGTCCACACCCATCGAAGTCAGCGTCGACGGCGGCGCACTGCTGGAACTCGAACACGCGGCACCGGAACCCACCGCGTAACCGGCCTTGTCGAGTTCGATCACCAGCGTTTCGCCGGTAATCCCGCGAATCGAGAAAAACGAGGTATTGGGCAGGCGCGGCGCCCCGGCGCCGAATATCACCGCACCCAGGCCCTGCAACCCACGCTCCATGCGGTCGCGCAGTTTGGCGAGCCGCGGACCCAGTTCTGCCAGCCGGGAAGCCGCCACCTCGCAGGCCATGCCAAAACCGGCAATCGCCGGCACGTTCTCGGTGCCTCCACGCAGTCCGCGTTCCTGCCCGCCGCCGAACTGCAACGCACGCAAGTCGAGGCGCTTGTCCACGATCAGCGCACCGGCGCCCTTGGGTCCGTAGAGCTTGTGTGATGACAGCGACATCGCCTGCACGTTCAGTGCGGCGAAATCGACGGGTATCTTGCCCAGCGCCTGCACGGCATCGGTATGCATGACGGCGCCATGTTTGCGCGCGCGCTCGCCGATTGCCGCGACATCCTGGATCACACCGGTTTCGTTGTTCGCCAGCATCACCGACACGATCGCGGTTTTCTCCGCCAGCGCCGCGTCGACGTCAGTCAGATCGACCGTGCCATCGTGACGCACCGCCAGGCGGCGCAGTGACCAGCCCTGGCGCGTGAGTTCCTGCGCCGGCAGCGCCACGCAGGAATGCTCCAGTCCGCTGACCGCGATGCGACCGGGCTTCATGCCGGACGCAGTGCCGCGGATGAACAGGTTGTTGGCTTCGGTACCACCACTGGTGAACACCACCTGCGCCGGCTGCACGCCGACCAGCGCCGCGACCTGCTCGCGGGCACGATCGACTGCCCGTCGCGCCACCGTGCCGAACTCGTGCCGGCTCGATGCATTGCCGTGCTGATCCTTCAGGTACGGCAGCATCGCGGCGAGCACGCGCTCGTCGACCGGCGTGGTCGCGTTGTGATCAAGGTAAACGTGTTTCACGGCAAACTTCCGAAAATGCTCAGGCCGTCACCGCATCGCGCCTGCGGATGGCGCGCATGTCATGCACCGGCGCAATGCCCGCTTCCTTGGCGCGCTGGTTGTCGACCAGCTGGCGCAGCGTCACCGAACCGAGGTAATCGAAAATGCGTTCGTTGAGGCTGGCCCACAGATCATGGGTCAGGCACTTTTCTTCGTCCTTGCAGTTTTCCTTGCCGGCGCATTGTGTCGCATCGATCGGCTCATCGACTGCGAGGATGATGTCGGCAACCGTCAGCACCGACATTTCCCGCGCCAGGCAGTAGCCGCCACCGGGCCCGCGCACCGAATCAACGATGCCGCGGCGACGCAATTTGCCGAACAACTGCTCCAGGTAGGACAGGGAGATTTTCTGCCTTCCGCTGATTTCGGCCAGAGTGACCGGCCCCGTGCCATGGCGCATGCCCAGATCGACCATCGCAGTTACGGCAAACCGGCCTTTGGTTGTCAGTCTCATGGGTTACCTCAAATAATCATTTAAAACAACAAGTTAAACAAAAAATTAATCCCGGGTAATGCAGTCAAGTATAACATTACCCGAGTTTTTCAATCAACAATGCGGTTAAGACTCCCGGCATCGAGTTTTTCGGTCTCGGCACCCTCGATTTTCAGGCCGAGACGCTGCAGTTCAGCGAGGATCTGGTCGATACGCTTGTCAGTGTCGGCGCTGTGATCGATCAGTGCGTGCATCGCCCGCGCCACCGGATCGTTGGCGTCGCGCGCCACCGCGTACGCGGCAAAGCGACCACTGCTTTCATGCGTTTCGACAATGCGCGCCGGAATGCCGATCGCAGTCGCATTGTCCGGCACGTCCTTCACCACCACCGCGTTGGAACCGATCTTGGCGTTCTCGCCGATGGTGATCGGACCGAGAATTTTTGCACCGGCGCCGATGACCACGCCGTTTTTCAGTGTCGGATGACGCTTGCCCTTGTTCCAGGTGGTACCGCCCAGCGTAACCCCGTGATACAGCGTGCAGTCGTCGCCGATTTCGGCGGTCTCGCCGATCACTACGCCCATGCCGTGGTCGATGAAGAAACGCCGGCCTATGCGCACCCCGGGATGGATTTCAATGCCGGTCAGCCAGCGCGCGCCATGCGAGATCCAGCGCGCCAGCCATTTGAAACCACCGCTCCACAGCGCGTGCGACAGCCGGTGCACCAGCAGCGCATGAAACCCGGGATAGCAGGTCACCACTTCCCAGGTACTGCGCGCAGCCGGGTCGCGTTCAAAAACGACGGCGATTTCTTCCTTGATCCGCTCAAACATCAGCATTGCCTGATAGAAAAACGGGCGACCGTTTGTCGGGATTCCCGAAAATCATGTTATGCACCGGCGTAAAAGATTTTTTACTCTCGCTAATTCAGAGACTTGCTCGCGTGTGCGCTTGCTCGCTCAGCTCGCCACGCGCTCGCGCATCACTTTTCGACAGGCAGTAAGGCCCATCAAGACCCACTATTTTAATCAAGATTAAGGAAAAACGGGATAAATCAATATAAACAACGGATTACAGCGATTTATCTCCCCTGTCCCGACCTTTGGGCCGGATCAGGCTGCTGAGGATGCCGCGCAGGATATTTATTTCCTCGACCTGCAGGCGGGAACGTGCAAACAATCGCCGCAGCCGGTACATCAGCTTGCGCGGATGCGCCGGATTGAGAAATCCGGTTTCAATCATGGTCTGTTCGAGGTGCGCATAGAACTCCTCAACCATTTCGTGACTTGCCAGCTCCTGCTGCCGGTCGGCAGTCAGCGCTGCGCCGCAGGCCATGCGCAATTCGTAGCACAGCACCTGCACCGCGGCTGCGACATTCAGCGACGAGAAATCTTCAGCCACCGGTATGCTGGCCAGCAGCCCGCAGGCGCCAACTTCATCGTTGCTCAGTCCCGAAGTTTCGTTGCCGAACACCAGCGCCACCGGCTGGGTTTGCGCAACCGCGATTGCTTCAGCCGCTGCGGTTCGCGCATCAACCATCGGCACCGCAATATCACGCCGCCGCGCCGAACAGGCCACGGCGAAGGCGGTTCCCGCCAGCGCCTCGTTGAGGCTGGTACACACCCGTGCCGACTCCAGCACGTCGATCGCGCCGGCAGCGA
The DNA here is from genome assembly GCA_038144955.1 of Burkholderiales bacterium. Taxonomy (GTDB): domain Bacteria; phylum Pseudomonadota; class Gammaproteobacteria; order Burkholderiales; family SG8-41. Next base: position 12,730 of record JAYQOT010000038.1, on the reverse strand, counting down.
ACCACTGCGTCTGCGGATCCGGATAGCGCTGCGGGTTGACCAGCGCGAGATCGGTAATGCCCATGGTGCGCATGGCGCGCGCCGCCGAACCGATGTTGCCGGGGTGCGCGGTGGAGCAAAGCACAATGCGGATATTTTTGAGCGCTTCAGTCATGTTCACGTAAAATACGGCGCGTTACACGACGCACCCGTTCTTTAATCGCCATCGTCATCAACACAGCCGCCGACCCCAGTCGCAACCATCATGCATCCCATGCTCAACACCGCGGTCAAGGCCGCCCGCCGCGCCGGCGGCATCATCAACCGCGCCAGCCGCAACCTGGATGTCATAGCCGTCAAGGAGAAAGCTGCGAACGATTTCGTGACGGAAGTAGACCGTGAGGCGGAACAGGCGATTATCCGCACGCTGCTTGAGGCCTATCCCAAGCATTCGATTCTAGCAGAGGAGTCCGGGGCATCCGGCACTTCGGAATACCAGTGGATCATCGATCCGCTCGACGGCACCACCAACTTCCTCCACGGTTTCCCGCAATACGCGGTTTCCATCGCGCTCGCCCAGCGCGGCACGGTGACCCAGGCCGTGGTCTATGACCCGACGCGCAACGATCTCTACACAGCCACCAAGGGCGGCGGCGCCTTTCTCAACGACACGCGCATCCGCGTCAGCAAACGCAGCAGCCTCAAGTCGGCGCTGATCACCACCGGTTTTCCGTACCGCCAGCTCGAGCACATGGATGCCTACTTCGGCATGATGCGCGACATCATCAAGAACACCGCGGGACTGCGCCGGCCGGGATCAGCCTCGCTCGATCTGGCCAGCGTCGCCGCAGGACGTTTCGACGGTTTCTGGGAATTCGGCCTGAGCCGCTGGGACATCGCCGCCGGCGCACTGCTGATCACCGAAGCCGGCGGCATGGTCGGCGATCTCGAAGGCAACGACGGCTACCTGGAGAGCGGCAACATCGTCGCCGGCAATCCCAAGGTATTCGCCCAGCTGCTGCCGCTGATTGCACCGCACCTCACGGCGGCACTGAAACAGACGGGCTGAAAGTGCCCTCTATCCCTGCGATGAGCGACCTGCGGACACAAATACAGGACGGCATGCGCATCGCATGGGATGTACCGGTCGAGATGGACGACGGCACGGTACTGCGCGCCGACCTTTTCCTGCCCGTAGCCGAAGGACGCTACCCGGCCATCCTCTCCTACGGCCCCTACGGCAAGGGCCTCTCTTTCCAGGAAGGCTACAAGACCGCCTGGGACATCATGTGCCGGGAAAATCCCGACGCGGTTGCCGGCTCCAGCAACCGTTACGCCAACTGGGAAGTCGTCGATCCCGAAAAGTGGGTACCTGACGGCTACGCGGTGATCCGCGTCGATTCCCGTGGTGCGGGACGTTCGCCGGGCTTCCTGCGCCACAACGACGCCCGCGAAACCCGCGACATCCATCTCTGCGTCGAGTGGGCTGCGGCCCAGCCGTGGTGTAGCGGCAAGGTCGGCATGAACGGAATTTCCTACTACGCCTCCAACCAGTGGCGCGCCGCGGCATCGCAGCCGCCACACCTCGCCGCGATCTGCGTCTGGGAAGGCTGGTCGGATGCCTACCGAGACGGCAACCGCCACGGTGGCATTGTCTGCGTATTCCGCAAGAACTGGCAGGACATGCAGGTCAAGACCGTGCAGCACGGCGTCGGCGAGCGCGGCGCGAAAAGCCGCGTCACCGGCGACCTGGTCTGCGGTCCCGAAACGCTGAGCGCAGAGGTACTCGCCGCGAACCGCGAAGACATGTGGCAGGAACTGCTGGGGCGCGAACTGGAAGACGACTACTACAGAGAACGCACGCCGGACCTGTCAAAAGTCGAAGTGCCGCTGCTTTCGGCTGCGAACTGGGGCGGCCAGGGCCTGCACACGCGTGGCAATTTCGAAGGCTACATGCGCGCCGCCTCAAAACAGAAATGGCTGGAAGTGCACGGCGGCTCGCACTGGGCGCCGTTCTATACCGATTACGGGTTGGGTCTGCAGAAGAAATTCTTCGGCCATTTCCTCAAGGGTGAGGATAACGGCTGGGACCGGCAACCCAAAGTGCTGCTGCAAGTGCGGCACGTGCCGGATAACGGCAAAGAACGCTTTGTCGAACGCCACGAAAACGAATGGCCGCTGGCACGCACGCGCTGGACACCGCTTTATCTCGACGGCGCCGGAATGACAATGGCAGCGGGGACGGTCACCACCAACCAGTCGGTCCGATACGACGCCACGGGGGACGGACTGCTGTTCAGCACGCCGCCGTTCACCGAGGACACTGAAATCACCGGACCGTCAGCACTGCGGCTGTATGTGTCCTCATCGACTGCTGATACCGATCTCTTCGTGGTACTTCGCGTGATCGACCCGGCAGGTACGGAAGTCGTGTTCCAGGGCGCACTCGATCCGCATACTCCCGTCGGCCAGGGCTGGTTGCGCGCTTCTCACCGCAAGCTCGACCCTGCGCGCTCGCTGCCATACCGGCCATGGCACACGCATGACGAAAAGCAACCGCTGACGCCGGGTGCCATCTATCCGCTGGATATCGAAATCTGGCCGACCTGCATCGTTGTACCGAAAGGCTACCGGCTGGCGCTGGCGGTGCGCGGGAAAGATTATGTGTGGGACGGCGCAGCGACCACGCTGTCGAACATGAAGAATCCCATGCGCGGCTGCGGACCTTTCGAGCACGATGATGAAACCGACCGGCCACCGGAGGTATTTGGCGGCACCGTCACGCTGCACATGGGGCCTGAACAACCTGCCGTATTGCTGTTGCCGGTCATTCCTTCCCGCTGATCCCGGCCTGGCGCCTGATCAAGGCATCCAGTTCAGCAGCCAGCGGTGACCGCAATTGCTGCAATGATCGCAGCACCTCGCGTGCGTCTCCCATCAGTCCCAGTTTCAGCAATTCGCGCCCCATCCCGAACCAGGCGCCCGCCAGCATCGGATCGGTCGCCAGCGCGCGACGGTAGGCCGTGACAGCAACAGAACCTCTGCCCAGTTCGGCGTTCACTTCGCCGAGCAGTAAATCGGTTACCGGTGATTCCCTGGTCACCAGCCGTGCCCGTTCCAGCGTGACCAGCGCCCGTTGCTGCTGCCCCGCAGCGCGCTGCGCACCCGCCAGGAAGTGATAGGCGGTGACATCATCCGGGGAGAGTCTGACCATTTCGCCGAAATATCCGGCAGCCCGCGCATAATCGCCCGCCTGAGACCAGGCGTAACCGCCGATCAGGCGCCATTCGGGACTGAAGGGGTCGCGGGAGATATTGTCATCGGCGAATTTCACCAGCCCGGCCCAGTCGCGACGCTGCTCCAGTTCCGCAATGCGCCGGCGATTGCCGTCTTCCACGTTCTCCAGATGCGACAGCAGCATCGATGCGGCTCCGTCAGGCACCAGGGCCGACACCAACATTTGCTGCGGGGTGCAGCCGGTGACCAAGAAAAGCAGCAACAGCAGAGACAATCGGCGCACGATCAGCGCAATCCTGTTACCAGCGGCTGCATGAGCGATTTCAGCCGCCCGGCGGCCTATCGCGTTCAGGTGGTTTTTTCCAGGACCGGGCGGGAGAAAAGCGAACCGCTGGTGGCGATCAGCTCCGAAACCTGGTCCGGAATCAGATCGCTGGGACGGGTCGCGGCGCGCCCGATCAGATATCCCTGGGCATTGTTGATGCCCAGATCGCGCAGGATGCAGAAATCAGCGACGGTTTCCACGCCTTCGGCAACCAGCGACGAACCACAGCCTTCGGCGATGTGCTGCAGGGACTTGAGGAAATGGTACTTGACCGAGTCTTCGCTGACGCCCTGGACAAAGTGCATGTCGATCTTGACGAAATCAGGCTGCAGTTCGGACCACAGGCGCAGGCTGGAAAACCCCTCACCCAGATCGTCGAGCGCAACACGGAATCCCGCACCGCGAAACAGGGTCAGCGCATCGCGGAAAATCGAGCGATCGGAGATGTACTGGTTTTCAGTCAGCTCAATGGTTACCTGCGCAATGTCGATGCCGCAGTCGCGGATGAAACGCGTGATGCGCTGCACATCATCCTTCACCTCGAGCACGGTTTGCGGGGTGATGTTGAGGAACAACTGGCGCTTCAGCCCCAGTCGCGCAAACTGGCGAACCACCTTGCGCGCGCAAAGCATGTTCAATTCGGTCAGCAGGCCGGCGTGGGCGGCGGCGTCGAACAACTTGGTTGGCGTATGCAACTGACTGGATTCGGGACCGCGGATCAGCCCCTCATAGGCCAGGATTTCACCAGTGCCGAAAGCGAGGATGGGCTGGAAAACGGGGGTTACAGAACGGGTCTCGACGATGCGGAACAGTTCTTCCAGTTCACTGAACTGCGAGTTCCCCCGCGACTTCGGCGCCAGTCGCCGGTACGCTTTATCGACATCCTCTTCGGCCGAATCAGCATCGACAGGCCGCACCGCATCGTTGTTCATGAAGCTCCCTGGAATTCGCAGGCTGGAACGGATGCAAGCCACGGGTTCCAGCCACTCTCGATTCTCGACGGAATTAAATCATATTTTCAACAACTTGGCCGGACTTTTTAAAGTCGGCTTCTGATTATTATCACCCAACCCGGTCAATCGACCCATGAACCAGGTCACGAATTGCAAACGATTGCAGAATTCGCTGTTTTGGGACGGTTTGGGGCGAAATATCAGGGATTGGCGCCGCCCATGGCCAACATCAGTTGGTTCAGGCGCTTGACGAAGGCGGCCGGGTCTTCGAGCTGTCCGCCTTCAGCCAGCAGCGACTGATCGAACAGTACCGCCGCGAGGTCGCCGAAACGGGATTCCTCGACTTCCGCCTGCAGGCGCTGCACCAGCGGATGGCGGGTGTTGATCTCGAGGATGGGCTGCGAGGCAGGCACGTTCTGTCCAGCGGCCTTCAACATGCGCTGCAGCCCTGCCGTCATGTCATGGTCGTCGGCAACCAGGCAGGCCGGCGATTCGGTCAGACGCAGCGTGACGCGCACGTCCTTGACGCGCTCGCCCAGCGCTTTCTTTACCCGCTCGACCAGTTCCTTGTGTTCCGCAGCTTCCTGCTCCTGTGCTTTTTTCTCGGTCTCATCCTCGAGCTTGCCCAGATCCAGCGCGCCCTTGGCCACCGACTGCAGCTTTTTGCCTTCGAACTCGGTAAGGAAGGACATCATCCATTCGTCGACGCGGTCGGACATCAACAGCACCTCGACGCCCTTCTTGCGGAAAACCTCGAGGTGCGGGCTGGCTTTGGCCGCTGCGAATGAATCAGCGGTCACATAATAGATTTTCTCCTGTTCGGGCTTCATCCGCGACACGTAATCAGCCAGGGAAACCTCCTCGTCCGCCGCATCCTTGTTCGTGGACGCGAAGCGCAGCAGTTTCGCGATGCGATCACGGTTGGCGTGATCCTCGCCCGCGCCTTCCTTGAACACGCGGCCGAATTCCTTCCAGAACGTCGCAAACTTGTCCTTGTGATTCTCCGCCAGGTCTTCGACCATCGACAGCACGCGCTTGATGGAAGCTGCGCGTATGGTTTCGATGTCCTTCGATTCCTGGAGGATTTCGCGCGACACGTTGAGCGGCAGGTCGTTCGAATCGATGACGCCGCGCACGAAACGCAGGTAATGCGGCATCAGGTGCTCGGCATCGTCCATGATGAATACGCGCTTCACGTAGAGCTTGATCCCGTGCCGTTGTTCGCGGTCCCACAGGTCGAACGGTGCGCGCGCCGGGATGTAAAGCAATTGCGTATATTCCTTGCGCCCCTCGACCTTGTTGTGCGACCAGGTCAGCGGGTCTTCGAAATCATGGGCAACGTGCTTGTAGAACTCCGCATATTGCTCATCGGTGATTTCGGACTTGGAACGCGCCCACAGCGCGCTTGCCTGGTTGACGGTCTGGTCCTTGCCGGTGGTGCAGTACTTGCCGGAATCCTTGTCCCACTCCTCCTCCAGCATCACGATCGGCAGGGTGATGTGGTCGGAATACTTGCGCAGGATGCCGCGCAGCCGTGTGCCGTCGGCGAATTCGTCCTCTCCGTCGCGAAGGTGCAAAGTGACTTCCGTGCCGCGGCCGGCCTTCTCCACGACTTCGAGCGTGTATTCGCCGCTGCCGTCGGATTCCCAGCGCACGCCGTGTTCCGCGGTCAGCCCGGCGCGGCGCGTCACCAGCGTGACCTTGTCGGCGACGACGAACGAAGAATAAAAACCGACGCCGAACTGGCCGATCAGGTGCGCATCCTTTGCAGCATCGCCGGTCAGTTTGTTCAAAAACTCACGAGTGCCGGACTTGGCAATGGTGCCGACATTGTCGATGACTTCCTGGCGCGACATGCCGATGCCGTTGTCGCTGATGGTGACCGTGCGCGTCTTGGGATCGTAAGCAACGCGGATCTTCAGATCCGAGTCGTTCTCCATCAATGCCTTATCGGTCAGCGCCTCGAAGCGGAGCTTGTCGCAGGCGTCGGAAGCGTTTGATACCAGTTCGCGCAGGAAGATTTCCTTGTTGCTGTACAAGGAATGAATCATCAGCTGCAGCAGTTGTTTGACCTCTGCCTGGAAGCCCAGCGTTTCTTTGGTCGATGTCTCGGCCATCATGCACTCCATGAATCAATGAACAATGCGGGTGAGCCTCAGGTGCGGCCTTGCCTGGAAAAATTCAAGGACGCCGCGCCGCTGCCGCAGCGCAGGCATAACCCGCGAAAATTACTTAAGTATTTGTTTTAATTATTATTTTTTGCTTATTCGGGCGATGGCCAGTACCACGCCACCAACCGCCAGTACCCCCAGACCGACCAGCGCATGAGTGCGGTGGTAAGTCAGGCTGGAGTACAGCAAATAGGCGCACATCAGCACGAACAGCGCGGGCACCACCGGATAGCCGGGCACCCGGAACGGCCGCGGCGCATCGGGATCCTTCACCCGCAGCACGAACAACGCAATGCCGGTGAGCAGGAAAAATCCCCAGAATACCGGCAACGAATATTCGACCAACCCCTTGAAACCGGCATTCTGCACGGCGCCTAAACCGACCAGCGCCAGCGCGATCGCGCCCTGCGCCAGCATCGCGTTGCGCGGCGAACCGCTGGACTCATCCCAGCGGCCGATCCAGCCAAGCAGCGGCCAGTCCCGTCCGAGAGCGTAATTGGAGCGTGCGCCGACGATCATCGATCCGTTGACCGAGGTCAGTGCGGCAATCGCAATCATCACGGCGATCAGTTTTTCGCCAGCCGTACCCCATACTGCCTTGAGCAGGTCTGCAGCGACTGCGTTCGAACGCGCCATTGCGTCGTAGCCCAGCCCTTTCAGATAGGCGGCATTGACCAGCACGTAGAGCAGCGCAACGATGGTGATGGCCAGCAGCAACGCACGCACCATGTTGCGCTCGCGATCGCGCACCTCGGCAGATATGTAGGCTGCATCATTCCAGCCGCCGTAGGTGAAGAGCACGAAAATCATTGCCGAGCCGATACCGGCCCCCATGTACCAGGGCTGGGCAGCGCCGGCCGCGGGTGCCGCGGCCTGCGGCGGCGCGGCAAAAATCAGCCCCGCCACCACGATCAGCACCAATCCACCGACCTCGAGCACGGTAAACACGTTCTGGGTCGCCTTGCCCTCGCGGATGCCACGATAGTTGACGTAGGTCAGCACGATGACGATCACGGCCGCCCAGATCGCCGAGGAATAAGCCCCGAGGTTGATGACGCGCGAGAAATAATCACCGAACAGGTAGGCAAACACCGCAATCGAACCGGCGACGATCACGGTCATACGCGCCCAACCGTAGAGGAAGGCCAGTGAAGAACCGTAGGCGCGCCGGATGAAATGGTATTCACCGCCCGCAGAGGGGTAAGCCGTCGCCAGTTCGGCATAGCACAGCGCACCGATGATGGAGAAAATTCCACCGGCAATCCACACCGCGTACAGCGTGGCTTCGCCGCCAACCGCGCCGGCAACGATGGAAGGCGTGCCGAAAATGCCCGCACCGACGATCAGACCCACGATCATTGCGCAGGCGTCGGTGACCGAAAGCGTCTGCCGCGGAGTCGCGGCGTTATCCGTGCTCATGCATCCTCCGGAATGAATTCGTCTTATTTTTCAGGGAACGGCTCGTCTTCGGCGCGCTTCAGCTCGCCGCGAACGATCTGCCTGGCCGCCCATGCCACCTGCTGGCTTTTGGGGCCTTCGCCTATGACCAGGGTGCCTTTGATGTTTTCGCCGTCGATGCGCCCCTTGAACTCGTGGCGCGGTACACCGCTGCGGCCGCCGGCAACCATGGTCACCTCGGTGCCCAGGATGCGGCCACGCAATTCAGCCTTGCGTTCACGGATCTCGACGCTGCCTTCAAGTTCCTGGAATTCCTGCACCAGGTTGAACTCCAGAGGGGTATCGCGCCCACCAATGTTGACCAGCGACTGCCATTTTCCGGGAATGCGTGCGGGTACCACGTAATAGAAAATGAAACTCATGCCGGGCTGCCCGACTGTCTTGCCGGGCACAATCAGTTCACGCTGCTCTTCGGGATCCCATTCGCCAAAGTGGTAATCGTGGGCCACCAGCCGTGTACCGGGCTTCAGCGCCATGATCTTCGAGCGCAGCTTCAGGTTCATTTCCGGCAACAGGTAAGTGCTGATCACGGTCGCCTTGGACAAGTCGGTCTCAAACAGGTTTTCCTCGACAAAGTAGACCTTGTCGGTGACCCCCGCCTTTTGCGCGTTCTGGTTCGCCTGGCGCAGCAGGTAGGTATCGAGGTCGACGCCGAACCCGCGGGCGCCGTATTTGCTCGCGGCGGTAATGGGAATGCGCCCGTCTCCGGAACCGAGATCAATCAGGAAATCCCTGGAGCCGACCTTCGCCATCGACAGCATGGTATCCACCACGATTTGCGGAGTCGGTACGTAGACCACGTCTCCACGGCCTTCCTGCGCCCGACCCGGCAACGCTGCTGCCGCCAGCAACATCAATGCAAACAATTTAAAGCTTTTCATCATTGCTCCTTGTCAAGACCGACTGCGGCAACCCGCGTTTCCGCGAAACCGCCGATATTCATTTTCCCGCTGCGCACACGCCTGGCCTGCCACGCTTGCGCCGGACCGCCGTTCATAACGGCATTCCCCCTGATCGTGTCGCCTTCGATCACGCCACTGTAATGCATCGCGGAAGAACCGGAACCCAGCCTCAACTCGACGGCCGTTCCGTTCACCCGCCCTTCCAGCATCCGCGAACGCGTGAGATCGACGCCCGCCGTTCCCACGATGACCTGGAATTTCTGCTCGATGCGCGCCTCATAGCGGAGGTTGCCGCCTGAAACAGTCTGCGTCCATTGCCAAACCCCGGCCAGGTTGGCGGGCACCACCCACAACATGATATCGCTGCGCGGCGGACCATACACCTTGTCAGGGACATCGATGGTCAACTTGCGGTCCGGAGCCCATTCACCGAAGGCAAAATCATGAGTCACGATACGCGTACCGGGCTTCAGTTGCTCGAACAGCCGCGGCCGCAGTCTTTGGTTGACTGAACTGAGCAGGTAGGCCGTTACCACGGTGGCCTGACTGACATCGGTCGCAAAAATATTCCGCGCCTCAAATTGCACTTTCGAAGCCACACCCTGGCGATGCGCATCCTCGGTTGCTGATCGCACCAGCTGGTCGTCGAGATCAACGCCGAAACCGCGGGTACCGTAGCGCTGCGCAGCACGGATCGAAATGCGCCCGTCGCCCGAACCCAGGTCGACCAGAAAATCATCGGGCCCGACACCACCCATTTCCAGCATCGCATCAACCACGTTCATCGGCGTCGGCACATAAGGCACATCCGATGCGTGCCCCGCCGTCATGCTCCCGCATATCGCGAGCGCGACGAAGCCGCGGATGATTTTCAGTATTGCCTGCATCAGCGTCCCGCAACTCGGGTGGCGCGCCAGGTTGTCACGACCCGAGCAGCACCCACGCTACGACGGACCTGTCCCTCAATCACGCCGTCGCCAACCTTGCCGTCGAAATACAGTGCCGCTTCGTCATCACGATCGCGACTGTCCACGATGACAAAACTGATCCGGTCTCCACTGAGCCGCGGCTCCCAGATCTGTTCCTGCCGTTCTCCCATCCGTACCAGACCGTCGATGTCCTGGTATTTCTGCCTCAGTTCCAGCGGTACGTTCTGCATGCCTTCGCCACCGGGCAGCGTGAACGTCAATTGCCAGCGCCCTCCGATCCGTGCCGGCACGACCCACAGGAACGTGTTCTTGCGAATCTGCGTGGTAACATCGGGCCGCCAGTCACCCAGATCAAAATCATGTGATACGAGCCTCGTGCCGGGCTTGAGATCCAGCAAAACTGGCCGCAACCGCGACAAGACCCCGGGAAGCAGATACATGGTGATCACGGTTGCCTGACGCAGGTCGGTCTTGAACAGATCCTGCTGCAGGAATTTCACCCGCTCAGCCACCCTGGCCTCTTCGGCGGCCGCCTCGCTTTGCCAGACCAATCTTTCATCCAGATCAACCCCGATGCCGCGTGCACCGAATTTCCTTGCCGCCGTAATCAGCACCCGCCCGTCCCCGGAGCCCAGATCCATCACGAAATCCCTGTCGCTGACATTGGCCAGCCGCAGCATCTCATCGACCACCACCTGCGGCGTCGGCACGAACGGCACGTCGAACATCGGCTGCGCAAGTGACTGCTGGGAACACAGCGCGATAGCCGGAAAAAAACAGAAAACCCTGAGAAGCTTAATCATTGTTCCGGTTGATCTCGAACTCGCGGATCACCGGCGGCGGCGCAACCACATGCGCGGCATCGCGCAGTTCGATGCGCACCGCCTGCCACGGGGCCGCCTTGGCGGCGCCAGCCGGACGCATTTCGCCTTCCAGCACCTGCGCCATCCGCTCCCCGCTGAACGAGACCGTGGCTCCTTCGGGCGTGTTCATTACGATCTCAACGGTACGTCCGGTCAGGTTGGCCTGTTTGACCTGCACCGGCCTGCCGTCCATGGTGGCTGCCGCCTCTAGCTTCTGGTAATTCTGCTTCACATCAAGTTCCACGGTCCGTGACTTGCCGCCTGCCTCCATGGTCCACATCCAGCGCCCCGCCACCTGGTCAGGCACGACCCAGTAGAGCACCTTGCTGCGCTGTCCGCGGCCGACGGACTTGCCCGGGGCATCCATCTCGAACTTCACATCCGGCTGCCAGTCGCCGATACCGTAATCATGCGAAACGATACGTGTTCCCGGCGCCAGGGCCAGCAGTTTGCCGCGGGCCATCAGGTTGACTTCGGGCAACAGGTATATGGTGATCACCGAAGCCGGGGAAAGGTCGGTCTCGAACAGGTCCCGTGCATAGAATTTCGCCCTGTCGGCTACGCCAGCCTTCTTCGCATTCTCATTGGCCAGCTTGACCAGACCCTTGTCGAGATCCACGCCAAAACCGCGGGCACCCTTTTCCTTGGCGGCAGTAATCACCAGCCGGCCGTCGCCAGATCCCAGATCAATGACGTAATCCCGGGCGCTCACTTTCGCGGTCTTCAGCATCGCGTCTACCACCGCCTGCGGCGTCTGCACATAGGGTGTGTCGCCGAAATCCTGCCCCACTACAACACGTGGGAGCACTGCTGTTGCCATTACAACGCTGAATAACAGGAAACTTTTGCGATTCATCACTTTGCTGTCCCCGCACTTCCGGCATCCGCCGTCCGCCGCTCGCCCGCCCATTCGACCTGGGCGGCAACCCGATTACCCGACAGTCTGGCTTCACCGACGGCGCGATGGGCGTCGACACGTCCCCGGAAATCATGACTCACCGACGAACCGCCGACATCAGTGGTGAACGCAAAAGACAGTTCTGCGCCTCTCAGCCGCGCATCCCGCAAAGGCACGCTGCGCCCTTCGACACTGGCCGTACCGCTGATCTGCTGGAATTTCTGGGTCAGGTTGATCAGGTACGTTCTCTCCTTGCCCGACACGCTCATCCGGATCTGCCAGGCTCCGGCAACCTTGGCCGGCACCACCCAGAAATAGATGTCGCTGTCGCCGCCTGATCCGAAAAACTTGTCGTTCGTATTGATCCGGATGCTCTGATCAGCCTTCCAGTCATCCATGTCGAAATCGTGCGACACCAACCGCGTACCGGGCTTGAGGGCCAACAAGCGCGGGCGCAATTCCAGGTTGACCCGGGGCAGCAGGTACATCGTGATGACGGTCGCCTCCGACAGATCGGTATCGAACAGGTTGCGCTGGTAAAACGCCACCTTGTCGGACACTCCGGCAGTCCGCGCATTTTCAACGGCCTCGCGCACGCGCTCGGGATTGAGATCCACGCCGAAGCCGCGGGTGCCGAACTTTTTCGCCGCGGTCACCACGATACGGCCATCACCCGAGCCGAGATCGATCAGGTAATCGCGTGAGGTTACTTTCGCCATATCCAGCATGCGATCGACGATTACCTGTGGTGTCGGCACATAAGGCACGTCGACCTGTGCTGCATGCGCCGCCACAGCACCCAAAAACACGGTCAGCGACCAGATCAGACTTTTAACGATTTGTCGCATCATTTGATTTGATTTCATCCCGGCGCACCGGTGAAAGCCGAAACAGCCACATCGCATTGCATCCAGTCACCTGTTCGCGACTGTAGCTGTGGTAGATTGGCTGCGAATTATAACCGACCACATCCTCTCTACCCCATGCACTTTGCCCTGATTTTCCTGTCCGGAGG
>JAYQOT010000037.1:0-22852 GCA_038144955.1 Burkholderiales bacterium | reverse complement strand
CCCAGCGTCGGCGGCGGACGGCGGATGCTCGCCGGGGTGTCACTGAAGCGGAACGGAATGCCGAGCATTTTCACGTTGCCAGCAACCGGATGCTCGACTGATGTCACCATTTCACGCGCGATCGCGTGCGGTGCGGCCAGTGCCTGCGCCACGCTGTTGATGCGGCCGCAGGGAATCCCCGCCGCGGTCAGTTTTTCGATCCAGAATTCGGCACCTTCGCGCTGCAATTCCTGCTTGATTAACCCGTCCAATGCATCGCGGTTCGCCACGCGCTCCGGATTTTTCACGAAGCGCGCATCGGTCGCCCATTCCGGATGGCCGAGCACGTTGGAAAACTTGGCGAACTGGCCGTCGTTGCCCACGGCCACCGCGATCATGTCGTCGCGCGTCGGATACGCGGTATAGGGCACGATGTTGGGATGGCCGTTGCCGAAGCGGCCGGCGTTCTTGCCTGAGATCAGGTGATTCGACGCCACGTTGGCGAGCATCGCCAGGCCGGAATCAAACAGCGACACCTCGACATGCTGGCCGCGGCCAGTGCTGTGCCGCGCGTTCAGCGCAGCGAGTATCGAATTGCAGGCGAGCATGCCGGTGCAGATATCGACGATGGCAACGCCATACTTCATAGGTGTGCCGTCGGACTCGCCGGTGATGCCCATCAGTCCCGATTCCGCCTGCAGGATGAAATCGTAACCGGGCAGTCCGGCCTTGGGGCCGGTCGAGCCGTAGCCGGTAATCGAGCAGCGCACCACCTGCGGCGCGTTGGCTTTCAGCCAGGCGTTGTCGATGCCCCATTTCTCCAGCGTGCCGACCTTGAAGTTCTCCACCAGCACGTCAGCCTTGCGGATCAGTCCACCGAGCACGTCCTGCCCCGACTTCACCGCCATGTTCAGCGTGATCGAGCGCTTGTTGCGGTTGATGCCGAGGTAATACGCCGATTCACCCTCGGCAAACGGTGGACCCCAGCTGCGGGTGTCGTCGCCGTTGCCCGGCGGCTCGACCTTGATCACGTCCGCGCCCATGTCGCCGAGCATCATCGTGCACAGCGGACCGGCGAGGATGCGGGTCAGGTCGAGGACACGGACGCCGTGAAGCGCACCCCGGGTTTCTTCTGCCATCGCGATCGGTCAGCGCTTCTTCTTGCGCCGCATCGACGGCGGCGCGTTGAGATCCTTGTTGAAACCGTCAACGTAGCTCTCAAGTTCACGCTTGGCCTGCATGCGGAATTTCTGGAAGTTGGGCTTGCGGCCGGCAAGGAAGGCATCCATGCCCTCGTTGGCTTCGGGCGAACCCCAGACATGCGCCAGCAGTTCCATGCCGTGCTGCCAGGACGAATACAGGTTGTCGGATTCGAAGTTGAGCGACTTCTTGGTCATGCGGATGGTCAGCGCGCTGTGGCCCTTCATGGTTTCGCACCATTTCAGGGTTTCTTTCAGCAGATCCTTCTGCGGCACGCACTTGTTGATCAGGCCCACTTCCACCGCTTCCTTGGCACTGAAGCGCCGCGCACAGAAAATCATTTCACGCGCCAGGCGCTCGCCGATGATGCGCGGGATGTACTGGGTCGCGCCCACCGTCGGGCAGGCGCCGACCTTGGCGCCGGTCTGGCCGAGCACGGCGTTTTCGGAGGCAATCACCAGGTCGCACCACAGCGCGAGTTCATGTCCGCCACCCATGCACCAGCCGTTGACCATCGCGATCACCGGGATCGGCAGGCCGCGGATGGTCATCGCCAGGCCGAGCATGCGGTCGTTCCACATGTAGGCGTTGGTGAAATTGAGGCGCTTCATCGCGTAGAAATCGCCACCGGCGGAAAACGAACGGTTACCCTTGCCGGTGACCACCGCGCAAACGATCGACGGGTCTTCGCGCGTCGCTTTCAGCGCATCGATCATTTCGTCCAGGGTCTGCTCACGGAAGGCGTTGAGCACCTTCTCGCGGTTGATGGTGATCCAGGCCACCTGGTCCTTCACTTCGTAAATGATGTCGGTGTAATTCCGTTTTGCGGACTTTTTGCTGCTTGCAGCCATGGTTCTCCTCGCGGTCTGATCAGTGTCAAAGGCCTGAATTTTAACAGACCGCCACACGCCGATTGACAGCCCCGCAGCGGATTACTATCGTGAAATGACAGCGCTCAACTGCAATCCATAATATGAGCGCGGATCGAGGGGATCTACCGGGAGGAGCCCATGTATTCGCGTGTCATTCTTGCTGCATTCGCTGCATCCGTATTCGGTTTTGCCATCGCACCAATCGCCGTCGCTGCCGACTATCCCAACCGCCCGATCCGCATGGTGATCCCGTTCGCGCCTGGCGGCGCAACCGACATCATCGCGCGTATCCTCGAACCGAAACTGAGCAAGCGCCTCGGCCAGCAGATCGTCATCGACAACCGCACCGGCGCCGCCGGCAACATCGCGGTGGAGATCGTCTCTCAGGCGCAGCCCGACGGCTACACCCTGCTGGTCGGCAACATCTCGACCAACTCGATCAACCCGATCCTGTTCGCCAAGCGCAGCAAGATCAACGCGCTGCAGCACCTCACCGGCGTCACCAAGCTGGTGGCCATCCCCAATTTCATCCTCGGCAGCCCGAAAATGCCGGCCAACACGCTGAAAGAGGCGCTGGAATACGCCAAGGCGCGGCCGGGCCAGCTCAATTACCAGGCGCCGCTGGGTTCGTATTCGCATCTCGACATGCTTGCGCTGACCGCCAGGGCCGGCGTGAAGATGGTGCACCTGCCATCGAAGGGTGCGGGCGAAACGCTGCCGGCGCTGCTGCGCGGCGACATCAGCATCACCGAATCCAACGTCGCCTCCAACATCGGCGCGGTCAAGGCCGGCCAGATCAAGGCCTATGCCGTCACCGCCGAAGAGCGGCTGAAGGACTTGCCCAACGTGCCGACCATGGCTGAAGCCGGTTATCCTGGCATGGGCAGCCTCAACTGGAACGGCATCTTCGCGCCCGCCGGCACGCCTGCCGCCATCGTCAAGCGCCTGCACGCCGACATCGTCGCGATGATGAAGGAACTCGATGCCGAGGGTGCGATGACCAAACGCGCGATCCCGGTCAGCCTCAGCGCCTCGCCCGCGGAATTCAACGCCTACGTGCGCGCCGAGTCCGACCGCTGGAGAAAGATCATCACCGACAACAAGGTCAGCATCGACTGACGCAACCCTCCATCCATCCGACTCCAGGAAACCGCCTTGAACAACACCCGACTCTCCCAGCCCCGCCACGCGATGGTCATCGAAAAGGACGTCAAGGTCCGCATGCGCGACGGCGCGGTGCTCTACGCCGACATCTTCCGCCCGAAGTCCGCCGGCAAATTCCCCGCCATCGTCAACATCAGCGCCTACCAGAAAGACAAGGTGTGGGTGCCGCCGCATGACCTCGAGGAGAAAGCCAATCCGTACATGACCTGGGAGACGGTCAATCCGCTGTGGTGGGTGCCGCGCGGCTACGCCTGCGTGCGCGTCGACACCCGCGGCTCGGGCAAGTCGCCGGGACTGTCCGATCCCGGCGGCCCGCAGGAGACGCTGGATTTCTACGACGCCATCGAATGGTCGGCGAAGCAGAAATGGTGCAGCGGCAACATCGGCAGCGCCGGCATCTCCTACCACGCGGTGACGCAGTGGCGCGTCGCCTGCCTGCAGCCGCCTTCGCTGAAAGCGATGATCCCCTGGGAAGGCTATGGCGACGCCTACCGCGACTCGGTGTTCCACGGCGGCATTTTCCAGCTCTATTACCTTGCCACCTGGTACGCGACGCAGATGGCCCACCACCTGCTCGGCGATCCGCAGGAGTACAACCCCGACGCCTTCCGCAACGAGCGCCTCTACAACTACATGCGCCACAGCCTCGACACCGGCTACTGGGACAACCGCGGCGCGCAGTGGGACAAGGTCAAGGTGCCGTTCCTCTCGGCGGGTAACTGGAGCGGCCACAACCTGCACCTGCGCGGCAACGTCGAAGGCTTCATGCGCGCGGCGTCGAAGCACAAGAAGCTGCGTATCCACACCGGCACCCACTACCACGCCTTCTATACCGAGGAAGGCCGCCTCGACCAGCTGCGCTGGTTCGATTACTGGCTGAAGGGCATCGACACCGGGATCATGAAAGACCCGCCGGTCAAGCTGATGATCCGCACCGGCGGCAAGACCATGAAGGACTACAAGTTCCGCTTCGAGAACGAGTGGCCGCTGAAACGCACCAAGTGGACGAAGCTGTATTTGCAGGCGGAGCGCAAGGCGCCGGGCGCAGGCTCCATGGACAGCGAAGGCGCGCTGGCAGCCAAGCCCGCGAAGAAAACTGCGTCCGTCAGCTACTCCGCCACCGGCGTCTCCCACGCCGGGGTCGCCTCGGCTTCGTCAACGATGCTCCAGGCCGGCAGCATGCACCGCACCGGCATCGCCTTCGAAACCGCACCGCTGAAGGAAGACACCGAAGTCACCGGTCCGGCGAAGCTGGTGCTGTGGGTGTCGAGCACGACCAAGGACATGGACCTGTTCGTCACCATCCGCAACATCGGCCGCGACGGCAAGGACGTGTGGGAAGTCGGCCAGCAGGGACAGCAAGTGCCGGTGGCCAAGGGCTGGCTGCGCGCCTCGCACCGCAAGCTCGATCCCAAACTGTCGCTGCCATACCGCCCGTACCACGCCCACAACGAGCGCTGGTGGCTGGAACCCGGCGTGCCGGTGGAATGCGAAATCGAGATCTGGCCGGTCGGCATGGTGTTCCGCAAGGGCCACCGCATCCGCCTCGACATCCAGCCGCGCGACGGCGTCGGCAGCACCCCGTACAACCACTATCCCGCGGCCTACAACACCAACGGCAAAAACACCGTGCATACCGGCGGCAAAATGGCCTCATACTTGCTGCTGCCGGTGATTCCGGCGGCAAAAAAATCCCGATAACAAGTTCGAGGAGGAGCACCGATGAACACCATTTTCCGGCTGGCCATCGCCACGCTGCTGCTGGGCGCAACCGTCGCCCACGCGCAGAATTTCCCCAACCGCCCGATCCGCATCATCGTGCCCTTCGCCGCGGGCGGCCCCACCGACACCCATTCACGCTGGGGCGCGCAGCACCTGACCACCGCGCTGGGCCAGCAGGTGATCATCGACAACCGCGGCGGCGCCGGCGGCATCATCGGTACCGAGGCTGTAGCAAAGTCCGCCGCCGACGGCTACACGCTGCTCGGCGGCAACCCCGGCCCGCTGACCATCGCGCCCAGCGTGCGCAAGCAGCTGGCCTACGACCCGGTGCGCGACTTTGCGCCGATCACGCTGATCGTGCGCAGCGCCAGCTGCATGTGCATACACCCCAGCATCCCGGTAAAAAACCTGCGTGAATTCATCGCGCTGGCGAAGAAGAGCCCGGGCAGGATCAACTACGCTACGCCGGGCCTGGGCACGGTCGGCCACCTCGGCACCGAGCTGTTCACCACCTCGGTGGGCATCAAGATGAACATGATTCCGTACAAGGGCGCCGCGCTCTACGTCGTCGACCTTATGGCGGGCAACGTCGACTTCGCCTACGTGCAGATCGCGCAGTCGGCGCCGCTGGTGAAAGCCGGCAAACTGCGCCCGCTGGCCGTCACCGCGACCGAACGCTCGCCGCTGCTCGCTGACACGCCCACCGCCGCCGAGCAGGGCGTCAAGGGTTTCTCCAGCTACAACTGGACCGGCCTGCTCGCGCCGGCCGGCACGCCCAAGGCGATCATCGACCGCATGCACGGCATCCTGCACAAGCCCCTCGCCGATCCGGCGACGCGCAAGCGACTCACCGACCAGGGCAACGAAGTCGCCGGCGAAGGGCCCGATGAATACGCCGCCTTCATCAAAAGTGAAATCGACAAGTGGGGCCACGTCGCCAAGGTGGCCGGGATACCGAAACAGTAAACTTCAACAGCAGCCACAGAGGACACAGAGAAAACCCTGAAACGGTTTTACAGGATGGACAGGATTGTCAGGATAAGAACCATGCATCGATGTTTTTGATGTTTTTGCTTTTCATTGCGGTTTTCCTGTTTATCCTGCCCATCCTGTTAATTGATTTTGCAGTTCTCTGTGATCTCTGTGGCTGAAGTTTTTAGTTTTTCAAAAGCAAAGGACTTTGCATGACCGACAAGAAAGAACCTGCCTACTTCATGTACTTCCCCGGCAACTACCGCTGGTCGTCGGCCTTCATCAACATGATGAGCGCCGCGCCCTACGGCGGTTCGGAAATCAGCGAGCTGCACAAGATCGGCATCCAGCTGAAAGACGCCGCACCGGAAGACGACGATGCGTGGTTCCATGCCTGCGTCAGCGTCGCCAACAAGGTCCGGGCCCACGCGCAGCGCTTCGACGACAGCGGCCACCGCGTCTCCGCCGCGCATGCGTATCTCCGCGCCTGCAACTACTACCAGATGGCCGAGCGCTTCCGCACGCCCAAGGACAACATCGCCCTCGCCGCCTACAAGAACGGTGTCGACTGCTTCCACCGCCATGTCGCACTGACCGACGTCAGGATCGAAATCGTCGAGGTGCCGACCGCCGCCGGCCCGCTGCCCGGCTATTTCGTGCACGCGCAGAACGCGAAATCGAAGAAAACCCCCTGCGTGGTCTACTTCGACGGCCTCGACGTCACCAAGGAAATCCAGTACGTGCGCGGCGTGCCCGACCTGATCAAGCGCGGAATCTCGGTGCTGGTGATGGACGGCCCCGGCACCGGTGAAGCCATCCGCTTCCGCGGCCAGTACCTGCGCCACGACTACGAAGTCGCCGGTTCGGCCTGCATCGACTGGCTGGCGAAACGCAACGACGTCGACCCGAAGAAAATCGGCATCGTCGCCATCAGTCTCGGTGGTTACTATGCACCACGGTGCGCTGCGCTCGACCACCGCTACGCTGCCTGCATCGCCTGGGGCGCGCAATGGGACTACCACGCCACCTGGAAGAAGCGCATCGACTCACAGTTCAAGACATCGCTGTCGGTGCCCGGTCACCACATTACGTGGATCCTCGGCGTGGATACGCTGGAAGAAGCGCTGACCAAACTTGAACCCTTCAAGCTCGACGGCGTGATGCAGAAAATGCGCTGCCCGTTTCTGCTGGTGCATGGCGCGGAAGACGAGCAGATTCCGCTCGCCGACGCGCAAAAGCAGTTCGATGCCTGCGGGTCAAAGGACAAGACCTTCCGCGTCTTCACCGCCGAAGAAGGCGGCGCGCAGCACTGCCAGCGCGATTACCTGACGCTCGGAGTAGCAGAGATGTGGAACTGGTTCGAGAACAAGCTCAAACCGTGAACAAGCTGCTGCGCGGGCGATTCGCTTCGTCGCGTGCTCGCCCGCCAGCTCGCCTAACCCGTATAGTTATGTCTCGCCGTCGGGCTGCGCGGCTCCTCGCGCCTCGCCCTGCTCGCGACGCTTCTTCAGCGGTTTGGCCATGCACTATGTAATCTGCGAACTGCGGCGCTGTCACGACTGCGGGCAGCCCGTGGGGGCAAAAGACAAATTCTGTGCGCGGTGCGGGGCCAAACTACCGAGAGAACCAAAGCTTGTAATAAATCAGGGTTTGGTCCCGAATGCTGCCAGCACACGGAACTGCACATGAACGCCGTCACTCCTGGTAGCAGGACGCACTGCATTAAAAACTTCTGACTTGAGTTTTTCTTTCTCGGCCGGCCCGACTTGGTCGATGTATCTACGCAGTCCGGCTGCACCCAAGGTAGACCACAGCACTTCTTCATTCTCGTAGACCAGATCGGCCTCGTCCACGCGCACGTCGATTTCGGAAAATCCGGCATCCTTCAGCACTGACAAGAGCTCCGACGGGGTATCAAATCGCTGAGGTGCAACGCCCTGGTCCTGCTGCTGCGGCATATGCTGCCGGATCAACTGCAGGAATCCTCGCGGAAATTGCGAGTTGCTGTCCCAAGTCGTAATGCCCAACCGACCTCTAGGCCGGAGCACCCGCAGAAACTCTGCGAGTGCATTTCCGGGTTGCGGAAAAAACCATAGTGAAAACCCTGACAGTACCCAATCGAAAGACTCGTCGGGAAAATCCAGTGCCTCGGCATCCATCTGCCGTATGTCAATGTTGGCAAGCCCCGTGCTTTGGAGATCCGCCATGGCCTCGCGCACCATTTCAGCCGACAGGTCGATTCCCGAGACCCGACCGTTCGGACCTACCTGCTGCGCGGCAGGTATCAGCACCGCACCGCGACCGGTTGCAACGTCGAGTACCTTCTCACCGGACTTGAGGCCGGCGAGTTCGACCAGTCGGCGGCCGAAGTGCGAGAAGTAGCGAGGACCCGTGCGATCGTAAGTCTTGGCCGACCGGTCGAACGTGCTGATAATGGCTTCCTTGCTTTCGGCCACTTTCTTCTTGTCCATTTCGCCCCCAGTCGTTCCGCTTGTTTGCCATTCAAATGAATGTGCGGGTGTGCATTAAACGTATTCCGACACCTCCACCAGATTCAAATCCGGATCCCTGAAATACACCGACTTGATCGGCCCCATCGCCCCGGTCTTCTGCACCGGCCCTTCGATGATTTTCACGTTGTGCTGACCGAGACGCGCGACCACCTGCTCCAGCGGCACTGAAGCAATGAAGCAGAAATCCAGCGTGCCGACGCCCGGCGCATGCGCCTTGGGTTCGTACTCCTTGCCTTTGACGTGGATGTTGATCTTCTGGCGGCCGAACTTCAATGCTCGGCGGCCGTTGCCGAAGTGTTCCAGCGTCATGCCCAGCACTTCGGTATAGAAGCGGATGGTTTCTTCGGGCTGCGCGGTGGTCAGCACGAAGTGGTCGAGGCGGTCGATCATGGTTCTCTCTCCGGTGAATACGTAAGTATTTGTTTTAATTGATATTTTTGTTGACCGCCCTTCGACAGGCTCAGGGCGAACGGCCTTAATGAAACATCAGATCACGCCTTTGGCGCGCAGGTCGGCGATGGTCTCCGGCTTCACGCCCGCGCGCTTCAGTACCGCTTCAGTATCCTCGCCCAGCCGCGGCGCAGTGGAGCGGATGCCGCCGGGCGTCGCTGACAGCTTGGGCACGATGCCGGGCACGTCGACCTTATAGCCGTCGCGGGTGGTGATGTTGAGGATCATGTCGCGCGCCCGGTACTGCGGATCGGCGGCGATATCGGCCACCGAAAAGATCGCGCCCGAGGGCACGTCGTAATCATCGAGTATCTTCAGCGCCGTCGCCTTGTCGCGCGCGCTGGTCCACGCGGTGATCGCGCCGTCGATGTCCTTGACGCGTTTGACGCGGCCTTCGTTGTTCGCCATGTCGGGTGATGCGGCATAGTCGTCGCGGCCGATCGCTTTCATCAGCCGTTTGAAAATGCCGTCGCCGTTGCCGCCGATGAGTATCCAGCCGTCCTTGCACGGGTAGGCGTTCGACGGCACGATGCCGGGCAACGCGCTGCCCGCGGCTTCGCGCACGACGTTGAAGGCGCTGTATTCGGGGAGCAGGCTTTCCATGCAGTTGAACACGCTCTCGTAGAGCGCGACGTCGATCACCTGTCCCTCGCCGCTGCCGCCGTTCTTGCGATCACGGTGATACAGCGCCATCAGGATGCCCATCACCGCATGGAACGAGGCAATGGTGTCGCCAATCGATACGCCGACGCGCACCGGCACGCGACCCGGTTCGGCGGTGAGGTAGCGCAGGCCGCCCATCGATTCGGCGATGATGCCGAAGCCGGGGCGGTCGCGGTACGGACCGTCCTGGCCATAGCCGGAGATGCGCGCCATGATCAGCCGCGGGTTGATCTTCTTCAGCGAGTCGTAGCCAAGATCCCACTCCTCCATCTTGCCGGGGCGAAAATTCTCGACCAGCACGTCAGCTTCCTTCACCAGCGCGCGCAGCACCTCCTGGCCTTCGGCTTTGGTGAGATCGAGCGTCACCGACTGCTTGTTGCGCGAAGAGACTTCCCACCACACCGAGTTGCCGTTCTTCAATAGCCGCCACTTGCGCAGCGGGTCGCCCTTGCCCGGCGGTTCGATCTTGATGACCTCGGCGCCGAAATCGGCGAGTGACTTGCCGGTGTAAGGGCCGGCGATCAGCTGGCCGAGTTCGATGACGCGCACGCCGGCCAGCGGGCCGGCATTGCCTGAAGATGATTGTTTGGTTGCTGCCATGCGTGAATCCTCCACGCCATGAGCATACCGCGGAACATCAAAGCAGCCCAAAATCGGCCGAGCGCAGGCAGCTCATTGCAGAAAGATACGGGAGCGCGCAAGGCGCCGACGAGACATTACATGCAGGTAAGGCGAGGAGTCGCCGCCGCGCGCGACAACGCCCTGCCAAGCACAGGGATTTTGGGCTAGTGGCCCGCTTTGCCGCCGGCCGCCTGCTTCACCGCCTTGACGATGTTCAGATAGCCCGTGCAGCGGCAAAGATTGCCCTCGAGGCCGTGGATGATCTCGTCGTCGGTCGGGTGCGGGTTGTCCTTGAGCATCGCGCTGACCGCCATGATCATGCCCGGCGTGCAGAAACCGCACTGCAGTGCGTGGCACTCGGTGAAGGCCTGCTGCACCGGATGCAGCTTGCCATTCTTCGCCATGCCTTCGATGGTGGTCACTTCACAGCCCTCGGCCTGCACCGCCAGCATCGTGCAGGATTTCACCGCGCGGCCGTCAACGTGCACGGTGCACGCGCCGCACTGGGTGGTGTCGCAGCCGACGTGGGTGCCGGTCAGCTTCAGCGTGTCGCGGATGAAGTTGGCGAGCAGCGTGCGGTCCTCAACCTCGCCGCTGCACTGCTTGCCGTTCACGGTCATTGTCACTTTTGCCATGTCTGTGCGTCCCTGTTATTTGCCGGCGATGGCCGCGGCCGCGCGGCCCGCCATGACCTTGACCAGCTGCGCGCGGTATTCGCGCGAGCCGTGGATGTCTTCGTTGATGTCGTCGGCGGACAGCGTCAGTTTTTCGATTGCCGCCGCGCTGATGCCTTTCGCCAGTGCCTGCTCGGCTTCCTTCCAGCGGAACACGCCGGAGGCGCCGGCGCCGGTCACCGCGACGCGCACGCCGCCCGCGGTCTCGGCGATGAACACGCCGGCCATCGCGTAACCCGAAGCGGGGTGGGGAAACTTGGCATAGGCCGCCTTCTTAGGCAGCGGAAAGGCGATCCTGACGATCAGTTCGCCGGGTTCCAGCGCGGTGGTGAACATGCCCTGGAAATAGTCATCGGCGGCGATCTCGCGCTTGTTGGTGATGACTTTCGCATTCAGCGCCAGCACCGCCGACGGGTAATCCGCCGCAGGATCGTTGTTGGCCACCGAGCCGCCGATGGTGCCGCGATTGCGCACCTGCGGATCGCCAATGTTCGACGCCAGGTCGGCCAGTGCCGGAATCGCATCCTTGACCGCCTTCGATGCCTCCACTTCGCTGTGTCGTGTGGCGGCGCCGATGGTGAGCACGCCACCCTTGTTGTCGATGCCGGCGAGCTCGGCGAGCCCGGCGATGTCGACCAGCTGCGTCGGCTGGGCGAGGCGCTGCTTCAGCGTCGGGATCAGCGTCATGCCGCCGGACAGCGGCTTCGCTTCGTCATCCTTGGCCAGAAGTTCGCCCGCCTCTTTCAGCGATTTGGCCTTGCGGTACTGGAATGCGTACATGTCAGTTCCCCTTCTTTGCAGCGGTGATGGCGTGCCACAGCTTGGGCGCCGTCAGCGGCATGTCGAGTGGCTGCACGCCCAGCGGGCGCAGCGCGTTCATCACCGCGTTGGTCAGCGCTGCCAGCGACGCCGTGCAACCGGATTCGCCCATGCCCTTCACGCCCAGCGGGCTGATGGTGCCGAAGGTGGCGTGGTCATAGATCTTCATGTCGCGGATCCAGCCGGCCTTGGGCATCGTGTAATCCATGAAGCTGCCGGTCATCAGCTGGCCGGTCTCCGGGTCGTAAACCACGTTCTCGCCGAAGATCTGGCCCCAGCCCTGCGCCACTGCGCCGTGCATCTGGCCTTCGACGATGGTGTGGTTGATCACCGTGCCGCAGTCGTCGACCGTCACGTACGACGCCACGTCGGTGACGCCGGTCTGCGGATCGATTTCGACCTCGGCGACATGGCAGCCATTGGGGAAGGTCGAGCCGAACTTGCCTTCGCCAGTGGCGGACAGCGGTTTCTTCGCGGCGATGTCGCCGAGCGTGACCTTCTTGCTGGATTCTTTCGACTGGAACTCGCCGTTGGCGTAGGCCACCTGCGACGGTTCGACGCCGAGCATCTCGGCGGCCATCGGCGTGGCCACTTCGATCAGCTTCTTCGCGGCGAGGTGGCATACCGTGCCGGCGCCGACGATGGTGCGCGAGCCGCCGGTGTGGTTGCCCATCAGCGGTTTTTCATTGATCGCCTGGCGCAGCTTGATGCGCTCGGTCTTGATGCCCAGCGCGTCGCCGATGATCTGCGCGAAGGTGGTTTCATGACCCTGGCCCTGCGAATGCGACACCGAGTACGCGGTGAGGTTGCCATCGGCGGCGACCTCCAGCAGCACCTCGTCCTTGGGGAACATGCCGGCGCCGGAATTCTCGATCACCGTCGAGAAACCCAGCCCGCGCAGCTTGCCGGCTTTCTCGCTGGCGGCGCGGCGTTTTGCGAAGCCGGGCGCGTCGGCCATTTTCATCGCCTTGTCGAGCACCGCCGGGAAGTCCGCGATGTCGTAGACCGAGCCGGTCGGCGTCTTGTACGGGAAGGCGTCGGTGGGAATGAAGTTGCGCCTGCGAATTTCCGCCGGGTCGATCTTCATCTGTGCCGCCGCCTCGTCGACCAGGCGCTCGATGGTGTAGGCAATCTCGGGACGCGCAGCACCGCGGTAGGCCGATACCGGCGAAGTGTTGGTCAGCACCACGCGCCAGCGGCCGAACAGTGCCTGGGTCTTGTAGACGCCGTTCAGGCACACCACGGGATTGCGCATCGGGCTCACCGGGCCGGCGGGATGCAGGTAGGCGCCGAGGTCGGCAATCCAGTCGAGCTTCATGCCGAGGAAAATGCCGTCCTTGTCGAGCGCGAGTTCGGCGGTGATGTAATTGGCACGACCGTGCGAATCCGACAGGAAGGATTCGCTGCGCGACGACACCCATTTCACCGGGCGGTTGAGCGCTTTTGCCGCGATCATCGCCGCCGCGTATTCGGGATAGGCGATGCTGCGCTGGCCGAAACCGCCGCCGACGTCGCGCGCCATGATTTTCAGCTTGTCATCGGACAGGCCGGTATAGGCCGCAAGCTGCATGCGCATCATGTTGATGCCCTGCACCGGCACGTGCACCGTATAGACCCCGCTGCCTGCATCGTAGCCGATCAGGCAGGCGCGCGGCTCCATCGGGTTGGGCACCACGCGGGTGCAGTCGAGCTTGAGCCTGGTGACATGCGCCGCCTTCTTGAACGCGGCTTCGACCGCGGCGGCATCACCGGCTTCCTGCTCAAAACACTGGTTGCCCGGAATGTTGTCGTGCAATTGCGGCGCGCCGGCCTTGAGCGCGGCATCGACGCCGATCACCGGCGTCAGGTCTTCGTATTCGACTTCGATCAGCTCCGCGGCATCCTGCGCCTGCAGTGCCGTCTCGGCCACCACCAGCGCCACCAGGTCGCCGACGAAGCGCACCTTGCCGTGGGCCAGCACCGGGCGCTCGGGGATGATCGCCTTCTTGCCGTCCTTGCCGGGGAAAGTCAGCATGCTCAGCGGCTTGACGTAACCGGCCTTTACCGCGTCCTCGCCGGTATAAACGCCAAGCACGCCCCTGGCCTTGCGCGCGGCATCTGTGTTGACGGAAACGATTTTCGCGTGTGCGCGGTCGGAACGCAGGAACGCGGCATGCGCCTGGTTGGGCAGGCTCCAGTCCGCGGCGTAACAGCCCTCGCCCTTGATCAACCGCAGGTCTTCAAGGCGGCTCAGGTGCGCGCCGCCGACTTCAAACATGTGATGATGATCCATGATGTCCCCCTCGCCGCATGCTGGACAACGCAGCAGCGCATTCACTCCCGGTTGGAATAGGGGCTAGAATAACTCAAACCGCGCGCAAAATGCAGTTACGATGCGGCTTCGCATCGTTAAGTGCTCTGCACCTCGCACGCACTGTGGTGTTCGCAGTCCATATCGTAAAAAGCCGATGAAAAAAGATACTTTGCTGACGCACGTCGGCCGCAATCCCGCACTGACCCACGGCACGGTCAACACTCCGGTGTATCGCACCTCCACCGTGGTGTTTCCGGATCTCGCCGCCTACGAGACGCGCGACCCGGATGATTTCAAGAGCATGCGCTATGGCATCCACGGCACGCCGACGACATTCGCATTCGAAGAGGCCGTGGCGAAAATGGAAGGCGGCCATCAGGCCGTCGCCGTGCCCTCGGGGCTGGCGGCGATCACCGCGGCGCTGTGCGCCTTCGTCAAGAACGGCGATCACCTGCTGGTCACTGACAGCGCCTATGCGCCGACGCGCATCTTCTGCGAAAAGCAGCTGCGCAAGATGGGCGTGGAGGTCGAATACTACGATCCGCTGATCGGCGCCGGCATCGCCGGTTTGATCCGTGACAACACCAAAGCGGTGTTCTGCGAGGCGCCGGGCTCGCTGACCTTCGAGATGCAGGACATCCCGGCCATCGCCAAGGCAGCGCATGCGCGCGGCATCCCGGTGCTTGCCGACACCACCTGGGGCACGCCGTATTTCTTCCGCTCGTTCGAACGCGGCATCGACGTGTCAATCCACGCCGCCACCAAGTACATCGTCGGCCATTCCGACGTGCTGATGGGGGTCATCGTAACCAATGAAAAATACTGGCTGCCGGTGCGCCATACCGTCGCCGAATACGGGTTTTGCGTCAGCCCCGACGACTGCTACCTGGCGCTGCGCGGCTTTCGCACCATCGGCGTGCGCATGAAGCAGCAGATGGCCAATGCGCTTGTCGTCGCGCGCTGGTTGCGGGCGCGGCCCGAGGTGCAGCGGGTACTGTACCCGGCTCTGGAAAGCGATCCCGGCCACGCCATCTGGAAACGCGACTTCGACGGCGCAGCGTCGTTGTTCGGGGTGATCCTGAAATCCGCCAGCCGCGAAAAAGTCACCGCCTTCGTCAACGCGCTGAAGCTATTCGGCATCGGTTCGAGCTGGGGCGGCTACGAAAGCCTGGTCACCGCGCCGCACCCGGAGAAAGTGCGCAGCGCGACACAATGGAATCCCGGCGGACCGACGATCCGCTTTCACATCGGGCTCGAAGACCCGGCGGACCTGACCGCCGACCTGGAACAGGCGCTGAAGCAGCTGACCTGACCGCCAACCATCCATAACAGCCATTGGAGGAATAGTGATACGCAAGCTGAGAACCGAACGCGACAACCAGCAGTGGATGCTCGACCTCGCACTGAACATGCGCGGGCGCGTACAGAATTTTGAGCGCGACGACATCGAGGTGCCGGCGGGCAAACGCGCACGCAACTACCGCATGCTGCCCAAGGTGTGGCGCGAGGCTGGCGAACGCCACGAACGGCTGGCCAAGGCGGCGCAGGCCAAGGGTGCCAAAGCGGCAGCCACCTATCACTACGACCATGCGATCGAGGCCTATCGCATGGCGCAGCATCCGATTTATTTCGACAACCACCCGGTCAAGAAACAGCTCTACCGCAAACTCTCGGAGATGGTCGACCGCCGCACCCAGACCGCGGACTACCCGATCGAGCGCGTCGAGGTGCCGTTCGACGACGGCAAGACGATTTCTTGCCTGCTCCATCTGCTGCCGGACCGGCGCAAGGCCCCGGTGGTGATTTACGTGCCGGGCATGGACCAGACCAAGGAAGTGTTTCCCAAGGCGTACCACAACATCGGGCTGGCACGCGGCTTTCACGTGCTGGCGATGGACGGGCCCGGCCAGGGCAATTCGAACATGCAGAAAATCCGCGCGGTCGGCGACAACTACGAGCGCGCCGGCGCGGCTGTGATCAGCTATCTGCGCAAACGCCCGGAAATCGACAAGAACAAGATCGCTATCTACGGCATCAGCATGGGCAGCTATTGGTCGCTGCGGCTGTCGAGCTACGATCACCGCGCGGCAGTCGTGGTGAGCTCGGTGGCCTGTTTCAACCCCAACAACACCATCTTTACCCAGTCATCTCCCCGCTTCAAGCAGATGTTCATGTACATGGCGGGGATGGATGACGAACAGCAGTTCGACGAAGAAGTTGCCAAGGGCATGACGGTGCGTGGTTACATGGACAAGATCAAATGCCCGACGCTGCTGGTCACCGGTGAATTCGATCCGCTGTGTCCGCTGGAAGATGCCATCGAGGCCTATGAGGACCTGAAGGTGCCCAAGGAAATGTGGGTGTTCGAGAATCAGTACCACCCGCTATGGAGCATCGCCAACCTCGGCGGGATGGACTGCCACGACTACGTGTTCGACTGGCTGCAGGCGTTCTTCAAGGGCAAGAAACCCACCCGGCGCGGAAAAATCTCCTACATCCGCGAACACGGTGACGGCCCGTGGTCGGACTGCAGCTGGACGCCGCCGGTAAAACGCGGCCAAGCCTACTTCTGAACGCTGATTTGAGCTTCTGCAACAGGAAAAGGCGCGCCACGGTGCGCCTTTTTGTTGCTGCTGACCAGCACGGTTAGCGCAGCTCGGCCACGGCATGCGCAATGCGCCGTGCCGCCTCGGTCAGGTTGTCGAGGGAACTCGCAATGGAAATTCTCAAATACGGACTCAGCCCGTAGGCCTCACCCTGCACCACCGCAACGCCGGCGTGCTCGAGCAGGTAAACGACCACATCCTCCTCTTTCTCCAGCACCTTGCCGTCGGGCGCCCTGCGCCCGAGCAGCCCTGCGCATCGCGGAAACAGGTAAAACGCGCCCTGTGGCTTGTCACAGGTCAGACCCGGCACTTCGCGCAAGAGCCCGAGCATGCGGTCACGCCGCTCCTGAAACGCCGCGGCGCGCTCCGCGAGGAACTCCTGCGGTCCGGTCAACGCCTCCACTGCCGCCCACTGGCTCAGTGAATTGACCCCGGCCGTACTCTGCGACTGGATCTTGACCATTGCCTTGATCAACTCAAGCGGGCCTCCGGCATATCCCAGGCGGAACCCGGTCATGGCGTAGGCCTTGGACACACCATTGACCGTCAGCGTGCGCTCGGCGAGATCCGGCGCCACCTGCGCCATGGTGCAGAACTCGACCCCGTCGAATCGCAGATGCTCATAGATGTCGTCGGACAGCACCCAGACTTTCGGATGACGTCGCAGCACCTCGGCCAGCGCCAGCAGTTCCTCGCGACTGTAGATCGCGCCGCTGGGGTTGCCGGGTGAGTTCAGCAGCAGCCACTTGGTACGCGCCGTGATCGCCGCCTCCAGTTGCTGCGGTGTGAGTTTGAAGCCGCGGTCGATGCCGCAGTTCACCACCACCGGTTTGCCATCCGCCACCAGCGTCATGTCCAGATAAGAGATCCAGTACGGCGCCGGGATGATCACCTCATCGCCACGATCCACTGTCGCCTGAAAAGCGCTGTATAGGATCTGCTTGCTGCCGGTGCCGGCCATGATCTGCTCGACGGAATAGTCCAGCCCGTTGTCCCGCAGGAACTTGTGGCGCACGGCTTCACGCAGGGGCGCTATGCCGTTGATCGGCGTATACCGTGTCTCGTTGCGGTCCATGGCAGCGACCACGGCACGCTTCACATGTGCCGGGGTCTCGAAATCGGGTTCACCGATCATCAACCCGATCACATCGCGGCCGGCGGCGCGCAGATCCCTGACCTTCTGCGCGGCAACGTTGCTCGGCGAGAGCTTGATGCGCGACAGGCGCTCTGAAAATTCGATCATGCTGCTTACTGCGGCTGAATGCCGATTTTCTTGAACAGCGGAATCCACTTTGCCCGCTCTGCGCGA
Organism: Burkholderiales bacterium; assembly: GCA_038144955.1. Taxonomy (GTDB): domain Bacteria; phylum Pseudomonadota; class Gammaproteobacteria; order Burkholderiales; family SG8-41. The sequence continues at coordinate 4,995 of JAYQOT010000037.1, read as the reverse complement.
ATGTGCGCAGTGAATTCGGCAGGCGTGCTGGCGATGGCCTCAATACCGAGGCCGAACAATTTATCCTTGACTTCGGGGACCGCGACCGCCTTGCGGGTTTCCTGGTGCAGCCGTCCGATGATGGCTGCCGGCGTCCCCGCGCGGACCGCAAAGCCGTTCCAGGATGTTGCCTCATAGCCGGTCACCCCACCTTCGGCTATCGTCGGCAGCTCGGGCAGCAGTGTCGAGCGCTGTACCGTCGAAATCCCCAGCGCCCGCAGCCTTCCGGACTTGACGTGAGCAATCGACGACGAAATCTGGTCGAAGGCAATCTGCACCTGCCCGGTCAGCAGGTCAGCCATCATCTGCCCGCTGCCCTTGTACGGCACATGCACGATATCGATCCCCGCCAATGCCTTGAACAGTTCCGCCGTAACGTGAGTGGCGCCGCCGACGCCCGAGGTACCAAAGGAATACTTGCCCGGCCGGGATTTGGCCATGGCCACCAGTTCCTTCACCGACTTCGCCTGCAGCGATGCGGGTACTACGAGGATCAGCGGCAATGCGCCAATCTGCGTGACCGGTGCGAGATCTTTCTCCGCGCTGTAGGGCAGTTTGGAATACAGATAGTGATTGAATGCCATGACCCCGGTGGTGGCCATGAGCAAGGTATAGCCGTCGGCGTTCGACTTCGCGACGAGGTCGGCACCGATGTTGCCGCCCGCACCCGAGCGGTTGTCGACAACCACCTGCTGACCGAAGCCCGCAGTGAAACGCTCACCGATGATGCGGGCTGTGACATCCGTGGAGCCCCCGGGCGCGAAACCAACGACCAGACGTATCGGCTTGACCGGATATTGCTGTTGCGCGGCATATGCGGTGCAGCTGATGCAGGCGGCGATCGCCACCATGCCAAACAGGCGTTTCATTGCGGCTCTCCAGGTCGGGCTGCGAATCGGTATGTGCGAATGAAGACAGGAAGGATTCTAGCTTACAGGTTTTCCGGGTCGTCCGGAGATTGCCGGCGGGCGAAGGCGCATGAACCGGACGTACAGGCCGCCGGTGCCGAAAAAAAAGGCGCTCCGTGGAGCGCCTTTTTTCGGGCAATGCCCGGAATCGGATTACTTGACCGATTTCTTTTTCTGCTCGGCCTTCCAGATCACGTAGGCGTAGTAGCCGATCAGGCCGACGAACACGACCGCAAAGGCGATCAGGCCGGTGGGATCAGCATCGACCTGCGGGGCGGTACCACGTACTGCTTCGTCATCGGCAATCGCGGACAGTGAGATCAGCAACAGCGGAATTCCGGCAATCAGCTTTTTCAATTCTTGCTCCCAAAGTGGTTGGATCAGGGTCTGCAGGCCGACCAGAACCCTGGTTCAACCGCAGCAGTGGCGACATGATCGAAGTACCAGCTTGCGACAGCCTTACGGCCACTTGCGGGAAGCTTACGGTAACCTGCTGTTTTTAAATGAAATCAGCGGATTGCCGGGCTTTACACGGCAAAAACCGCGGTCAAACGGCGCATCAGTGGCTGCGCGCGTTCGGCCTCAGCCACCGCTCCTCAACTTCTGCAGCCGGCACGGGGCGACTGAACAGATAGCCCTGCAATTCATCGCACTGCAGTTCGAGCAGCGTGTTTTTCTGTTCTTTCGAATCCACGCCTTCGGCGACCACCTTGAGCTTCAGGGCATGAGCCAGCGAAATGATGGTTGAAACGATGGTCATGTTTTCCTTCGACTGCCCCATGGTGATGATGAACGAACGGTCGATCTTGAGTACATCGACCGGCAGTTTCGCCAGATACCCCAGCGAGGAATAGCCGGTGCCGAAGTCGTCAACAGCAATGTTCACGCCCATGTCCTTGACCGCACGCAATCGCTCAATATTGCCCTCGATATCGTCCATGATCAGGCTTTCGGTGATTTCCAGATCAAGTCCGATCACCGGACCGCGGTAGCGCCTGAGCACGTCCTGAACGGCCTCAGCGAAATCCTTGCGCTTCAACTGGATGGAAGACACGTTCACCGCGATACGCGGCGGATTGAGGCCGCCGGCCAGCCACTTGCCGTGGTCATACATCGCCTTCAGCATGGCCCATTGACCCACTTCATGAATCAAGCCCGTCGCCTCCAGCAGCGGGATGAATTGGGCCGGCGGCACCAGGCCACTTTCGGGATCCTGCCAGCGAATCAGGGCCTCCAACCCGGCGATACGGCCGGACTTGAGCTCCACCTTGGGCTGGTAGTGCAGCACGAACTGCTCTTCTTCGAGGGCACGTCGCAGCTTGTTTTCAAGGATCAGGTTCTGCGCGATCCTGGCGTTCATCTCCGGCTGGTAGAAGGCGTAGGCGATGCCGCCTTCCTTGGCTTTCTCCAGTGCCGTTTCGGCGTTGCGCAACAGGATTTCGACCCCGCTGCCGTCGTCGGGATACACCGCGATGCCGGCGCGTGCCGTAATGCGCAATTCACTGCCGCCGACCTGGAACCCGGCCGAGAAAACCGAAGACATGATCCGCTCGACAACCTGCGCGACATTTTCGGCCTCGAGGTTGCGGGTGGCGATGGCAAAGCGGTCACCGGCGACGTGCGCCAGCACATCCGTGTCACGCACGGTGTTCTGAAAACGCTGCCCGATCTGCCGTATCAGTTCGTCGCCGGAGCGCCGGCCGATGGTTTCATTGATGTGGCGAAACCGGTCAACGTCAACCAGCACCACCTGGAACTGCTGTGCATCGCGCTTGGCGGCCGGTATGCGCTGTTCGACCCGCTCCTGGAACAGTGTCAGGTTGGCCAGCCCGGTCAGCGGATCGAAATAGGCTAGGTAGTCCAGTTTTTTCTGGCGGGCGATTGCCTCGAGCGCAAATGAAATGTCAGCGGCCATTTCATTGAGCAGCGCCACTTCCTCATCGTCAAAAAAATCCTCCTCGTTCACATAGAGCACCACCGCCGCCACCGTGACGTTTTCCACCACGACCGGCATGCATACTGTCGAGCGTGCCCCGCGCTGCACCGCGTCGTCGCGCAGCGATCCCGACCGCTGTTGTGTTGAAAGATGGTTCAGCACGGTCAGCTTTCCGTCATGCACGGCATGGTAGAGGCTGCCCTGAACCCTGGTGACGCTTTCCCAGCTCACTTTTCGGGCCGCCTGATCCGAAAACCCCCGCCAGGCGACTGCCTTGATTTCCTGGGCTTCGTGGTCGATCAGACCGACCCAGACCAAATCGAATCGGCCGATTTCGCAGGCTATTCTGCAGATTTCCTGCAACAGCTGATCGCGGTCGCGTATGCGGATGATGGCAGAGTTGACCTCACTCGAAACCTCGCGGATGCGCGACACGGTTTCCAGCTTTTCGGCCTTGCTGATGTGTTCCAGTGCGAATGAAACGCTCTCCGCCAGCTCCGTCAATACGCGGATTTCGTGACTGTCAAAGTAGCCGATCTGCTTGGCAAAAAGCGACAGCGTACCTATGACCCGGTTCTCGACCACCAGCGGCGCCACGAACAGCGAACGGTAGCCACGACGGATGGCTTCTTCCCGGCGCGGCCCCCCCTTGGACTTCTCGAGCGTGATGTCGTGGGTATAAAGCACCCGCTTTTCCCGTGCCGCACGTCCGACCATGCCGTGTCCCTGGGGACTGTCTATGCGCGCGGTGTTGGGTGCGGCAGCGAGAAAGGAATCAGGATCCACCCCGGCCGCAGCAGCTGGGATCAAATTCATCTCCGCATTCAGCATGCCTATCCAGACAATCCCGAAATCCCCGTGGTCGACGGCAATCCGGCATGTGCCTTTCAGCAATTCGTCGCGATCGCGTGCACGTACCACAAGATGACTGACGGCGCTGTACATTGCCCGCACCCGGCTCAGCCGCACGATCCGCTCTTCCTGTTCCTTCTGCAGCCGCTCGGCCGCCTTGCGGTCGCTGATGTCGCGTGTGATCTTGGTGAATCCGAGAAGTTCGCCGGCAGAATCCCGCAGCGCCGTAATCAGCACGTTGGCAAAAAATCGGGAGCCGTCGGCACGCACCCGCCATCCTTCATCCGAAACGTGACCGCTGCTCGCCGCCTGCGACAACAACTGGGCAGGCCGGCCATTGGCAATGTCTTCAGGGGTGTAAAACCGTTCTATCGAACAGCCGACGATTTCGGTTTCTGTATATCCCTTGAGCCGATGCGCCCCTTCATTCCAGGTCAGGACGTTACCGTGTGAATCGAGCATGAAGATGGCGTAATCCTTGATGTTGCTGATCATCAGGCTGAATCGATCATCACCCGCCCTGATCATCACATCATCGACCCGCGAGCGATTCCTGAGCCGGACAATCGCCCTGCGCAGCCTGTCCTGCAGCACGGTCAACACGGTCAACAACAGGGATATGACGACCCCGACGATCAGCACCAGGCTGGAAATGTCCAGGCTCCAGGGAATGAGCCCGAAAGCACCATGCCGGAGCAGATACCAGAGCATGACCGTCAACGCCAGCGCGGTAACGAGCACCAGCGGCGCCAGCCTGTTGCTGTCACCGCCTGCATTGTTGGAAGTTTTGCGATCCCTGCGACCTGGTGGTCGGCCCGGCTTGACGGTCATGACACGCCCATGAGGTTCCGGGCTTGGGCAATCCAACCCCGACCTTGATGCCGTACGCCGGAACATCCGCTGAACATTCTTGTACCGCGAGCGACCATCTTCATCCCCTGTTGTCCCGGCAGCAACCGGATCCGGATCTACAACCGGGAGGCACTTCAGGTATGAGCCTGCTCCGGTGGAATGCCCGAATTGCCGTTGCTGCAGGCGGTCCGCTTCCACAGTTCTGCAGAGCGGCTTTATGGAAAGCAATGATCGGTTCCAGCTCGGTCGAGTGCAAACCTCACAAACTGGTAAGTTCAGCTTTTGGTTATTTACAAAACCATAAAAATATTGTTTTAAAACATGCACTTAAATTATTATTGGGTCCATTAACTGAACACCCCTCCTGGAGGCAGCTGATAGCTTGGCCCCTCTCGCTCCGGCTTGTTC
>JAYQOT010000036.1:0-22985 GCA_038144955.1 Burkholderiales bacterium | reverse complement strand
CGCTTGCCGCTCATAACACCTCCTGTTAGCCTAAAGTTTAAGGCTCAAAGGTGTCTATCAAACCGGGGGCGATTCATCCTATGCGTATTGCAGCGTCGTCATTTCATGCGATGTTTATTTCTGCCGTGCTTCTGTTTACGGCCTGCGGCGATACCGTTGCGCAGACACCGGGATGGAAGCCGGATCGGGTGCTGGAGCTCATTGTCGGCACTGCGCCGGGGGCTGCACCCGACAAGACCGCGCGGGCGATCCAGCGCATCTGGCAGGCCCAGGGCATCTTCGACGGGACTGTGAGCGTGGTCAACAAACCAGGCGGCGGCAATCTCATCGCCTGGAATTATCTTAACCAGCATGCCGGCAACGGGCATTACCTGATGATCGGCAATCTCAACGTTCTGATCAGCCGTGCCATTGGCCGCAGCCCGCACGCTCGCACTGATTTCACCTGGGTGGCGACGTTGTTTGACGAATATTTCGCGCTGTCGGTACGTTCCGATTCTGCGATCGCCAGCGGTCGTGACCTGGTGGCGAAGCTGCAGAAGGATCCGGGTTCGCTGTCTATCGGCGTGTCGACTTCGATCGGCGGTGCCAATCACCTGTCAGCCGCGCTGGCGCTGCAGCGGGCCGGTATCGAAGCACGGCGCGTCAGGTTCGTGGCATTCAAGGGCAGCGCCGATTCGATCACCGCGCTGCTCGGCGGGCATGTCGATGCGGTGGCTACCGCGGTGTCAGCAGTGGTGCCGCATGTGCAGGGCGGACGTATGCGGACCGTGGCGGTATCCTCGCCGCAGCGACTGCCTGGCGTGCTGTCGCAGTCGCCGACCTGGGAGGAGCAGGGCGTCAAGGGAACGATGACCAATTTCCGCACCATCATCGGCCCCAAGGGCATGGAGCAGTCCGCGACGCTGTTCTGGGAGCGTCGCCTGGCACTCCTCGCGGAGCAGGAGGAGTGGAAGGCTGATCTGGCGCGCAATCTGTGGGTGTGGAATTTCCTCGATGCCGCAAAGACCCAGGCCGCGGTGAGCGGATATGCCGACGACGTCGAGACGCTGGTCAGCGCGCTGGGGTTGCGCAAGTAATCAACCGGCGTTTTAATATAAATTATTTATTAAAAACAATATTTCAGGATTTTGAGGAGGCGTTGATCCAGCGTTCCAGCGCCGCGGCAAAAGCGTGGCGGTCGCTGTTGCTGAACGCTGCCGGTCCTCCGGTTTCGACACCGCTGCTGCGCAGCGTGTCCATGAAGTTGCGCATTGCCAGCAGCGCCTGGACATTGTCGCGGGTATAGAGTTCTCCCCGGGGATTCAGCGCGCCGGCGCCTTTTTCGACGACAGCGGCGGCGAGCGGTATGTCCGCGGTGATCACCAGGTCACCGGCGCCGGCCACAGACACGATATGGTTGTCGGCGACATCGAAGCCGCGTGGCACCTGCACCATGCGTATCCATGGCGAGCGCGGAACCTGCAACCCGCGGTTGGCTACCAGCGTCAACAACAGTCCGCTGCGTTCCGCAGCATGGTAGAGTATGTCCTTGATGGCGCCGGGACAGGCGTCGGCATCCACCCAGATCTGCATTTGTGAATGAGCGCTGGTCAGTGGCCGGGAAGATGGAATACTGACTTGTCCTGTTCGTTCAATTGCGCCATCAAGCCGGTTTCCCAGGCGAGATACTGTTTCATCGCCTCGCGGTTTCCGGCATGGCGGTCATGAACAAAGAACAGGTAATCGATGCATTCCTTGTCGACAGGAATGTTGGCGGCTTCGGCCGTCGGCAGTCCTGCGGCCGTCCAAGCTGCAAAGCCGCCCTGCAGCAGGCGCAGGTCGGAGATGCCTGCATCGCGCAGGTCTATGGCGGCGAGTTGTGCGATAACGGGCTCATCAGCCACCAGTATCACCGGCAGTTTCGCGCCCTTGGCATCGTGTATGACTTTCGGCCTGATGCTCCAGCGACTGCCGGGGATGTGCGATTTGCGGTAGCGCATGCTCGCCCCCAGATCGATCACGGTGCAAGCTTTGGTGGTGAGCAGGTGCTGGACTTCAGTTGCCTCGATCACCTTCAGTGCTGGCAATGACGGAGTAGCGGGAACAGGGGCCTCGACGCTGGCATTGACTCCGTCTTCAAGAACACAGGCATCGCAGCCCAGCTGAACCAGCCAGCTGGCTACGACCGGGGCGCGTACCATTTCGCCACCGTCGAACAACACGATGCGGGCATGGCGCACGCCGACCCACTGGTCGGTGGCCTGGATCAGCTGTCCGCCGGGGGTATGCTGGGCGCCGGAAAGACTGCCGGCGGAAAATTCCTCGGGGGAGCGCACGTCGCATAGATAGGTCGTGCGACTGTCATCGTCTAACCAACTGGCAACTTCAGTTGCAGAGACGGTACTTATTTCGAAACGCTGGGCCAGCTTGTGTGCGGCTTCCTGCTGTGCTGGCAACTGTGTGACATCGGGTTTTTCCGGATAGCGTGCGGTTGAACCGTATTCAAGTTTACGGTCGCTCAGGTACCAGCCCTGGGTGCCGTTTTCCAGGGCGTAAACGGGGTTGGGCAAGCCGAAATTGATCAGGGTCTGCGCGCCAAGGATGGAACGGGTGCGACCCGCGCAATTGACGATGATTTTGGTGTTGGGATTTCTGACCATGCTCGTCACGCGATAGGGCAGTTCAGCATTGGGGCAGCAGGTGCTGCCGGGTATGGTCATTTTGTGGTGTTCATGCAGCGGTCGGCCGTCGAATAGCGCGAAGTCTTCGCCGGCTTCGCGCATGCGGGCAAGTTCATCGGCGGTGATGCGGGGGGTATCGTAGGCATGCTCGACCATTTCTCCGAACAGCTTGCTCGGCACGTTGACGCCTTTGAACAGGACAAAACCGGCGGCCTCCCAGCCTCGAGTGCCTCCGTCAAGCACCGAGATGTCAGTGTAGTTCTGCGCGAACAGGCGTGCCGCGGCCCGTTGCGCTACACCGCTGAGACCGTCGTCGCAAAGGACAATGCGAGCGGTTTTGCGTGGCACCAGCGCGCTGATGCCGAGTTCGAGCCGGCTGTAGGGCAGTGGTGTCGCAAAGAGCAGATGCCCCTCGCCGAACTCACCGTCCTCACGGACGTCGAGCAACGCGATTTCCTTGCCGTCGTGCAGCGCTGCCTGCAGCGTTTTCGGAGTTATCGATTTCATCGGTATGGGTTTTGCCTTGCGTTGAAAAGAAAATTATAGCTGCTGCGGGATTACCGGCAGCAGCGCGCCCATCACGGTCATCCGTCGCTACTTTGCGTTCTTGGCGGGCGGGGGCAGGCCGCCGAGCAGGGCGGCTGTCGGACGCGGGGAGCGTCCGCGGATCGAAGGTGTTTTTTCTTGTACTGCCGGCGATTGGGTTGAGGTGCCGGGTTCGTAAGGCTTGCTGAAGTCGAAGCCGTCCTTGGATCTGGTGCTTTGTGCCGGAGCCGAAGGCGCTGCCGCCTGGGGGGCTGCCGGTTGCCGATGTGATTCACGGTGCGATTCCCGGTGCGCCCCGCGCTCACGCTCACCGCGTGCAGGAAGGAATTCCTCGGCGGATTTGCGGGGGATAGCGCGCTTGAGCAATTTTTCGATATCGGCCAGCAGGCGGTGTTCGTCTTCGCAGACCAGCGAGATTGCTTCACCCGGCATGCCTGCGCGTCCGGTGCGGCCAATCCGATGAACGTAATCTTCTGGGGTGTACGGCAGCTCGTAGTTGATGACGAAGGGTAACTGTTCGATGTCGATGCCGCGCGCGGCAATGTCGGTGGCGACCAGTGCGGTGGCGCGGCCTTCCTTGAAGTCGGCCAGTGCCTGCTCGCGCTCGGCCTGGGTTCTGTCGCTGTGGATTGCCGTGGCATTGATGCCGTCCCGCTCCAGCTCGCGAGCAAGCCGGTTGCAGTCTCGCTTCATGCGCACGAATACCAGTACCTGCTTCATTTCGCGGTTGCGGATCAGGGAAGCCAGCAATGCGCGTTTTCGCGGCGCTGCAGTTTCGTAAACCTGATGTTCGACCAGATCGGCGGGCGCATTGCGGCGTGCGACCTCAATCATCTGCGGGCTGCGCAGCATCTGATTGGCGAGTTTCTTGATTTCGTCGGAGAAAGTGGCCGAAAACAGCAGGCTTTGCCGCTGGCTGGGCAGCAGGGACAGGATGCGACGGATGTCCGGCAGAAAGCCCATGTCGAGCATGCGGTCGGCTTCATCCAGCACGAGAATCTCGACTTGGTTCAGCGCGACGGTTTTCTGCTGAACGTGGTCGAGCAACCGTCCCGGGGTAGCGACGAGAATGTCTACCCCTTCGCGCAGCGTTTTGGTCTGTGGCGGCATGTCGACGCCGCCATAGACCACCGTGGAGCGCAGTTTCAGGTACTTGCCGTAGCCGCGTACGCTGTCTGCCACCTGGGCGGCCAGTTCGCGAGTCGGTGCGAGCACCAGCGCCCGCACCGGGTGGCGTGCCGGGGACGGGCTAGAGTTGGCATAAGGCGCCAGCAGTTGCAGCAGGGGCAGGGTGAAACCGGCGGTTTTGCCGGTGCCGGTCTGTGCACAGCCCATGATGTCGCGTCGACCCAGCACGGCGGGGATGGCCTTGGCCTGGATCGGTGTCGGCTCACTGTAGCCCTGGTCGGCAACAGCGCGCTGCAATTCAGGGATCAGGTTTAGGTCGACAAAAGACATTGGATGGACTGCATGGGGTACAAGAAAGCAGGCTGTTCCCGGCTCATGGAACTCGATTCGGGCTTAAAAGGCGGTTGGGGAAGGACGGAAACCGGGCCCGACTATGGTGTGGAACTGAAGAAATCACGCGGGCGGAGTATAGCGCGAGCCGCTGCCGAGGGCCAGCCAGAAGGGGGAAAACTTCCATAAATTCAGAAATCTGGTAAATTGTGCCGGCATTCAGACCTGTTCATTTCCTGATGGGATTCGGCTAGCGATGGATGGCAGTTTTTCCACCTCGATTGACGCGGCGACGGTCAACCTGTTTCCGCTGATCCTGACGCTGGATACGCACGGCGTACCGCATCGCTGGATCAGCTGGCAGCACGCCTGCTATTACTATTCCAAAGACCAGGTGGCCTGGAGTATTGGGGCACAGGCCTTTACCGTGCGCGGTGGGCTGAATCGCATCACCGGTGAGCGTTCGGTCATTTCCGGTGCCAGCATCATTGCCATCAAGGGCAAGGCGATGGCGATGAAGTCGTTCAACCAGGTGCCGCCGCTGAACAATCGTGAGCTGTTTCACCGGGACCGCCAGATCTGTGCCTATTGCGCCACCAGTTTTCCGGGTGCCAGGCTGACGCGGGATCACATCGTGCCGTTTTCCAGGGGCGGGCGGGATACCTGGATGAACGTGGTGACGGCCTGCCGGCCCTGCAATGAGCGCAAGAGCGATCGCACTCCGGAAGGCGCGGGCATGGAACTGGTTTATCTGCCCTATGTTCCGAATCGCGCCGAATACCTGATACTGACCAATCGCCGCATCCTTGCTGACCAGATGGAATTTCTCGCGCAGCACGTGCCGGCGCAAAGCCGGTTGCATCAGCCGCGCTGAGCGCGGGCTGTCATTTCATCCCGAGATTGCGCATCGCCGCGATTACTTCCTTGTCGCTCGGTGGCCGGCGTTCCTTGAAGATCATCCACAGCAGGGCACCGTTGGTCAGTATGAAAACGACCTCGATGTAGAGCAGTGTTTCAACGATGACATGTGCGGGTTTCTGGGCAAAGATGAAATAGAAGCCCTCGAAAGTCGGTATTGCAGCTTTGGTCAGTGCAAAAACTGATTCCATCGGCGGGAACAGCAGCATCAGCACGAGATTCACGCCGGTGAAAATCAGCGAGGCATTCTGCATGCCCAGTTTGCTTTTTGGTGTCCCGGCCGGTTTTGTCCGCAGCAGCAGCCAGGCGATCGCCAGGTTGACCGTAACAACCAGAATTTCGATGGCGAGCAGATCGGCATTGATGGCGCTCAGCGGCGGTATCGATGCGATGAAGTGAAATCCCGAAAACACCGGGATGGCAGAAGAGGCGATCGTGTACTGGTCGATCGGCGGGAACAGGGTGATCAATAACACATTGGCGACGGCAACAGCCAGCGCAATGGCCTGATTTCTGTTCATTGGTTCTCCTCCATGACGCAGTGAATCGAGTATAGCTGATCAATTATGATCAACGGAAAACTCCCGTGCTGACTGGTATTGCTTATCCATTCCATGTCGTTTGTCCGCGCAGGCATTCAGGAGGGACATGCCCGCAGATGCAACGGCTGCGATGTTGAGCGCAGTTTGTTATGATCACGGTTTGTTTTATATAGATTGTTGATTTTTAAGCATTTTATGAAAATTGATCTGCACTGTCACTCCACTTGTTCCGACGGATTGCTGAGTCCCTCCGCGGTGGTAGAGCGTGCGCTGCAACGCGGCGTCGAGGTGCTGGCTCTGACCGATCACGATGAGATTGCAGGATTGGAGGAAGCGCGGGCCGCTGCCGCACATTGGGGGCTGCGGCTGGTGAACGGGGTCGAGATTTCGGTATTGTGGGAAGAGGTGACTCTGCATATTCTCGGACTGGGTATCGATGCCGGCCATGCGCCGCTGGTTGCGGGGCTTGCGTCGATCCGCACTGGACGCGAGCAGCGGGCGCAGCGTATCGCGCAAAGTCTGGAACAAGCCGGAATCGCGGACAGTCTCGCTGGCGCGCGTCGATTCGCCAAAAACCCGCAACTGGTCAGCAGGTCCCATTTTGCGCGGCACCTGGTGAGTGCAGGACATGCTCGGGACGTCAGCGCGGTGTTCCGCAATTTTCTGACGCCGGGCAAGCCCGGCTACGTGCCGCATCAATGGTGTGCGCTGGAGGAGGCCGTGCGCTGGATTACCGGCAGCGGCGGCGTCGCGGTCATTGCGCATCCCGGACGCTATCCCTTGAGTGAACTCCAGCGTGAACGACTGCTGGAGCAGTTCCGTGTGTTGGGCGGCACCGGCCTGGAAGTGGTTACCGGATCGCATGCACCGGATGAGTATGTGACTTGGGCGCGTTACGCCCGACAGTTCGGCATGCTGGCATCCGCTGGTTCCGATTTTCACGGCCCAGGAGAAGGCTATCGCGATCTTGGCGATGTACCAGCGCTCCCTGCGGGATGTCTGCCTGTGTGGGATGGATTGATACCCGCCTGAATACTTGCGGGTTGATTCACCGTGTCGCAATTTTTTTCCATTCATCCGCAGAATCCGCAAGCGCGCCTGATCAGGCGTGCGGTCGAGATCATTCGCGCCGGCGGTATCGTGGTGTATCCGACGGATTCCTGTTATGCCCTGGGTTGTCATATCGGTGACAAAGGGGCAATGGAGCGAATCAGAACCATCCGTGGCGTAGACGAGCGTCATCATTTCGCGCTGGTTTGCCGTGACCTCTCGGAACTAGCGACGTATGCGCGCGTCGATAACCGCCAGTTCCGGCTGCTGAAAGCAATGACTCCAGGGAGTTACGTGTTCATCCTTGAAGCGACCCGCGAACTTCCCAAGCGGCTGCAGCATCCCAAACGGCGGACCATCGGCCTGCGGATACCGGACCACCCGGTTGTTGCAGCTCTGCTGACGGAACTGGGCGAACCTATCCTGTCCTCGACGCTGCTGCTGCCGGGGGATGAATTGCCCCATACCGATGCCGACGAGATCCGCGAATTGCTGGAACACCAGGTGGATCTGATACTGGATGGCGGCTCCTGCGGTATCGAGCCGACCACGGTGGTGGATTTGACCGGCCCAGAACCGGTGGTCACCCGTAAAGGCAAGGGCAGTCTGGCGCCTCTGGGGTTGTAACCATTAAAAAACAACAGGTTAAAGTGAAAATCCGGGTCTGCGGTAAAATAGGACGCATTGGCGTTATTGCTGCAGGGGAACATCCATAACAGTTTGTTTTTGTTGGTGTTCCTGTAACTGATGCAAGCTGCGGCACCATTCCCTACAACTACATGACTCGCCCCCGATACCCCGATGTTTGAAAACCGCGTTCTGTCCGGAATGCGCCCGACCGGCGCTCTGCACCTGGGCCATTACCACGGCGTACTGAAAAACTGGATCAAGCTGCAACACGAGCATCAGTGCCTGTTTTTCGTCGCTGACTGGCATGCGCTGACCACTCATTATGACGAACCCGGGACCATCGAGGATCATGCCTGGGACATGGTCGTAGACTGGCTTGCTGCAGGTGTCGATCCTGCCCAGGCGGTTCTGTTCATCCAGTCCAAAGTGCCCGAGCACGCTGAACTGAATCTGCTGCTGTCGATGATCACACCGTTGTCCTGGCTGGAGCGTGTTCCGACCTACAAGGATCAACAAGCCAAACTGGCGGAAAAGGATCTCGCCACTTTCGGTTTTCTCGGTTATCCGCTGCTGCAAAGTGCGGATATCCTGATCTACAGGGCCAACCAGGTACCGGTGGGCGAAGACCAGGTGCCGCATGTTGAAATCACCCGTGAAATCGCGCGCCGTTTCAATCATGTCTTCGGTCGTGAACCGGGTTTCGAGGAGAAAGCCGAAGCGGCGATTAAAAAACTGGGCGCAAAACGCGGCAAGCTCTACCGCAAGCTGCGCACCGATTATCTGGAAAAGGGCGATGCCCCGGCGCTTGCAGCCGCACGTGCTTTGCTGGAAGAGACGCAGAACCTGCCGCTGGGAGATCGTGAGCGCCTGTTCGGCTACATAGAAGGCGGCGGCAAGGTCATCCTGACCGAACCCGAAGCGCTGCTGACTGAAGCGTCGAAGATGCCGGGACTCGACGGTCAGAAAATGTCAAAGTCGTATAACAACACCATCGCGCTGCGTGAGACTCCGGAAAACGTGGCCAAGAAAATCAAAACCATGCCTACGGATCCGGCGCGGATCAAACGCACGGATGCCGGCAATCCTGACAAATGCCCGGTGTGGCAGTTGCACCAGATTTACTCAGACGAGGCCAAGAAGCAATGGGTGCAGCAGGGCTGTCGCAGCGCCGGCATCGGTTGCCTCGAATGCAAGCAGCCGGTAATCGAAGCCATCGCTGCAGAGCAGAAACCGATGCGCGAACGGGCCGAACGTTACCTCGATGACCCCACGCTGGTGCGCAACATCATCGCCGACGGTTGCGAGAAAGCGCGCAAGCTGGCGCAGGAGACCCTGCGTGACGTACGCGAAGTGATGGGTCTGGACTACTCCTGATCTTGCGTCACGGCGCGGCTGGGGCGCCGGCAATCCAGACTAGGAAAACCTGCCGTTGCGGATGACGCCGACGGCCACACCCTCGATTTCCAGCGGGTCGCGTTTCAGATCGACGACGATAGGCTGGAAATCAGGATTTTCCGCGATCAGTTCCACGGTGTTGCGATTGCGCTGTATGCGCTTGACGGTAACTTCATCATGCAGGCGGGCGACGACGATCTGTCCCGAACGAAACTGCGTCGTGCGATGTACCGCCAGCAGGTCGCCTTCGAGTATTCCGGCATCGCGCATGCTCATGCCCCGCACCCGCAGCAGGTAATCTGCTGTGGGCTGGAACAGTGCAGGATCGACGCGATAGCGCTGTTCCACATTTTCTTCGGCCAGCATCGGGCTGCCTGCGGCAACCCGGCCGATGACGGCGAGGGAAGTCTGTTGCGCCTGTTGCGTCAGGCGGATGCCGCGGGATGCGCCGGAGGTCATTTCAATGACGCCTTTGCGTTCAAGCGCACGCAAATGGGTCTCTGCGGCGTTGGGAGAACTGAATCCCATGGCAGCACAGATTTCGGCCCGGGTGGGTGGGAAACCCGATTCATCGACCTGGGTTTCGATCAGCTTGAGTATTTCAAGCTGCCGTGGCGTGAGAGATTTCTGCAGGGTTTCTTCCATGACTGTAATTATATACAGTCTTTCGTGCGGTGCAAGCCACTACCTGTTTTGGCGTCCTTGCTGGAGCGATATTATCCTCATAAGCAATTGATTAAAAACAATAAAATACGATATCGGGGGCAATGCCCGGGAACAGGGGTTTTGTTGGACGTGGGTCAAATTTTTGTTATACTTCAAAGCTCTGTGGTTACAGCTTAGGGCTGCACATGATGGATGGGCGTCTCGCCCATTTTTTGTTTGTGCTGCCGGTTTTATATGGATTTACGGGAACTGCTCGACAGCACTCTGGCCGGTTTCGGCTATGAACTGGTGGATCTGGAACGTTCCGCCAAGGGCGCACTGCTGCGCGTGTATATCGACAAGCCCGGCGGCATTACGGTGGATGACTGCGCTGCGGTGAGCAATCACCTGAGCCGGTTGTTTGCGGTAGAGAACGTGAATTACGACCGGCTGGAAGTATCGTCGCCGGGGTTGGACCGGCCATTGCGGACGGCGCGTGATTTTGCGCGGTTTGCCGGGCAGAAGGCGCGACTGAAGCTGCGCGTGCCGATGGACGGGCAACGGAATTTTGTTGGCGTGCTGCGTGACGCCGAGACGGGAAAGGTGGGTCTGGAAGTCGATGGCCGCGTGCTGTCGCTGGACCTGGGCAACGTGGATAAGGCGCGGCTGCTGCCGGCGCTTTGAGCGGGAGACGGATATGGGTCGGGAAATTCTGCTGCTGGTGGATGCGCTGGCGCGCGAAAAGAACGTCGACAAGGAAATCGTGTTCGGCGCACTCGAACTGGCGCTGGCTTCTGCAGCCAAGAAGAAATTCACTGAAGACGTGGACGTGCGCGCATCGGTGGATCGCGTGTCCGGTGAATTTTCGTTTTTCCGCCGCTGGGAAGTGGTGAAGAACGAAGAAATCGAGGTTCCCTCCCGCCAGTACAAGCTGCACGAGGCTCAGGAGGAAGATCCGGATTCGCAGGTCGGTGATTTTATCGAGGAGCCGCTTGAGGGCATGGAAGTCGGCCGCATCGGTGCCCAGACCGCCAAGCAGGTTATCGTCCAGAAAATCCGCGATGCCGAACGCGAGCAGATCCTCAATGATTTCCTCGCGCGCAAGGAACACCTGGTTACCGGTGTCATCAAGCGCATGGAGCGCGGCAACGCGATTGTCGAGTCAGGCCGCCTGGAAGCCATGCTGCCGCGCGACCAGATGATTCCCAAGGAAAACCTTCGACTCGGCGACCGGGTTCGTGCCTACGTCTGGAAAGTTGACCGCATGGCACGCGGTCCGCATCTCATCCTCTCACGCACGGCGCCCGAGTTCATCGCCAACCTGTTTGAACTGGAAGTGCCCGAAATCGAGGAAGGTCTGCTCGAGATCAAGGGCGCGGCGCGCGACCCCGGTTCGCGTGCCAAGATCGCCGTGCATTCCAAGGATGCCCGGATTGATCCGATCGGCACCTGCGTTGGCATGCGCGGCTCGCGCGTGCAGGCGGTTACCGCGGAACTGGCGCAGGAGCGTGTCGACATCGTGCTGTGGAATCCCGACCCCGCGCAGTTCGTCATCAATGCGCTGGCCCCGGCCGAAGTGAGCAGCATCGTGGTCGACGAGGAAAAGCACAGCATGGACATCGTCGTTGACGAGGAAAACCTCGCCCAGGCGATCGGCCGCAGCGGGCAGAACGTCAGACTGGCCGGCGAACTGACCGGCTGGGAGCTCAACCTGATGACCGAAGTGGATGCACAGAAGAAGAACGAGGAAGAGACTTCGCGCACCCGCACCGAGTTCATGGAAAAGCTGGACGTCGACGAGGAAGTTGCGGAGATACTCGTGCAGGAAGGGTTCGCAACTCTCGAGGAAGTGGCCTACGTTCCGCTTACCGAAATGATGGAAATCGAGGCATTCGATGAAGCCACTGTCAATGAGCTGCGCAGCCGCGCCCGCAACGCGCTGCTGACCCAGGCCATTGCCAGTGAGGAGAAGGTCGAACATGACATCGAAGACCTGATGAAGGTCGAGGGCATGGACAACGATACGGCGCGACTGCTGGCTTCAAAGGGTATTGCTACTCAGGAAGACCTTGCGGACTATGCGGCCGACGATCTGGTGGAATTGACCGCGCTAGAGGATGAACGCGCGAAATCGCTGATCATGGCGGCACGCGCCCCGTGGTTTGAAGAATCCAACGCCTAACAGTCTCAATAACCAAAAAAGCTTCGCTCAATGGCACAGATCAAAGTCAAGGAGTTCGCCAAGGAACTCGGCGTGCAGCCGGAACTGCTCATCGAGCAGTTGTGCTCGGCTGGCGTCAAAAAATCGCTGACCGGTGAAACAGGTCTGACCGAAAAGGACAAGACCCAGCTGCTGGATCACCTGCGCGAAGCCCATGGCGCCAAGGAAGCGAAACAGAAAATCACTCTGACCCGCCGGCAGACCACCGAAATCAAGAAGGCGGATGCGACGACCGGCAAGGCGCGGACTATTCAGGTTGAGGTGCGCAAGAAGCGCGTACTGGTCAAGCGGGAAACTCCGGAACAGGAAAAACCGGCAGAGCCGCCGAAGCCGGTGATCAACGCCGAAGAAATCGCCACCCGCGAAGCCGAGGCCCGGCAGCAGGCCGAACTTGCCGCGCGCCAGGCCGAAGATGCCGCCAAGAAACAGGAGCGCCGCAAGAAAGCGCAGGTCGCTGCGGAAGCCGCTGCTGCTGAGTCGGCTGCGAAAGCCGCCAGCGCAGCTGCTGCGCCCGCTGCTGAAACGGCGCCCGTCGAAGGGACGATACATAAGCCTGCCGTGCCCGCCGGTGAGGCGGCCGGCAAGCCGAAGAAGGGGGCGAAAAAACCGGCGAAGCAGGTGGTCTGGCAGGATCCGTCAGCGCGTAAACGCAGCATCAAGACCCGTGGTGATGCCTCTGGCGGGCTGGGCTGGCGCGAACGCAAGGTGCATCGCACCACACACAAGCAGGATGCTGAATCTCAGCACGGATTTACCGCACCGACAGAACCGCTGGTCCGTGAGGTATCGGTGCCGGAGACCATCACTGTTGCCGATCTGGCACACAAGATGTCGGTCAAAGCGGCCGAAGTCATCAAGACCCTGATGAAACTGGGAACGATGGCCACCATAAACCAGGTGCTCGACCAGGATACCGCGATTATCCTGGTTGAGGAGATGGGGCATGTCGCCAAGCGCGCCAAGCTCGATGAGCCCGATGCGTTCCTGCAAGAGTCAGAAAAGCAGGCTGAAGCCCAGGCCGAGCCGAGGGCGCCGGTGGTCACGGTCATGGGGCACGTTGATCACGGCAAGACATCTTTGCTCGACTATATCCGCCGCACCCGCGTTGCCAGCGGCGAAGCCGGTGGAATTACCCAGCACATCGGCGCCTATCACGTCGAAACCCCGCGCGGAATGATCACGTTTCTCGATACCCCGGGCCATGAGGCATTCACCGCGATGCGGGCACGGGGGGCGAAAGTCACCGATCTCGTCATTCTTGTGGTTGCCGCTGACGACGGCGTGATGCCGCAGACCGAGGAAGCCATACACCACGCCAAAGCCGGCAAAGTGCCGCTCGTCGTGGCGCTCAACAAGATCGACAAACCCGAGGCCAACGCCGAGCGCGTGAAGCAGGATCTCGCGTCCCGCGAGGTTGTCCCCGAGGAATGGGGTGGCGATACGATGTTCGTGGAAGTTTCCGCCAAGACCGGGCAGGGCATAGACAACCTGCTCGAGCGCGTGTTGTTGCAGGCGGAGGTGCTGGAACTCAAGGCTCCGACCGATGCGCCGGCCAAGGGCATTGTTGTGGAGTCCAGGCTCGACAAGGGTCGCGGACCCGTTGCCACCGTGCTGGTACAGTCCGGCACCCTGAAACGTGGCGACGTGCTGCTCGCAGGTTCGGTGTTCGGCAGGGTGCGAGCGCTGCTTGACGAAACCGGAGAAACCATTGAATCCGCAGGACCGTCGATTCCGGTCGAGGTGCTGGGGTTGTCTGACATTCCTGCGGCTGGCGCAGAAGTCATGGTCCTTGGCGACGAACGCAAGGCGCGAGAGATCGCGCTGTTCCGCCAGGGCAAGTTCCGCGACGTCAAGCTTGCCAAGCAGCAGGCCGCCAAGCTGGAAAATATTTTCGAGCAGATGGGCGAAGGCGAGGTCAAGACTCTGTCGCTGATCATCAAGGCTGACGTACAGGGCTCCTTCGAGGGCCTGGCGCATGCATTGGGCAAGCTGTCCACCGATGAGGTCAAGGTCAACATCGTGCATTCTGCCGTGGGTGGCATCACTGAATCCGACGTCAACCTTGCGCTTGCATCGAAAGCGGTCATCATCGGGTTCAATACCCGTGCCGACGGCATGGCGCGCAAGCTGGCTGAGAGCAACGGGGTCGATATCCGTTACTACAACGTGATCTATGACGCCGTCGATGAAATCAAGGCCGCACTGACCGGGATGCTGTCTCCGGAGCGCAAGGAGAATGCGGTGGGCCTAGTCGAGATCCGCCAGGTGTTCCGCATCTCGAAGGTTGGAGCGGTTGCCGGTTGTTATGTGCTTGAGGGTCTGGTGCGCCGCGGCTCCAAGGTGCGTCTGCTGCGCGACAACGTGGTTATCCACGAGGGAGAACTGGATTCCCTGAAGCGCTTCAAGGACGATGCGCGCGAGGTCAAGGCCGGATTCGAATGCGGTCTCTCGCTCAAGAACTTCAACGACATCAAGGAAGGCGACCAGCTGGAAGTCTTCGAGGTCGTCGAGGTCGCCAGAACCCTGTAACCCGGTTCCGTGCAGTTATCCGGACCGGCCGGATGAAAACGGCAACTGCCGACAGGATTTCGCATGCCCAAGGATTTTCCCCGCGGAAGGCGCATTGCCGATCAGATCCAGCGTGAGCTGTCTGAAATCATCCGGCTCGAACTCAAGGATCCGCGCGTTGGACTGGTGACCATCACCGACGTCGAAGTAAGCCAGGACAACGCGCACGCCAAGGTGTTTGTCACTTCCTTTGGCGAACCTGTACAGCAGGAAGCGGCGTTGCGTGCGCTGGACCACGCTGCGGGGTTTTTGCGCACCACGCTATCCAAGCGTCTCAAGCTGCGCACCGTGCCCCAGCTGCATTTCCTCTACGACGTCTCGGTTGAGCGCGGCATGCACCTGTCGCGGCTGATTGATGACGCTGTTGCCAGCGGCAGTGGCGGCGACCAGCAGCAGTGACCGGCACGAGCCGTCAGCGTAATCCCGTCAACGGCGTATTGTTGCTGGACAAACCGCGGGGATGGACTTCGCAGCAAGCGGTGTCTCGGGTCAAACGCCTGTTTTCCGCGCGCAAGGCCGGTCATGCCGGAACTCTGGATCCCATGGCCGAGGGCCTGCTGCCGATCGGACTCGGTGAGGCTACCAAATTCACCCAGTTCGTACTCGATGCCGACAAATGCTACCTGGCGACGCTGCGCCTGGGTATTACCACCCGCAGCGGCGATGCTGAGGGTGAAATCCTGGAGCAAAAACCGGTAACGATGGAAAAATCCGGAGTGGATGCAGTCCTCCACGGTTTTCTCGGCGAGCAGGAGCAGACGCCGCCCATGCATTCCGCCATCAAAATCGCCGGCAAGCCTCTCTATGCCTATGCGCGAGCCGGCGTCGAACTCGAGCGTAAATCTCGAACAATCCGCATAAATGAATTACAACTAATTGATTATATTGATGAAAATATTACCATCCGAGTCCATTGCAGCAAGGGGACTTACATCCGGGTGCTGGCCGAAGACATCGGCGCCGCCTTGGGTTGCGGTGCCCACCTGACCCGGCTGGTGCGGGAGACTGCCGGTGCATTCCGACTCGTAGATGCAGTCGGGCTGGAAGCCCTGGAGGCGCTGGACAACGCGGGGCGCATGGAAAGACTGCTGGCTGCGGATGCTTTTGCCGGGGAATTGCCGAAGCTGGTTCTGGATGCCGAGGCCCGGACCCGCATAGAACGCGGCCGGGAGGTCGATCTACAGGTGAATTTGACCGGGTTGTGCCGGCTTTACGGTATTGCCGGCGATTTCGTCGGCGTCGGTGAAATCGGGGAGGGCGGCACGCTCCGGGTACGACGCCTGGTGGCGCAAACCGCTGTCAGTCCGCAGCCCACTTTGGCTTGAGTAATCCGCCAGTTACGGGGTAAAATACTGTGTTTTTTCGTTGGAGACTGAACATGGCTGTGACTACCGCCCAAAAGGCGCAGGTTTTGCAGGATTATCAGCGCGCCAAGGGCGATACGGGCTCACCTGAAGTGCAGGTGGCTTTGCTGACCGCGCGGATCACCGATCTGACCGAGCATTTCAAGGCGCATACCAAGGATCATCATTCCCGGCGCGGCCTGCTGCGCATGGTGAGCAAGCGGCGCAAGCTGCTGGACTACCTGAAGCGCACCAAGGTCGAGCAGTACAAGGTGCTGATCGAGCGCCTCGGATTACGCAAGTAAGCATGGGCGTGATGCGGGCAGGCAACCCCGGTTTTGCTGATGCACGGAATATTGCCTGCCGGCGGCCGACGCTTGAGGGCGTCGGCTTCTAGTTGTCATTGAACCTCCGGAAGACCGCGTGTGCGGTCTTTTTTGTTTTATAGAAAAGGAAAATCATTTTGAATCCCGTAAAAAAGACATTGATGTGGGGGCGTCACCAGCTGACGCTGGAGACAGGTGAAATTGCGCGCCAGGCTTCCGGTGCGGTGATGGTGACGATGGAAGATACGGTGGTGCTGGTGACCGCGGTGGCGGCACGCAATGCCAAGCCGGGACAGGATTTCTTCCCGCTGACCGTCGATTACCAGGAACGCACTTATGCCGCCGGCAAGATTCCCGGTGGTTTCTTCCGCCGCGAAGGCCGTCCGTCTGAAAAAGAGATTCTGACCTCACGCCTGATCGATCGTCCGATACGCCCGCTGTTCCCCGAAGGTTTCTACAACGAAATCCAGATCGTCGCGACCGTGATGTCCTCGAACAGCGAGATCGATTCCGACATTCCTGCGATGGTCGGCGCCTCGGCGGCACTCGCGTTGTCCGGCGTTCCGTTCGGCGGACCGATCGGCGCAGCCCGCGTGGGCTATGCCAATGGCCAGTACATCCTGAACCCGACCGCCACCGAGCTGAAGACTTCACAGCTGGACCTGGTCGTTGCCGGAACCCAGCAGGCGGTGCTGATGGTCGAATCCGAAGCCCAGCAACTGCCTGAAGACGTGATGCTCGGCGCCGTGGTATTCGGGCACGACCAGATGCAGGTCGTGATCAATGCGATCAATGAAATGGTCGACGAAGTCGGCGTCCCCGAATACAACTGGACGCAGCCCGCCAAGGATGATGCACTGATTTCACGCATGTCGCAGATTGCCGAAGCCGACCTGCGCGCGGCCTACCAGATCAAGCAGAAGCAGGCGCGTACCGTGCGCATCAAGGAAATCACCGACAAGGTGGTTGCTGAACTGCTGCCGGCCGATGCCTCTGCAGATCTGATCAATGCCGTGAAAAGCGAACTGGGCAACCTCGAAGCGAAGATCGTGCGTAACCAGATCCTCGACGGCGAGCCGCGGATCGACGGTCGCGACACCCGCACCGTGCGTCCGATCACCATCCGTACCGGCGTGCTGCCGCGCACCCACGGCTCGGCGCTGTTTACCCGCGGCGAAACCCAGGCCATCGTGGTCTCCACGCTGGGTACGTCACGCGACGAGCAGATCATCGACGCGTTGCAGGGGGAATACCGCGACCGTTTCATGCTGCACTACAACTTCCCGCCGTATTCGACCGGTGAGACCGGCCGTGTGGGATCGCCCAAGCGCCGAGAAATCGGCCATGGCCGCCTCGCCAAGCGGGCACTGGTTGCCGTGCTGCCGTCAGCAGAAGAATTCGCCTATTCGATCCGCGTGGTCTCCGAGATCACTGAATCCAACGGTTCCAGCTCGATGGCTTCGGTGTGCGGCGGATGCCTGTCACTGATGGACGCGGGCGTGCCGCTGAAGGCGCAGGTTGCCGGCATCGCAATGGGCCTGATCAAGGAAGGCAACCGTTTTGCAGTGTTGTCCGACATTCTGGGTGATGAAGATCACCTCGGCGACATGGATTTCAAGGTTGCCGGTACCGAAAACGGCGTGACCGCGCTGCAGATGGACATCAAGATTACCGGCATTACCAAAGAAATCATGCATGCCGCACTGGTGCAGGCACGCGAAGGCCGCCTGCATATCCTCGGCAAAATGCGTGCCGCGATCGAAGCGCCGCGCACTGAACTCTCTGCATGGGCGCCGCGCATGATCACGATGAAGATCAAACCCGAGAAAATCCGTGACGTCATCGGCAAGGGCGGTGCAGTGATTCGTGCCATTACCGAGGAAACCGGTACTACGATCGACATCCAGGATGACGGCACCGTGGTCATCGCCTGCGTATCGTCCGAAGGCGGAGAGAAGGCCCGCAAGCGTATCGAGGATCTGACCGCGGATGTCGAAGTCGGTCGCATTTATGACGGCACCGTGCTCAAGCTGCTCGACTTCGGTGCCATCGTCAGCGTGCTGCCCGGACGCGACGGCCTGCTGCACATTTCGCAGATTGCCAACGAGCGGGTCAACAGCGTCTCCGACCATCTCAAAGAAGGTCAGGCGGTGCGGGTCAAGGTCATCGAGGCCGATGAAAAAGGCCGCCTGCGGTTGTCGATGAAGGCGGTGGCTGCTGCCGGCGCCGAGGCGCAACCGGAACAGGTGCAGTAACTGTTTTTCCCCGCCGGTAATCCGGCGGACAATAAAAAAGGGGCCTGTGGCCCCTTTTTTATTGGGTGAAGCGGATTACTTGGCGACCTGTTTCTCGCGCAGTTCGTCGAGCGTCTTGCAGTCGATGCACAGCGTGGCGGTAGGGCGGGCTTCCAGTCGCTTCAGACCGATCTCGACGCCGCAGGAATCGCAATAGCCGTAATCCTTGGCTGTGATGCGCTCGATGGTTTCGTCGATTTTCTTGATCAGCTTGCGTTCCCGGTCACGGTTGCGCAGTTCCAGCGACATATCGGACTCCTGGCTGGCGCGATCGTTGGGGTCGGCGAATATCGTGGCTTCGTCCTGCATCGTGTGCACGGTGCGGTCGATGTCCTGGGACAGTTCCCGCTTCATTTCCTCGAGCATTTTCTTGAAATGCGCGAGCTGGCGCGCATTCATGTATTCCTCTTTGCCCTTGGGCTTGTAGGCGGGGTAATTCTTGAGTATTTCAGTGGCCATGAGGGGCTGTCTGTGCGTAAAAAAGAAGCTTTTATAGCTGAATTCGATACCCCTCGCAAGCAAGCTGGAGCCCGTTTTTAAGGGGGATTAATTGACGATTTTACTGGGGGTGGCGTATATTACGCCCCTTCGGTTTCGGCAGGGAACTTCCGGTATCCGGCTTGCATGTGCCCGTAGCTCAACCGGATAGAGCACCGGCCTTCTAAGCCGGGGGTTGTGGGTTCGAGTCCCGCCGGGCGCGCCACAGGTTGCTTGAACCAGCATTGATTCCGTGGTGGCTGTAGCTCAGTTGGTAGAGTCCCGGATTGTGATTCCGGTTGTCGTGGGTTCGAGTCCCATCAGCCACCCCATTTTTCCCTGCAGTTCGTCATTCCGCAGCCTTTTTCAGGCTTTTCCGCGCAGCAGGCGCTGCTGTTCCCTGCGCCATTCCTTGTCCTTTTCAGTCGCCCGTTTGTCATGCTGCTTCTTGCCTTTCGCAAGGCCGATTTCCAGCTTGATGCGGCCTTTCGAAAAATGCAGATCCAGCGGCACCAGGGTGTACCCGGCACGCTCCACGCTGCCGATCAGCCGCGTGATTTCCTCGGCATGCAGCAGCAGTTTTCGGGTGCGCACGGGATCCGGCTGGACATGGGTGGACGCCGTGGGCAGTGGGCTGATGTGACAGCCGATCAGAAACAGCTCCGAATGGCTGATGGTCACGTAAGCCTCTTTCAGCTGGGCGCGACCGGCGCGTATGGCCTTGGCCTCCCAGCCTTCAAGGGCAATGCCCGCCTCGAAGCGCTGTTCGATAAAATAATCGTGAAAAGCTTTTTTATTCTGGACGATACTCATTGCAGGGCCATTCCGTGACAGCTCTTATTTTACCCGTGCCGGCAGCACCCATTGTTCTGCGCGTGAGGTTCGCGTGGCCTCGGTAAGCAAATCGGCGCTGGTGCCCTACAGCGCGGGGCAGATGTTCGACCTCATCGACGGCGTGGAAAAGTACCCGGAATTCCTGCCCTGGTGCGGCGGAACCCGGGTTGAGCACCGCGACGGTGAGGTCACGCGCGCGACGATACGGATCAACTACCGCGGCATACGCCAGAGTTTTTCGACGGAAAACCGCAAACAGGCTCCTGAGTGGATGACCATGACCCTGCTCGAAGGCCCGTTCCGCAGCCTCGACGGGGAGTGGAAGCTGACACCGCTGGGAGAGGACGGCTGCCGGATTGATTTCCGCCTGCAGTATGAATTTTCCAGCACGCTGCTGGAAAAAATCGTTGGTCCGGTATTCGGTTACATCGCCGGCTCCATGGTCGATGCCTTTCTCCAGCGCGCTGATCGGCTCTACGGCCAATCATGAAAATTTCAGTGGTTTACGCCTTGTCCGATGCGGCCACGCTGCTGGAACTCGATCTGCCGGAGGGCGCGACTGTCGCAGCAGCGCTGGATCAGTGCAGGAACAACGAAACGTTGCGTGAACTGCCGCTGCTGGAAATGACCACGGGCATATTCGGCAGGGTCGTATCTGTGGATACCGAGCTCAGGGAGGGCGACCGGGTGGAGCTTTACCGGCCGTTGCAGGCAGATCCCAAGGAGGCGCGGCGCAAACGCGGCAGGAAACCCCGCCGCTGACGGCTTATTTGCAGTTGGCGTCCACCGCCCGCTGGGCGCGGGCTTCTTCGGCGGCGCGGTCAGCATCCTCGAGGAAAACCCGTTCCCCGGTCTTGGGGTCGTTCTTGACGATGCGTTGCCCCGTTTGCAGGCTGCGCAGATACGCCTGCGCGCTATCGCAGTTCTGGCTGCGGTCCGCGTTTTCCTGGGCTTTTTCATCCGCCTTCTTGGCGGCTTCCTGCTGTTCGGTGCGGCGCTTGCGGAATTCGGCATCGCGCTCGGCGAGTGATTTTTGCGGGCCCGAGGAAGCCGCCGCCGGTTTGTTGCGGATGCCCGTGGACTCGGCCTTGGTCCCCGGGGGGCAGGCCGATGCAAATTCGACGCGGCCGCCGGCGCCGACGCATTTGAGTATCTGTGCCTGTGCAATGACCGGCGCCAGTGCCAGGGTCAGGAGGACGAGAAATGTTTTCATGGCGGACACCCGATGCGGATTGTTGGCGCAACGCCCGTTGGCCGCTGCGATTGGCCCGAAAATAGCCAGTTTGCCTGCTGCCGTCAATGGAATAACGCACTGATCGGTTTACCGTTTACGGCCCAGCGCCTATAATCCGCGCTTTGCGAAGGACGCACCGGATGCGCGTACTGCAGAAAGCCCTGACTTTCGACGATGTGCTGCTGGTTCCTGCACATTCCTCCATCCTGCCGCGCGAAGTCAGCCTCAAAACCAAGCTTACCCGCGGCATCATCCTCAACATCCCGCTGCTTTCCGCAGCCATGGATACCGTGACCGAATCCCGACTGGCGATCGCCATCGCCCAGGAAGGCGGCATAGGCATCGTGCACAAGAACATGACGCCCAAGGCGCAGGCCGCAGAAGTCACCAAGGTCAAGCGCTTCGAAAGCGGCATCGTCAAGGATCCGATCACCATTACTCAGGACATGACGGTCAGGGACGTGCTCGCGCTGACACAGCAGTACCGGATTTCCGGTTTGCCGGTGGTTGCAGCCAATGGCCAGGTGGTCGGCATCGTCACCAATCGTGACTTGCGGTTCGAAAGCAAGCTCAACCAGCCGGTGAAAAACATCATGACCCCGCGGGCGCGGCTGGTCACGGTGCGCGAAGGCGCCAGCCGCGAAGAAGCGCGTTCGCTGATGCACAAGCACCGCCTGGAACGTGTGCTGGTGGTGAACAAGAATTTCGAGCTCCGCGGCTTGGTGACCGTCAAGGACATCCTCAAGTCATCCGAGCACCCCAATGCGTGCAAGGACAAGCAGGGCCGCTTGCGGGTCGGTGCCGCAGTGGGTGTAGGCGAAGGCACTGAGGAACGTGCAGAGGCGCTGGTGGAGGCCGGTGTCGACGTGATCATCGTCGATACTGCCCACGGGCATTCTGCAGGGGTTCTGAAGCGGGTTCGCTGGTTGAAGCGCGCCTATCCCAAGCTTCAGGTGATCGGCGGCAACATCGCCACTGCCGCTGCGGCCAAGGCGCTGGCGGATCACGGCGCTGATGGAGTCAAAGTCGGCATCGGTCCGGGCTCCATTTGCACCACGCGCATCGTCGCCGGCATCGGTGTGCCGCAGATATCGGCGGTGGCCAACGTGGCCAAGGCATTGCAGAAGACCGATGTCCCGCTGATTGCCGACGGCGGCATCCGCTATTCTGGCGACATTGCCAAGGCTATTGCGGCAGGCGCGCACTCGGTGATGGTGGGTAGCCTGTTCGCCGGCACCGAGGAATCGCCGGGCGAAATCGAATTGTTTCAGGGCCGTTCGTACAAATCCTATCGCGGCATGGGTTCGCTGGGCGCGATGCAGCAGGGCTCCGCTGACCGCTATTTCCAGGAACATGACGAGCTTGATACCGAAAAACTGGTGCCGGAAGGCGTCGAAGGCCGCGTGCCCTACAAGGGCGGTGTCGCCCCGCTGATCCATCAATTGATGGGCGGCCTGCGCGCCAGCATGGGGTACATGGGGTGCGCAGGCATCGACACGGTGCGCCGTGAAGCGGAGTTTGTCGAGATCACCACGGCTGGTGTCCGCGAATCCCACGTCCACGACGTGCAGATCGTCAAGGAAGCGCCCAATTACCGCGTCGAATGATCGGCACGTGCATCACGAAAAAATACTGATCCTCGATTTCGGCTCGCAGTACACCCAGCTGATAGCGCGCCGGGTGCGCGAACTGCACGTCTATTGCGAGCTGCATCCGCACGATGTAACCGACGATTTCGTCCGCAGCTTTAATCCTTCGGGCGTTATCCTCTCCGGTGGTCCGGCCTCGGTGTGGGAAGAGAGTACGCCGCGGGCGCCGCAGTGTGTTTTCAAGCTGGGCGT
>JAYQOT010000035.1:0-24142 GCA_038144955.1 Burkholderiales bacterium | reverse complement strand
GGGCCAGGTAGCTCAGTTGGTAGAGCAGAGGACTGAAAATCCTTGTGTCGGCGGTTCAATTCCGTCCCTGGCCACCATTCCTGCTTCAGTTGAACGTTGCGAGTTCTCGGAATTCCGATGGCCACCAAAGACCAGCGCATCGTCCGTTCGTATCTGTTCGTTCCCGCCAGCCGCCCCGATCGCATACCCAAGGCGCAACAGGCAGGCGCCGATGCCGTCATCGTCGATTTCGAGGACGCAGTGGGCGGCGGAGAGAAGGATTCCGCGCGAGTTGCGCTGACCGCTCAACTGAGTGCGGATCAGCCGGTATATCTGCGCATCAACGGCGCGGATACGCCGTGGTTTGAAAAAGATCTCGAGGTCTGCAAACACCCCGGCGTGTGCGGCGTGTTGTTGCCGAAGGCCGAGGAAGCATCTGCAGTTCAGCGGGTCGCAGCAGCGACCGGCAGGGATAAGGCCATCATCCCGATCATCGAAAGCGCGCGTGGTTTCGACAACGCCCGGAATATCGCGTCAGCCGGCGCGGTTCAGCGGCTCGCGTTCGGGACCATCGATTTTCAGGTTGACCTGCAGATCAGCGGTGAAGCTGAAGAACTTCATTATTTCCGTTCGCAACTGGTGCTGGTCTCCCGCCTTGCGGGTCTGCAACCGCCGGTCGATGGAGTGACCGTCGCCATTGACGATGCGGAAATCCTGCGTGATGAAACACAGCGCGGGCGCCGGTTCGGTTTTGGTGCCAAGCTCTGCATACACCCAAAACAGGTTCCGGTGGTGAATGCCTGCTACAGGCCGACGGAGCAAGAGATCGCCTGGGCACAACGAGTGCTCGCCGCCGCCGAACAATCTAAGGGCGGTGCGGTCGCTGTCGACGGCAAGATGGTTGATGTCCCGGTGATCCAGAAGGCGCAGCAAATCCTGGCGGACAGACGCTGACCAGGAGTGAATCCCGGATGCGACCGCTCAGGACTTGAGCGGCTCGAAACTCAGTTTGATCGGTATGCCGTTCTTGACGGCTTCGTCTGAAGCTTCCGGGGATTTTCTGCCCAGCCGGCCGGTGTCGAACTTCAGCCTGTCGGTAAATGCCTTGATGATTGCCTGACCTCGCTGGTTGGCAAGTTCGGACAGGGCGGGATCAGGCAGCGGCTGCAGTTCGATCAGCCGCTGGTACAGGGCCTCATAGAGAGCGCGGGAGCCGGCGCCGCGGCCGACCAGAGCCAGCGCGGGATTGACGCGGCTGATTTCGCTGCCGGTTGATTTGCGGAAACTTTCCGCAAACTGTGCCGTAGCTTCGCTGCCCGCGCGTTCTCCGAGCATGTTCTCCAGGGCACGCTGCGTTTTCGGATTGTCGAAAGCGACCGGACCGGGATCCTCTCCGGGAGCCAGTTTCAGGCCTTCCCGGGTCGCCAGATCGTTGCGGACAGCCTGTTTGCGTAAAGCCTGCCCATCACTTTCCTTGTTGAAAGTGCCTTGCACCACCAGTTTCAACTGCGGCCGTTTCTGCAGTCCTTCGGCGATGCGCCGCAGCTTTTCATATTCAGTGGGGAGGAGGCGGGAGCTGCCGGGATCGAAAGTGACCTCGCCGGCACCTTGCTCGCCACCACCTAACAGTGCACCCAGCGCGCGAAACGGTGCGGTGACGATACGGGCGATGACCGTGCGGATGGCCTGCCACACCAGGTGTCCGTAGCTGAATTCGGGTTGATCGACATTGCCGGCCACCGGAACGGCGAGATCGATTTTGCCGTCGCTGTCAGTCAGCAGTGCAATTGCCAGATCCAGCGGCAGGTTGACTGCCGTGGGGCTTTCGACCTGTTCGCCCAGGGTGAACTGTTCCAGCAGCACCTTGTTTTCTCCGGCAAGGTTGCTGTCCTTGAGTTTGTACTGAAGATCCAGGGAAAGTTTTCCGGAGGCGATCTTGCGTCCGGCAAATGTTGCCGAGTAGGGGCTCAGCGGAGTCAGTGCAACATTACGGAAGGTGACGGCAATGTCGGTAAATTTCTTGGGCGCAAACGGCTGGAGGCTACCCTCGGCACGAGCGAGACCGAATTCGTCGACGCGTCCCTCGAATTTCAGCCCGGCGCTCGAACCTGCTTCTGAAGACAGCCCGCTGACGGCGCCATCAAGAGCTTTGATATATGTCGAGAAGGGCAGAACCAGGCTGAGGTCGGTGAAATCCATGGCACCGTTTTCAACCCGCACCCGATCGATGCGGATGGTCTTTGGGGCGGTTTCTGCGGCGGGTGGAGCGGTTGCCGGACCTTCCGGCTGCCTTTTTTTGATATCGGCGAGATTGGTGGTGCGGTCTTTGTTGATGACCAGGCGGGCATAAGGCTGGGTCAGAGACAGTTGCTCGACGGCATATCGGTTTTCCCCGGAATCGATTGCCAGGCCGGTGGCGGCAAGCTGTTTCCAGCTGAACAGCGGTTCATTGCTGGAAGCGGTGCGTAAATCCACGTCGTTGACGGCAACAGAGCCGTTGTAACGAAATGCCGGTGGACTGGCTTTGCCGTTCCACACCGCACGTCCGCTGGCTCCTGCTTTCCCCGATGACAGGGCCAGGGTCGTAAATTGTTTCAATACCACTTCGGCAGGACGCAGATCGAGATTCGCCAGATCAATGCGAATGTCGGCGGCAGACTTGTCAAGGTCGATGTTTCCTTTGAGCTTGAGTTCCCCGCCTTCCTTGACGCGCAATACGATATCGAGAGGACTGGGTTTTGTAGCGGGAATTGCCAGTTTCGACATGGCCAGGCGTACGGCTTCGATATTCTGGGACAGTGCAGGAGTAAATGATTGGTCGGTGAATGAAATCGCATGTCCTCCGATTTCCGCCTCGCCCAGGCTGAAGCTGAAAGCCGAAGGTTGATCGGGCTTGCTTTGACGTGGTGCGAAGGCTGTTACGAGATTGAGAGTGCCGTCTGCTGCTTTTCGCACATCTGTTTTTCCGCCGGACAGCTTGAGTTTTCCGGCGCCAGCGGATTTTTTTTGCAGGTCGAAATGACCGCCGGTCAGCTCGGCAGAACCCAGGGTGAGCGAAGGCTCCTTGTCGTCGCCGGAACGGATGCGCAGGCCGCCGAGTTTTATCCCGGCGCCGTCAGCCGTGACCTGTGTCTGTGCGCCGAAGGTCGCGACGACTCCCAATTCGGTTTCGGCACGGTCCAGAGTAACCGACAGGGGTTTGGCCCGGCTTTGATCCGTCACTGAAACCTTGACTGGTCCGATGGCCACCTTGGGCAATGCCAGCTTCCACGATGCCGCAGCCGGATTGTTTTTAGCCGGCTTCGATGATGGTTCTTTTGTTTTATCTGATGGTGTTGGGCGCATCAGCCGCGACCAGTCCGCAGTCCCATCCTGATCCAGCCCGACATTTATCGCGCTGTCGGCGATGCGGACCTTGCCGAACGAGATGCTGCGTTGGCCCAGGTCAAAACTGCCATCTTCGAACGCAATCGCCGAGATTCTTGCCAGCGGAGTTTTGTCCTTTTCCCTGGCAATTTCGACATCTTTAATGCGAAAGGCCAGGTTGCTTGCCTGCAGGCCAAAAGCGCCGCCCTGATAGCGTGCCTGATAATTCAGCTCTACCCCGTAATTGCCGGTAGGTTCACGGATTGCCAAACGATCCTGCTCAAAACGCCAGAGGGTGGCCAGCTTGCCGTCGTTCAACTGGAATGTTCCGCTGGAATCAAACGGGGACAGGGAAACCTTTCCCTGCCATTTCAGATTGCCTCCCCCTGGAAGCCGGGCGGTCAGAACATGTTCACCTTTGTGATCCGGTAACGTCGACAGGTCATGCATTTCCAGGTTGATGGGGTCGAACCGGGCCTGTGCGACGGGCTTGATGGAATGGTCGGCAATGCTGAACCGGCCTTCTGTAATCGCAAAATTCTGGAACAGCAATCTGGGAGGCTGTTTGTTCTCTGTCGCAGGTTCGACGGCCGTGTCGGCGGAGCGGGGTTTGCCCAGTCGCGAAAGATTGAGGGTTCCCTTTTCATCGATTTCGGCACTGACAGTCGGCCGCTCAATGCGAATTTCCCGGAATGTCCACGCTCGGCGGAACAGACTGCTGACCTCGAAGTCGACGAATACACGACCTATCGTTGCTACGGGTGCCCCGTTTTTTTCAGCGATCGCAATTTTCGCTGCTTCGAATGTCAGCAGGAACGGGTTAATACGAATCGAGTCCACTGACGCCTGGGCACCAAGGTGATTTTCAGCCAGAGCGGGGATTTGCCTTTGCACCAGCCAGGGCGCGATGAGGAAACCGGCCAGCGCATAAAACAGCAGCAGGGCGAGCCCGATGCGCACAAGGCGGGATTTTGCCAGAGTGCGCAGACGCGATGAGTTTTCCGCAGTGGTCATGCTCCTGCCTGTCTTCAGGAGTTGTCGGCGCGCAGTATGTCGAAGCCGGCCTGCAGCGCGCGCTCGATACGGGCCTTTTCCTTCTTGATTCCGTCGTCAGTCCAGTCCCACATGCCGGCCTTGGCCTTCATGCCGGTCCGGCCTTTGGCAACCAGGTCCTTCAACAACTGCGGCGGGCCTTTCTCTGCATGCAAATGGGGATAGAGAGCGCTGGCAACGAGATCATGCGTGTCCCAGCCCGACATTTCCTTCTGCATCATCGGCCCGCAGGCGATGAAGCGGAAACCGAAGCCGTAGCGCACGGCAGTATCGATGCCTTCGGCGTCGGTGACTCCGTCGGCGATCAGGTAAAGGGCTTCGCGCATCATCGCGTGCTGGAGCCGGTTGCCGACAAATCCGGGCACGTCTTTCTTGACCCAGATTGGCGCCTTGTTCAAATCCTTCATCAATTGCACCAACCCTGTCGCAACCTTGGCATCGGTCAATGGCGAACTGACCACCTCCACCAGCGGTACCAGATGGGCGGGCATGAAGAAATGCAGCCCGGCGACACGACCGGGGTGTTTAAGCCCCTTGGCAATATCGCCGATCGGAAAGTTTGATGTATTGCTGACCAGGGGTATCTCCGGTCCGGCAAGGGCTTCGGCTTCTGCAAACAGCCGCTGTTTCAATGACAGATCTTCGGTCGCCGCTTCAACGACAATGCCGATATCGCGCCACGGCACAGACTTGAGTTCCGCGTAACATTTAACGGCGCTGATGTTTCCGGCGGGTGCGCCAAGTTTGGCAAGCCCGGCGGCAATGCGTGTCGGCAGCGCATCGCGGGTTTTCTGGGAGGGACTCATCACGTGCACCGACCAGCCATGGGCTGCAAACAGCGTCGCAATGTCCCCGCCCATGATACCGCCGCCGATGATGACCGCGTGTCGGATAGTGCCTGCCATGAATTAATTCCTTGTACGAAGAATGATGGGATGCCAAAAGGGCAGATCAATTATATCGCTGCCTTTTTGCGGATTGCGCGGCTGTGTTGCGCGATGGTCTAATGCCTTACGAGAACTTATATGCCTATCGGGACTGACATGCTGACGCGTATCGACAAATTCCGGTTACTGCCCTTGCTGTTGTTGGTGCTGCTGTATGCGGCACCCCTACTGGCGCAGTTCGACCCGGAGCGCATTTACAGGCAGAGCGCAGAAGTGCTGCAGCGTTATCCCGATCCGGTCGTCGCCTACGACACTCCCGGATTCAGGGCCGGGCGCGTGGATTTCACCTCTCACCGGGAAATGACCGACTTTGTCAGTCGATTGGGGCGTGAATCGGATGCCGTGCAAATGCGCACAGCCGGAGTTTCACAGGAAGGTCGTTCGATACCGGTATTGATTCTTTCTGGTCCGGATGTAAAAACTGCTGCAGATTCTCGCAGGCTGGGCAGACCGGTCGTGGTGATGGCGGGATTGCAGCATGGCAACGAGCCTGCAGGCGGTGAGGCCATGCTGGTTCTGGCGAAAGAGCTCGCGACTGGCAGTTTGCGTAGACTGCTCGACCGCCTGACCGTGGTCATCATTCCCCACGCAAATCCGGACGGCGCCTATTATTTTCGACGCTCACCGCATGGCACCGTCGACATCAACCGCGATCATGTCAAGGTTGATTTGCCCGAGACCCTGGCTTTGCATCGCGTCATTGATGAGTTCGACCCGCATCTGTTTATAGATGCGCATGAATTCAGCGTGGCCAATCGCTGGGTCCAGAAGTTTGGAACGATCCAGTCTTACGACCTGATGGTGCAATATGCGACCAATCCCAACGTGCATCCCGCATTGACTGCATTGGCCGACAGAAAATTCCTGCCACAGTTGCGTGAAAAGGTGGAGCGGGCAGGTTACTCCCATTTCTGGTACTACACCACCAGTTACAACATGAAGAATCACCTGGTTTCCATGGGTGGTACCACGCCCGACATCGGGCGCAATTTTGCAGGGCTTCAGAATGCGGTTTCATTTCTGATCGAAAGCCGTGGCGTAGGGGTAGGCCGCGAAGGATTCGCGCGGCGGGTGCATACCCATGTGGTCGCCATCACCAGCCTGCTCGATACCGCGGCAGCCAACGCATCGCAATTGATTGAGACTGTCGAGGCAGTGCGCGCCGACATCGTCCGTCGGGGCAATGATCCGCAGCCCGATGATACGGTCGCGGTTACGGTCAAGAGCCCGCAGGTGCGGCAAAAACTGATGATGCTGGACCCCCAAAGTGGTGCGCTGAAAGAGATCGAGGTCGACTGGGCGGATTCGCTGCGCGCGGCCGCCGGCATTACCCGTTCCCGGCCCTGGGCGTATGTGATGCCGCCGATACACCATCAAGTTGCGGAGCGTCTGATGCAATCCGGAGTGGAGGTCCGCCGGTTGCGCGAACCGGCGGAGCTGGAGGTCGAGGCCTACGCGGTGACCGAGCGTAAATCGAGCGCTACTTACATCGAGGGTCGAATTACCAGCACTGTCTCCACCGAGGTGAACCCGAAGAAAGTGCGGTTTCCTGCAGGAAGTTACGTTTATCCGATGGCGCAACCCAACGCAAACGTCATTGCGGTCGCGCTGGAACCCGAGTCACCAAGCAGTTTCGTATCGTTCGGGCTGCTGCCGGTGGACAAGAGGGGTTCTCCACCGACAGCATCAGCAAGCAGCGAGGTTCCGGTTTATCGGCTGCTCCGTCCGGCAAGGCTCGAGTTGCAGCGCGTCGAGCCGCGCCGTCGGTAGTCAGCTTACTGCTGCTTTTTTACCAGTAATGCGCTCCACGTGGTTGGAGGGGCATCGCCACGGCGCATTGTTCCCTGCATGGTGGGCCCGGTGACGCGTCCGCTGTAGGCAGCGTTGCCGATATTGAAACGGATCTGATCCCCGCGCAGGCTGGTGTTGGTTATGCGCCAGGTCGTGTCTCCGGCGCGGAAGTTTCCGTCGACCATCTGGAATTTCTGGGTCAGCTCCAGTTCATCCTGGCCGATTTTCCACTTGCCTTCGACTTTTGCCGGGACTATCCACATGTAGGCCGTGCGCCCTTCGGTGGAATCGGTCTGGTCAGGGGACCAGTCTTCCATGGTGAAGGCGTGAGACACGATCCGGGTCCCGGGTTTCATGCTGAGGATGGTCGGACGCAGTTTCATGTTCAGGTAGGGCAAGAGGTACATGGTGAGTACCGTAGCTTTGCTGAAATCCGTTGCGAAAATGTCGCCGCGGATGAACTGGGCCTTGTCGGCAACGCCTTCTTTCTGTGCATTGCGTTTCGACAATTCCACCATGTCCGGGTTGTATTCGATGCCGGTGGCGCTTACCCCGAACTCCTTGGCCGCGGTGATTACCGTGATGCCGTCACCGGATCCCAGGTCGAAGACGATGTCGCTGGGTTTGACGTCGGCCATTTTCAGCATTTTCATGACCAGCGATTTGGGCGTTGGCACCCAGATCACGTCCTTGCCGGCCTGGCCGACATGGGGTGTGAATTCTCCGCTGGTGGTCTGGGCCTGTGCGGGAGTCGTGAGCGTTGCTGCAACAAAGAGGGTGGTCAATACGGCGTGACGTAACGACAGGTGCATGACGATCTCCATGAATTCGGGCGCAAGATTATGCCTCATCCGCAAAACGCACAGGCGAGGCCCTATTTTTTCAGGCGTCCATCCAGCGTGGCCCCGGCATCGATCAGCTTCTGTATATCTGCCTCTGAAAGGCCTGCCTCACGCAGAATCTCGACGCTTTGCTGACCAAGTTTGGGTGCCGGACTCCAGCCTTCTCGTAATCCGCAGGACCATTTGTTGGGCAGACGCATGACCCGGGTGCGCCCCTCAGTGGGGTGATCCTTCATTTCAAAATAGCCGACGTCGAGAAGATGTGGATCCTCGAGCACGCTGTCCAGCGTGTGATAGGGCATCGCCGGAACATCGCCGTCATCGAAAATCTTCAGCCATTCCGCAGTGGTGCGCCCCTGCAGGGCCTTGATGCGCACATCGAAATAGTCGGCAACATTGGCGAACCGAGCCGGCACGCTGTTGAAGCGGGGGTCGGTTTTAAGTTCAGGACGGCCGATGGCGTCGAAAAAAGCGAAGGCCTGATCGTTGGTATTCGCGGAGATGCAGATCCATCCATCCTTGGTCGGGATCGGCTTGTTCATCGGATCGAGCAGGCGCGGATCCCCGGTTTCGCCCAGCGGCGGATCGAAGGTCTTGAGATACATGTGCTCCTCGAGCACGAATTTGACGAAATTCTCGAACATCGGAATTTCGATCGAACAGCCTTCACCGGTCTTCGCCTTGCGATAGAGCGCCATCGCGATCATCTGCACGGCGATGAGCCCCACAGTCTTGTCGGCGACCACCATCGGCACGAACCGGGGCTCGCCACCGGCACGGTGATGGATGGCTGCCATGCCCGCTGAACCCTGGATGATGGTGTCGTAGGCGGGTTTTTCCCGGTAACGGCCGTCCTGGCCGAAGCCGAACATGCCGCAGTAGATGATGCCCGGGTTGACCTTGCACACGTCTTCATACGAAAGCTTGAGGCGGGCCATCGCGGGCGGGCGCACGTTCCAGATCATCACGTCAGCCTTGGCCAGCAATTTCAGCAGTGCGGCGTGGCCGTCGGGATTTTTCAGATCGAGCACGATCGAACGTTTGTTGCGGTTCAGGTGCAGGAATTTGGCACCCATGCCCGGCGTCACCGATTTGCCGTTCATGTTGCGCACCAGGTCACCGGACTTGGTTTCGACCTTGATGACCTCGGCGCCGTGATCGGCAAGAATTTGCGTTGCGAGCGGTCCGACTACCACCGAAGTCAGGTCAATGATGCGTACGCCTTCGAGCGGTCCTCCGGCCATTATGCAAACTCCGCATCGGCCAGCAGGGAGACGGCGCCGGTGTCGTCCTGTGCCCACAGCTTCGCTGTTTTATTGTCCGCAGAAGGTTCGCCGCAGAGGGTGACGGCGCGGTTGACGAACATGGCGCGTACATTGCGCGACGACATGAAGCGGATGGGCGTTGATGCGTGCGTGCGCGCCAGCTCGTAGATCAGCAGCGTGGTCAGTCCGCCGTTGACGACCAGATCGGGATAACCCTCGACCCCGGTGACGTAGGGCTTGTCGTAGTGAATGCGGTGGCCGTTGAAGGTCAGTGCTGAATAACGGACCAGCATGACTGGATCGGGTGTGACCTGGTGCGTCCATACGGCCTTGCCGGGCGCAGCCTGCGGCGGTGGCGGCGGAGCATTCTTGTCAGGCTCCCCGCGGTAAACGATGTCCTGCTCTTCGGTGATGGCGAGTCCGCGCGGGCTGTTGATTTCCGTCTTGACCGTCACGAACACCATGCGGCCGCTGCGCCCATCCTTGATCGTCACATTCTGGATGGTTGATTCGCGATGAACCTCGTCACCGAGCAGCAGGGATTGATGGTAGGTCGTGCGCTTGCCGGCGAACATGCGGCGCGGCAACGGAACCGGGGGCAGGAAATCACCGCGTTTGGGATGCCCGTCGGGGCCGATCTGGGACTGGCGGACGATGCGCGGGAACAGCAGCGCGTGCCATCCAACCGGCAGCGGCGCACCGATTTTCGGGTAAGGGTCATCGCGGTCGAGTGTCGCCGACAGGCGGTCGACCATCGGGACCGTGACATGATCGACGGCGGTTTCCTTGCGGCCGATCCACTGCTTAAGGGACTCAAGATCTGCGGACATGCGGGGCTGCCTCGGTTGTTGCGGTGAAAAGCCGTAATTTTACGGCATGCGATATGACGCGAATGAATCAGCCGGTCAGCCGGAAGTCGAACTCCATCCTGTGAAAAGGCAGCGGCAAGCGGTAGCGCTGAGCCAGCCCGGCGTCGTTGTCCATGCGCAGATTGACCAGCAGCGACTCGCGTACGCCGAACACGGCGTCCTCATCGATGTAGCGGTCGCCGGTGAAAAATACCTCGGTGGTCAGTGCCCGAAAGCCCTCGGCGCTGACAATGAAGTGGAAATGGGCGGGACGCCAGGCGTGACGTCCACCTGCGCGCAAAAGGTCGCCGACCGGGCCGTCATAAGGAACGGTATAGGGTGCGGGACGCACCGTGGTGAAGGCGTACATGCCGTCTTCACCGGTGATCATGCGGAAGCGCAGGTTATGCGGATCCTGCTCGGGGTCCTGCTGCCAGTACTTGCCGTTGACCGCTGCCTGCCAGAAATCGAGCTGTGCGCCGGCCAGCGGGCGGCCGCCGGTGTCAAGCACGCGACCGCGTACCAGCATCGGCTCACCGGCATTGTTCTGTTTCAGGTCGCCGCCGACTTCCAGCAGCGGTGAGCCTTCGGCGTGAAATGGTCCCAGTGCGCTGTGTTCGGTCGCGCCGGCGCCGCTGGCGAGCAGGTCAACCAGCGACGAGAGGCCGAGCACGTCAGAGGCGAGGATGAACTCGTTGCGTGCATCGCTGGAAATCTTTCCGGCACGATGCAGGAAATCGATGCCGGCTTTCCATTCCGCCGGCGTCAGGTTTACTTCGCGAGCGAAAGCGTGCAGGTGATGAACGAGCTTTTCCACGATCAGGCGCAACCGCGGGTCGGCGGTACCGTCAAAAGAACGGACGACGGCCTGAGTGATGGTGTCAGCGGTGACGTTTCTCATCGCACACTCAATCGACGCGTGCGCCGGATTGCTTGACGATCTTCGCGTATTTTGCGACCTCGGCCTTGAGGCGCGCCGCGAACTCGGCTGGCGTGTTCGGCATGAATACCAGCGACAGTGCGTTAAGACGCTCTTTCGCCGCGGGCGATTGCAGTGCGGTGGTGAAATCACGGTTGACCTGGTTGACGACAGCCGCAGGTACGCCCGCAGGGGCGAATACCGAGAACCATGTGTAATCATCGAAACCGGGGAATCCCGATTCGGCGACCGTCGATACGTCTGGCAGCACCGGAGAACGTTTGGCGGTGGTCACTGCAATGGCGCGCAAGCGCCCGTTCCTGACAAACGGTACTGCCGGCGGCATGGATGTCGAACCGACCGGGACCTGGTTGCCGACCACGGCCGATGCCGCTGCCGCAGGGCTGTAGGGTACGTGGGTGATGTCGACCTTGGCCAACGTCTTGAATAGCAGTTCCATGTCGAGATGTGGAGTGGTGCCAGTGCCTGACGAGCCGTAACTCAGAGGTGTGGTTTTCGCCAGCGCAATCAGTTCTTGCAGTGTTTTGGCATTCACGGAAGGATGCACGGTGATCAGGTTGGGCGTGGTCGGGCCCTGCAGGATGGGGATGATGTCCTTCATCGCGTACCCGGGCTTTGAATACAGCGTTACGTTCACCGCGATTGCCGAGCTGTTCATGAACAACGTGTGGCCGTCGGGGTTGGCACGCAGTGCAACCTGGGTGCCGATATTGCCCGAGGCGCCGGGGCGGTTCTCGATCACCACGTTCTGGCCCCAGATTTCGGTCAGGCGTTCGCCGACCACGCGCGCGACGATGTCGGTGGAACTGCCGGGCGGGAAGGCGACGATGATGCGCACCGGCTTGGCCGGAAACTTTGCCGGCTGCGCAGTGGCCGGCGACAGGCAGGTGGCCAGTGCGATGAATATCAGGCAGTTGATCTTGTTGTAAATTTTCATGATTTCTCCCCGGGGCCGCGCACGGATGTGCGCGTGAAACGCCATCCTAGCCGACCCGAAGGAGAAAGAAAATTGCCCGGCGGGCGATAACGGAACTGCTAGCCTTTCATCGCTGCCAGCGTCTTGGACTCGCGGGCGCTGATCGCTTCAAAGCGCTTCAGCAGCCGTTCGGCGCGCACGATGACGGGAATGTCGATCATCTTGCCGTCAACTGCAAACGATGCGCGGCCGCTGGCCGCCGCCTCCTTGTCCATGGCGATGATCTTGCGTGCGTATTCGACTTCTTCGGCGCCGGGCTTGTATTCCTCGTTGACGATGGTGACCTGGCCCGGGTGGATGCAGCCCGCACCCATGAAACCGTAATCACGCGAACGACGCACCATTTTGCGGAAGTTGTCCCAGTCACCGAAGCCCGCCACGCTGTCGACGAATCCGAGCGGCATGATGCCGGCAGCATTGGCGGCGATGATCATGTGCTGCTTGGGATAGAAGAGGGCTTCGCCGCTTGGCTGCATGTTGCAGTTCATCGCGAAATCCTCGCCTCCGATGTTGCAGGCCGCGATGCGCCGGCTTGCCGAGGTGATCTCGCGTATTCTGAAAAACGCTTCCGGCGTTTCGATCATGGTGATGAACCGGGTGTGGCCGACTTTCATGCCGCGTGCCAGTTCGAGGTCCGACACCAGCTCATCCAGCAGGCGGATGTGGGAGACGCCGCTGGCCTTGGTGACCGCGATGCCGTCGACGTCGGGACATATCGCGTGTTCGAGATCGCGCACCGCCAGCGACAGCGGCTGGTTGATGCGTACCACGACGTCGGCGCCGCCCTTGCGCACGCGCGCCGCATTTTTCTCGATCAATTTGCGCGCGCTGGCTTTCTCGGCCGGGGGGACGCTGTCTTCGACATCAAGCTGGATTACATCCGCCCCGCGGGTATGCGCCTTGTCGACGTATTTCTCGACGTTGACGGGTACATACATCAGCGAGCGCCATACCGGCAGTTCAGGAGCTGTCATTTAATAACCTATTGATTATATTGATAAATTTATTCTGTTGTTGGCGTATTCTTGCCGCCTTCAATTACCACCCCGGAGGCCAGCAACTGCCGGTAGCCTTCTGCATTGATGCCGATTTCCGCCAGCAGCGCGGCGTTGTGTTCGCCTATCACCGGCGCTGGTGTGCGTATAGTCGCCGGCGTATCCGACAGCCGCGGCACGACATGATGCATCGGAAACTGTCCCATGTCCCGGTCCGGATAGTTGGCGATCAATTCGCGCTCCAGGACATGCGGGTCTTCGACAATCTGGGATACGTCATAGATCGGCCCGATGGTGACCTCGGCCTTTTCGAAAAAGGCCACGTTCTCGGCCTGGGTGCGCTGTGAAATGAATTCGCCGATGATGGCATCGAGTTCTGCGGCGTGTTTCACGCGGTCAGCGTTGGTGCGGTAGCGCGGATTGGTGATGAGATCAGGGCGGCCGATGGATTCGAACACGCGCTCGGCCATTTTCTGGATTGATGCCGACAGCCCGACATATTTGCCGTCCTTGCACTTGTAGGCATTGCGCGGCGCCGCGTTGGTCGAACGGCTGCCGGTGCGCGGCTTGATCTTTCCGGTCAGCCGGAAGTTGGCGGCCTGTGGCCCGAGCACGGCAAACAGCGGATCGAGCAGCGGCAGGTCTATGACCTGCCCCTTGCCGCCGTTGTGTTCGACTTCGCGCAAGGCGACCAATACCCCGGATGCACCATAAAGCCCGGCCACGGTATCAGCCAGATACATCGGCGGCAGCACCGGCTCGCGGTCATCGAAACCGTTGAGAGCCGCGAATCCGGACATGCCTTCGACCAGCGTGCCGAAACCGGGGCGGCGCCGGTAAGGGCCTTCCTGCCCCCAGCCTGAAATGCGCACGATGACCAGTTTCGGATTGTGCTTGAGCAACACCTCGGGACCGAGCCCCATGTCTTCGAGAGTGCCCGGCCGGAAACTCTCCACGAAGACCGCGGCACCAGGCAGCAGCTTGAGCAGCAGTTCGCGGGCCTCGGGTTTGCGCAGCTCCAGGGCGAGGCTTTTCTTGTTGCGGGCGTAGAGCTTCCAGTTGGTGTCGACCTGTTCGACCCTCCACGCGCGCAGTGTGTCACCGGCGGGAGGCTCGACCTTGATGACTTCAGCACCGAAGTCGCCAAGCATCTGGGTCAGCTGGTTGCCGGCGACGAGACGCGACAGGTCGAGCACGCGCACGCCGTGCAGCGGGCCACGGGCTGTTGAATCGTAACTGCGCTGGCGGATTTTCATGGGTGGATCGAGGTAAATTTGTTGATGCCGGAAGCGCGGTTCAATCGGGCGATTTGCGAAACGCGCCTGCTGCTCGGTGCAGGCGGAGCGATGCTCTGGTAATACGTCCTGTTGTTGCCGGGAGCAGCCGGCGTACCGCAGCAGAACGGCTCAGCGGATTTCCATGCCGTTGGCGATCTGTCGCTCAATCAGCCGTGATTCGTTGCGCAGCGTGGTTGCCAGTTCCTGTACGCGGCGGTCGTTCATGCGGCTGCTGATGGCCGAGATCGACAGCGCAGCGAAGGGCACGCCGCTCTGGTTGCGCAGTACCTGGCCGATGGAGCGTACGCCGGCGAGCGTAGGGGTTTCGCGGACGGCATAGCCGAGCTTCTGAGCCTTGCGCGCCTGGGACAACAGCGTAGGGCCGTTCAGGCCATGCTCCGGCAGCCGGGGCTCGTTGCTGGCAATGATGCTGCGGAATTCTTCTTCAGGCAGGGCAGCCAGGATGGCGAGGCTGCCGGTGCCCACGCCCAGCGGGCGACGCATGCCGATTTCCAGGGTGAATGTCTTGATCGGGAAAGTGCCTTCGTGGCGGTCTATGCAGACGGCATCCAGTCCGCTGCGCTGGGTCAGAAATACGGTGTCACTGGTCATCTCGGCGATGCGGGTCATTGCCGGGTGGCAGATTTCGCGCAGGTTGAAGCGGGGTGCTGCAGTCAGCCCGAGCTCGAAAGCCATCGGGCCCAGGAAATAGCGGTGCGTTTCCGGATCCTGTTGGACCATGCCCTCATGAGCCAGGCATTTCAGCATGCGATGCACGGTGGGACGCTGCAATCCGGTGCGGGTGGCCAGGTCCAGCAGCCGGGAGCCGGCGCGGTTGTGCGCGGCAATTTCCCGGAGCAGCAGCAGTGCGCGTTCAATGCTCTGGGTGCCGGTCAAACGGCCCTGGGTGTCGTCAGTGGAGTCTTTTGCCATGGCCATAGTGCTTAGTCCGAATCGTGAGACTTGGGAATGGGGATTATGCCATCGCATCCGTCCTAGCGGAATACCCTTCCCTATGCTATCTTTTGCAGGACATTTTTTTGCAGAAAATTCCATTTTGTCCAGAATTCGGACGAATGGCCCGGGGAATTCCCTGCCTGTCGGCCGGGATCCCCAAAAGTCCATCTGGCAGTCTGCTAGGCTGCCCATCCACGCAATCAACAGGAGCGCAGTTCATGACCGACCTATCCCAATCTGGCGCGGCGCAGCAATCGGCGGGAGCCCGGTTTCGTGCGGCATTGGCCGCAGAAAAGCCGCTGCAGATCGTCGGCGCCATCAATGCCTATCACGCCCGTCTGGCCGAGCGCAGCGGCTTCAAGGCGATCTACCTCTCCGGCGGCGGCGTTGCGGCAGGATCGCTGGGAGTTCCTGATTTGGCGATCAGCACGCTTGATGACGTATTGACCGATGTGCGGCGCATTACCGATGTCTGCAGCCTGCCGTTGCTGGTCGATGTCGACACCGGATTCGGTGGGGCTTTCAACATTGCGCGCACGGTCAAATCGCTGATCAAGTTCGGCGCCGCGGCAATGCACATTGAAGATCAGGTGATGCAGAAGCGCTGCGGTCATCGTCCGAACAAGGAGATCGTCAGCAAGGAGGAGATGGTTGACCGCATCAAGGCGTCAGCCGATGCCAAGACGGACCGGAATTTTGTCATTATTGCCCGCACCGATTCACTGGCGATCGAGGGCCTGGACAAGGCGGTTGAACGTGCGGTTGCCTGCGTTGAAGCGGGTGCCGACATGATCTTCCCGGAGGCGATCACCGAGCTGTCGATGTACAAAAAATTTGCCGACGCGGTGAAGGTGCCGATCCTCGCCAACATCACCGAGTTCGGCAAGACACCGCTGTTCACGACGCAGGAACTGGGCAGCGCCAATGTCGCGATGGCACTGTATCCGCTGTCGGCGTGGCGTGCTGCCAACGCCGCGGCGTTGAAGGTCTACCAGAGCATCCGCAAGGAAGGGCACCAGAAAAATGTCGTAGACCTGATGCAATCACGCGACGATCTCTACGACTACCTCGACTATCACGCCTACGAACAAAAACTGGACGCTCTGTTCAAGCGCGACAAATCCTGATCCAGTAATTCCGGGGAGAGCAAGGCAATGACGGGCATGCTGTTGTCCAAGGGGTTTGTCGCGCAGTTCGGTGAGCAGTTGCAGGCTGCAGCCAAGGCCGCCGGGGTGGCGCCGCAGATCATCCATCTGCCGGACGATGCGTCGCAGCCGCTGCCGGCCGCCGATGTGGCGAAGGTGGAGGTGGCCTACCTGACGCGTGATCTGCGCTTTTCCGAGCTCTATAAAAGTTTCGGCGAAGCCGCCAGGGCAGCACCCAATCTGAAGTGGGTGCATTTCACCAGCACTGGCATTGATCAGCACCCATTCCTTTCAGCTTTGCATGAACGCAAGGTGCGCTTGACCACCGCTGCCGGCACCAATGGCGAGCCGGTGGGACAGACCGCCATCTGCGGCCTGTTAATGCTGGCGCGCGGGTTTCCGCGCTGGATCGCGGCGCAGCGCGAACGCCGCTGGGATCCGGCTCGCGGCAAGGAGGTGCCGCGCGACCTGCGCGGACAAACCGTGATTGTCGTAGGCCTCGGTAACATCGGCGCAACCGTGGCACGGTTCTGTCAATCCCTGGAAATGAAAGTCATTGGAATGCGGCGCAGCCCTAA
Organism: Burkholderiales bacterium; assembly: GCA_038144955.1. Taxonomy (GTDB): domain Bacteria; phylum Pseudomonadota; class Gammaproteobacteria; order Burkholderiales; family SG8-41. The sequence continues at coordinate 7,183 of JAYQOT010000035.1, read as the reverse complement.
GCGCGACGGTGATCCGGTCGATGAAATTCACACGCTGGACCAGCTGCCGTCATTGCTGCCCCAGTGCGACTGGCTGGTGCTGGCCTGTCCCTACACGAAGGAGACCCATCAGCTGGTCAATGCCAAAACGCTGGCCTTGATGCCGCGGCATGCGCACCTGATCAATGTGGCAAGGGGTGGCTGTGCCGACGAGAAAGCGCTGATTGCCGCATTGCAATCGAAACAGATTGCCGGTGCCTATCTCGACGTGTTCGAAAAGGAGCCGCTGCCTGCCGATTCGCCGCTGTGGGACATTCCGAATGTCATCATTTCACCGCACAATGCATCTGCCTCCTCCGGAAACGATGCACGGGCTGCGAAGGTTTTCACGGAAAACCTCAAGCTGTTCGCGGCGGGCAAGACCATGGTCAACGAGCAGCAGCAGCCGGCATGAAGAAGTGGCAGTGCATTCTCTGCAATTTCATTTATGACGAAGCGGCCGGGTTGCCGGACGAGGGCATAGCGCCTGGCACCCGCTGGGAGGATGTGCCGGCGGACTGGACCTGCCCGCATTGCGGAGCGACCAAGGCCGACTTCGACATGATCGCCATAGCGGGCTGATTCAGGGCGTTTTCGGGGCCAAATCGGTGCTTGGCCTGGTGGCGATGGCCCCCCTAAGCAGTTAAAATACAAGGCATTTTTCGACTTGTCGCACTGCGTCCATGCCGCTATTTGCTTTCGGACTCAACCACCAGACTGCGCCGCTCGACGTGCGCGAGCAAGTGGTGTTTCATGCCGAGCAATTGACGCAGGCGTTGCGGGATCTGGTTGATCGCCGCCCGGTCAGCGAAGCAGCGATCATTTCCACCTGCAATCGCACCGAAATTTATTGCTCGACGTCGGAGCCGCGGGTTGCGATCGACTGGCTGGCGGGTTATCACCGGTTAAAACCCGGGCACATAGAACCCTACCTCTACGAGTTGCCGCAGGAACGGGCGGTGAAACATGCTTTTCGGGTCGCCAGCGGTCTGGATTCGATGGTGCTGGGCGAGCCGCAGATCCTCGGCCAGTTCAAGGATGCGGTGCGTTCTGCTGAAGCGGCGGGCACGCTGGGGTGGCTGCTCAACAAGCTGTTCCAGCGCACATTTTCGGTTGCGAAAACGGTGCGCAGCGAGACCGATATCGGTGCCAGCACAGTATCAATGGCGGCCGCAGCCGTCAGACTTGCAGAACGCATTTATCCCAGCATTGCCGAGCAAAGCGTGCTGTTTGTCGGCGCCGGAGAAATGATCGATCTTTCAGCGACCCATTTTGCCGCGCACCATCCCAAACGCATGACTTTCGCCAATCGAACAGCCGGGCGCGCGCAGCAGCTGGCGGACCGTTTTTTTGGCCACGTGATTCCGCTGAACGATCTTGGCGCGCAGCTTGCGCTCTACGATATCGTTGTCTGCTGCACCGCGAGCCCACTGCCGATCATCGGCAAAGGGCTGGTTGAAAGTGCGTTGCGCGCACGCAAACACCGGCCGATTCTGATGTTCGACCTTGCGGTTCCACGTGATATCGAGGCCGAGGTCAGCACCCTGGACGATGTTTTTCTCTACACGGTGGATGACCTCGGGCAGATGGCGCGGGAAGGCATGGACCGTCGCGAAGGGGCTGTTACGCAGGCCGAGGTCATCATCGAGAACCAGGTTTCCGATTTCCTGCACTGGCTGGACAACCGTGAACTGGTGCCGACCATACGCGCGCTGCGCGACAACGCCGAACGCGCGCGACGGCATGAGCTGGACCGCGCGCAGCGCCGCCTTGCCAACGGCGCTGATCCGCAGAAAGTGATCGAAGAACTGTCTCAAGCCCTGACCAACAAATTCATGCATCCGCCATCCCATGCGCTGAACCACGCCGCGCAGGATGAGCGCGATGAGCTGGCTTCACTGATTGCCCGCCTCTACCAGATCCAGCGGCCAGAATAACGCGTTCCCGGTAAACCGCCGCGATCGCGGTTCTGAATTGTCATGATGAAGCCCAGCATTGCTGCCAAACTCGACCAACTGTCCAATCGCCTGGAGGAAATCAATCGCCTGCTCGGCAGCGAATCGGCGACGGCGAGCATGGACAATTACCGCAAGCTTACCCGGGAGCATGCCGAACTGGGCCCGGTGGTGGAGCTCTACCGCAGCTACCAGGGCAGCCAGGGTGATCTCAAAACAGCGCAGGAGATGGCTGCTGATCCGGCGATGCGTGAATTTGCCGAGACCGAGGCGGCGGAAATCCGCGTACGCCTCGAAAGCCTGGAAGCGGAACTGCAGAAACTGCTGCTGCCGCGCGACCCCAACGATGAGCGCAACATTTTTCTGGAGGTGCGCGCCGGCACCGGCGGCGACGAGTCGGCATTGTTCGCGGCCGAACTGTTTCGCATGTACGTGCGCTACGCCGAGCGCAAACGCTGGCAGGTCGAAATCATGTCCGAAAGTCCGTCCGATCTTGGCGGGTACCGCGAAGTCATTGCCCGCATCATCGGCCAGGGTGCGTACTCGAAGCTGAAATTCGAATCCGGCGGCCATCGCGTGCAACGCGTTCCGGTCACCGAAACCCAGGGCCGCATCCATACCTCGGCCTGCACCGTGGCGGTGATGCCGGAGGCAGACGAAGTCAGCGAGATCGTTCTCAACCCGGCCGAGATGCGCATCGACACCTTCCGTGCATCCGGCGCCGGCGGTCAGCACGTTAACAAGACTGATTCCGCGATCCGCATCACTCACCTGCCGACGGGATTGGTGGTCGAATGCCAGGATGACCGCTCGCAGCACAAGAACAAGGCGCGTGCGCTGGCGGTGCTGGCGGCACGATTGAAGGACAAGCAGATCCGCGAACGGCAATCGAAGGAGGCGGCGACGCGCAAATCGCTGATCGGCAGCGGCGACCGTTCGGAACGCATCCGCACCTACAATTTTCCGCAGGGGCGGGTGACCGATCACCGCATCAACCTGACGCTGCACAAGATCGCGCAAATCATCGACGGCGATCTCGACGATCTCGTCAATGCGCTGGCGGCTGAACACCAGGCTGAGCAACTAGCGCAGCTCGCCGAGGAACAAGACTGATCATAAGTTATTGTATTAAAAAGTATTTATGACAGTTTCGAGCGTCGAACCACGGACCATCCGCAACGCGCTTGCCGCGGGCCGGCAGGCGCTGGATCGCATCGAGGCGCGCGCGTTGTTGCGCGAAGTGACGCAGCAAACCGATGCCTGGCTGCTTGCGCATGACGAAGAAGTACTGACAGCGGCGCAGTCCGCGCAGTACGCGGCGTTGCTGGAGCGTCGCGCCGCCGGTGAGCCCGTGGCCTACATCACGGGCGAGCGCGAATTTTGCGGCCGCGCGTTCAAGGTTACGCCCGCGGTATTGATTCCGCGACCCGAAACCGAACTGCTGGTGGAGCAGGCCTTGCAGCGCTTGCCCGATGCGGTCCAGCAGCGGGTGCTCGACCTCGGCGCCGGCAGCGGCTGCATCGGCATCACCATTGCCGCGGAGCGGCCGCAGGTGCAGGTGACGCTGGTTGATGTTTCGCAAACAGCGCTGGAAATCGCCCGTTCCAACGCAGCGCAATGGGCGCCGGCCAACACGCGGCTGCTGCACGGCGACTGGTATGGGGCTGTCAGTGGTGAACGTTACCACCTGATCGTTGCCAATCCGCCGTATGTGGCTGAAGGCGACGCCCATTTGCAGCAGGGCGATCTGCGCTTCGAGCCGCGCAGCGCGCTGGCATCCGGTGCCGACGGATTGCGCGACCTGCGCCGCGTCATCGCTGAAGCCCCGGCGCACCTCGAAGCCGGCGGCTGGCTGTTGCTCGAGCACGGATTTGACCAGTCCGCGGCCTGCGCGCAAATGCTGGCCGCGGCGGGTTTCAGCGATGTGTTCTGCGCGACTGACCTGGCCGGGATGCCGCGCGTCAGTGGAGGGCGCCGGCGATGAAGTCGGGGAGATGCGATGATTGACGAACAAAAAGCCGCCGCGAATCGCGCGGCCCGCATGGAAAGAAAACGGGCCCACCTGCGCGCGGTCTATGATCGCCAGCTTGCGCGCTTGCGCGAACTTGAGGGGCAGGATCCGTTGACGACTGCCCTCAACACCAATGCCGCGATGGACGGATTGCTTGCGGCGGATCGGGTGAACAATCCCTTTGCGACCGGCATCCGCTGTGCCAAAGGGTGCAGCCACTGCTGTAACGGTCCGGTGGAGATCGGACCTCATGAAGCGGCCCTGCTGATCGAGACACTGCGCAGTGCAGGCAGGGTGCTTGATGAACAGCGCCTCGAGCGCCAGAGCGGGTACAGTGTTGCGACCTGGAGAGATCAGCCCCCGGCCGACCGGGCCTGCGTGTTTCTGGGTGGAAACGGTGAGTGCACGGTTTACGATTCCAGGCCGGGTGCTTGCCGCAAGCTGTTGGTCCTCAGCGATCCGGCGTTTTGTGACGCCGGGAATGGTGCGATGGATCAGATCGACCGCTGGTTCAGCTGGGAAGCGGAAATGATGGCCTCGGCGGCACTGGAATTGTTCGGTGTGGATTTGATGCCACGGGCTTTGCTGACGGCATCACGCAGCAGCAAGTAATCCGGCCGGCTTCTCCGCCGTTTGACGGCGTCTTGACCCTGCCGGACTGCGTCGTTAAACTCCAATCCCGATCAGTTTTGTCAAGTTTGAAGGGTTCTCAAATGTCCGCCGAAGACACCATCAAAAAACAGGTTACCAGCCACAAAGTCGTGCTTTACATGAAGGGCTCGCCGGATTTTCCGCAATGCGGGTTTTCCGCAAACGCGGTCGGCATTCTGCGAGCCTGCGGAGTCGGCGATTTGTTTACCGTCAACGTACTGGAGGATCCCGAAATCCGCCAGGGCATCAAGCAGTATGCCAACTGGCCGACCATCCCCCAGCTCTACATCAATGGCGAATTCGTCGGCGGTTCCGACATCATGACCGAGATGTACCAGAGCGGAGAACTGCAGAAGGCATTGCAGTCCTGAGTTTCCTGCCTCTCCGAAAAACCGGCCGCGTGCCGGTTTTTTTGTTTCAGCCGCTCACCTGGCGATAGGCCGCCTGCAGGAGCAGCAACAGAGCCATCGCAAACAGCATGCGTTTTACCCATCGGCTGTACGTCACGCCGTCAATCCGGCTGCGCAGCCGGCCGCCGATCAGCGACATCACCAATGCGAGTACGGCCAGGGGCAGTGTCAGCAGCCATGTGTTGACCGAAGCAGCACCACTGCCGGCCAGGGTTGCGAACTGGGTAACCTTCCCGACCAGGAACGAAATATTCATCGCCGGCACCAGCAGCAGCGGATCGAGGCCGATGCCGAGGTAATAGATGATCAGCGGCGGGGCTGCGATATTGGCCGTGCTTTCACTGACACCACCGAGAAATCCGCAAAGAAAGCCGAACTTTTTCTCGTGTCTGCGCATCAACACCCATTGCGTGAAGCCGAGGCGGTCCAGATTCAGGTAAAACAGGATCACCCCGGCGAGCAGCAAGGCGTAGGGAAAATCGGGGTAGGCAACGAACAGGTGGGCCCCGATCGCGGCTCCCGGCATCGCAACCAGCGGCATCCACCAGAAACGGCGCAGTACCTTGAAGAAACCGGGGCTGCGCAAAATGTTGGCCAGCACCGAGGCGATGCAGGGGATCAGCACGACTATCACCGCGGTTTGCATGGTGGTGACCGCGGCGATCAAAGGCGTGGCGATCATCGGAAAGCCCAGCCCCAGTGCACCTTGTACCCAGCCCGAAATTGCGATGACGATGGCTATGTACGCGAGCAGCCAGATGGAAAGATCGAGGAAACTGCTCATGGTGTGTGGTTCAGCGCTCAGCGCGGGCGCGGGTCAGGGCCAGTGCGACGACTTCAGCAATATGCAGGCCATTGCGCTCCGAGAGTTGCGCGATTTGTTCGCGACAGCTGTAACCGCTGGCGACGATCATCGTATTTTCAGCGGCCGAACGTATCGCCGGCAGCAGGGAAGATTCGGCGGCCTTGACCGACACCTCATAATTCTGCGGATTGAAGCCGAATGCACCGGCCATTCCGCAGCAGCCCGATTCCGCAGTCCGGGCGCTGATGCCCAGCCGTTTCAGCAGCGCCATTTCACCGGCCATGCCGAATGTCGATTTCTGGTGGCAGTGGCCGTGCACCAGGGCCTCGCCACCGAGCTGGGGGGCATCCCAGTCGGGGATGCCCATCAGGAAATCGCTGAACAGATGGGATTGCCTGCTGAGTTTCTGCGCAAGCGGATCGTCCGGGAAAAAATTAAGCAGTTCGTCGCGAAATACCGACAGGCAGGCGGGCTCGAGCCCGATGACCGGAACGCCGGCGCGGATGTCGTCGGCGAGGGCATCGAGAATTTCCCGCAATTGTCCGCGTGCGCTGTCGAGCATGCCGAAATCGTAGAGGGGTCTGCCGCAGCACAGGTGACGGCGGGGTACGCTGACCGTGTATCCGATGGTTTCCAGCACTTCCACCGCTGCCGCAGCCGAGCCCGGCTGGAAGTAATTGTTGAAGGTGTCGGCCCAGAGGATGACCCGCCCGCGCGAGCCTGCAGCTGGGGCTCGTCGGCGGGCGAACCATTTGCGGAACGTGCGCCGCGCAAACCTGGGAATCGTACGCTGCTGGGCTACGCCGCCGGCCAACTTGAGCACAGCGGCCAGTCCCGGCGCCTGTGTCAGCAGGTTGACCAGTCGCGGCGCCAGCGATGCCGCGCGTGCCCAGCGATTGACCAGACCCATGGTGTAGGCCTGCAGCGGGCGCAGCCGCCCCAGATAATGATGGTGCATGAACTCGGCCTTGTACGAGGCCATGTCGGTGTGAGTCGGGCAGTCGCTTTTGCAGCCCTTGCAGGCCAGGCACAGTTCGAGCGCTTCGCGCACGTCGTCGTTGCGCCAGCCATCGCGGATGATTTCGCCGCGCAGCATTTCCGCCAGCAGCCGCGCCCGGCCCCGGGTGGAGTAACGCTCCTCGCGGGTGACACGATAGCTCGGACACATCACGCTGCCGGCATGCGCCCGGCATTTACCCATGCCGACGCAGCGTTCAAGCGCGCGGTTGAATCCCGTACCCTCCAGACTGGTGTAGGCAAATTGGGTGGCCGGTCGCAACGGCCGGAAGTCGGGGCCGTATTTCAGGTTTTCATCTGCGCGGTAGGGGTCGAT